>JBBQFU010000226.1:0-14734 GCA_038322185.1 Haliangiales bacterium
CGCACAGGCCATCGAGTGCAAACCGACTGTCGCCGGGCGTCGACGACGGCACCAGCGCCAGAGTGATCGCCATCGAGGTGATTCTATCAGGTACGTTCACCCCGTTGCGGACTCCTGTCCTCACGGCGATGGCGATGGTCGGTTTTGCCGCGAACTCGCTTCTGTGCCGTGCGGCATTGCGGGGCGGGGCGATCGATGCGGCCTGCTTCACCGCGATTCGCCTGGCCACCGGCGCGATCGTCCTGGTCGCGATCGTGACCGCGCGCCGGTCGTCGATCCGTGGCGAAGGCAGCTGGGCCTCGATGCTCGCCCTGGCCGCCTACGCGGTCGCGTTCTCCTACGCCTACCTCCAGATCGGCGCGGCGGCCGGCGCCCTGATCTTGTTCGGCGCGGTCCAGCTCACCATGATCGCGGGCGGCCTGCTCCGCGGCGAGCGTCCCTCCGCCCAGCAATGGCTCGGCTGGCTCGTCGCGGTCGCTGGCCTCATCGCGATCAATGCGCCCGGCCTCGATCCGCCACCGCCGCGCGGCGCTGCTCTGATGGCACTCGCCGGTATCGCATGGGGCATCTACTCGCTGCGAGGCAAGGGCGTCACGCGTCCGCTCATCGCGACGGCGAGCAACTTCGCGCGCAGCGTACCGATCGCGGCGCTCCTCGTTGGCGTGGCGTTCGCGACCCGCGCGCACGCAACGGCGTACGGCATCCTGCTCGCCGCAGCGTCGGGCGGCGTCGCCTCCGGCCTCGGCTACAGCCTGTGGTACGCGGCGGTCCCGTCGCTCGGTGCCACACGCGCTGCGCTCGTGCAGCTGTCGGTGCCCGTGGTCACCGCGCTGTCTGCGGTCGCGCTGCTGGCCGAACCGCTGCGCCTCAACGTCGTGATCGGTGGGGCCGCGATCGTCGGCGGCCTCGCACTCGCACTCAGCGCGCGAGCTCGCCCTTGAGCATGTACTGATCGGGCAAGGTCTCGTCGACGACGCTCACGCGCAGTCCGGCCTGCTCGAGCTCCGCCTTCACGCTGTCCAGCGACAGCCGGTGAGTCTTCGGCGGACCGCGCTCGGTCTCGAGCGTGAAGTCGACGATGAACAGCGCACCGCCGGGCTTCAGCGCTGCGCCGAGCTTGCGTGCGTAGGCGACTCGCTCCTGGACGTGATGCCAGGTGTCGACGACAAGAATCCGATCGAGGCTCGCGGTTGGGAGCTTCGGATCGTCGGCGGCGCCGAGCAGCGCCTGCACCTGCGGTGTGTTCTCGCGGATCGCACGCTCGCTGATGTAGCGCACCATGTCGGGCTCGATGTCGACGGCGAGGACCTTGCCGTTCGGACCGACCGCGGCCGCGAGCCGCGACTCGAAGTAGCCGGTGCCGGCACCGACGTCGGCGACGGTCATGCCCGGTGTGATCGCGAGCGACGCTACGACGGCGTCGGGCTTCTGCCATTCGTCTCGCTTCGGATCGTCGAACATCGGCGCCCAGTCATCGGCCTTCTCGAATCGATGTCCGCCCGGACCGTGATGCACGTGCTGCCCATGCCCATGCGCAGCTTGTTCCGCAGGTGCAGCCGGCGTGATCGGCGGCGACGACGATGACGAGCCACACGCGAAGATGAACGTGATCAACGAATGTTTCATGGTTCCCACCGATACATGTGCGAGCGATAGAGCGACTCGAATCCGAGTGCCTCGAGAATCGGGGCCGAGGTGGCCTCGCGCGCCTGGGTCAATGCGAGCGACAGGCTGAGGCCACGGATGGCCCGCAGGCGTTCGTCGAGGAGCGCACGATACACGCCGCGCGTGCGGAACTCTGGCAGCACGTTGCCGCCGACCAGGTAGGCGCTGTTCGGCTTCGTGATGAAGCCGGCCGTGCCCGCGGGCTCGCCGTTGACGCGCGCGAGGAAGAAGTGAAACCGGCCGGTCGCGAACACGCGCACGTGATCGGCCATCCATGCCGCGACATCGGGAGCATGAAACTCCCAGCCACGTGCCCAGCACGCGTAGTACGCCGGGAGGTTCGCCTCGGTCACCGGCTCGATGGTGATGCCAGCGTGCTCGACGTGCTTCCAGCTCGCAGGATCGATCGCCATGCCGCGCGTCGGCCAGCCGACAAAGCCCAGCCGCTCGAGCGTGCCGCCGAAATCGACGGGCTCGGTCAGCGGACCGACGCACCATCGAAACGGCAGCCGGTGCGACGCGTACTGGTCGATTGTCCGATGGACGACCGCGATCGCGTCGTCGGCCGGGACCCTCGAGATCACGATCTCGTTCCCCTGCGTCGATCCCGTCGACGGTGTGATCAGCTGGTACCACCCGTCCCGCTCGATGACCTCCGTGTCGAAGCACGGAATCGCCGAGCCGATGGGCGCGAGGAAGCACTCCTCGATCTTGGTGGCTTGATCCACGTGCGTGGCTTAGCACGCGCGCTCGCCATTTCGCGAGCGGGCGCCCGAAACGACGAATGCCGCCGTCGCACGTTCATGCGATGGCGGCACGTCGTAGGAACTTCGCTGGCTTAGTTGCCGAGCTTGAAGCCGCCGCTCGCCTTGGCCTTGACGTCGACCTTAACGGCCGGCGGCTTGACCTCGGGAGCCTTGATCTTCACGTCGGCCTTCGCCTTCACGGCGCCGTCGACCTTCGTCTTCACGTCGGCACCGGCGTTCGCCGCAGCGCCCGCCTTGCCCTTGACGTCGACCGAGGGGACGACAACCTGCGGCTGCGGAACCGCAACGTTCACCTTGCCGTTGATCTTCGCCTTCGCGTCGACCGCGGTGTCCATCTTGGCGTTCGCCGCACCCTTCACGTCGATGTTCGGGGCGTTCACCTTCATGTTCGGCGCTTCAAACTTCGCGGTCGCGCGCGCCTTCGCGGCGGCGTCGAAGTTCGGAGCATCGACCTTGATCTTCGTGCCGACCGGAATCTTCCACGACGCGGCAAACGCTGCGCGCGGCTGCGGCGCGGCGACCGTCATCTTGGTCGCCCACGAGCCCTTGATCGGCGCACCGATGTACGCCTTCGACTTCAGCGTCGCCGGGCGCACATACCACGCGACCTTTGCGCGCGGCGGAGCAGCGTTGACCTTGGCCGACGCGTGCCAGTTCGCGTTCGGGTTCGCGATCCACAGCGGACGCGTCGAGGCCTGCCACGCGATCGTCGGCGCGACCCAGATCTGACCCTTCACCTTGGCGCGAACCGTGGCCGGCTCGACCGCGGGCGGCTGGACCGACGCGTAGAACGTCGGGACCGTGATGCCGACGAGCGACGCGTTCGCGCGACCCACCGGGTGGTGCACGTAGTACTGCATGCGCAGCGGCTGCCAGTAGGCAGTCGCCGTCACCTCGAAGCGCTTCGGCCACAGGATGCTCGCGTCGACGCGCGGCGCGACGACATCCCACTGGGCCTGCGCCTCGGGGTGGCGAACATAGAGATCCGTCGCGAGGGTGGCGTGACCCGCGTGGGCCCACGTCAGCGCCTCGAGACGACCGGCGAGCGAGAACGATGCGTCGATCGTCGCTGCACCGTCGGGGAGCGCCGCGGTGTACGCCGCGGTGTCGTTCTTCTCGGCGGCCCCAGCTGCAGTCGCCTCGAAGGTCACCGCGCTGTCGGCATTCGCCTGCAGCTCGGTGTAGCTCGCGTTGAGTGCGGCATCGAGCTCGGCGAGCGCGTCGCCGTGAGCCTTGATCGAACCACCTACCTCGACCGTTGCATCGGCCTCGTCGCGCCAGGTGCCCCAGTCATCGGTCGCCCATGCGGACGTCGAGCCGACCTTGCCGTCGGCTGCGATCACGACCTGCGTCGCCGTGGCGACCTCGATCGGCTGCGCATCGAGCGCGGCCAGACCGATCACCTCGACGGAGCCGGACTCGACACCCACGCGCGCCTCGCCGCTCGCAGCGACGCCGATACCGTAGGTCGTGCCCTTCGTCAGAACAACGGCACCCGGCGTGTAGACGCGGAACGCGCCTTCGCCCGGCGCGCGCGGCGTCACGGAGAAGCGTGCATTGCCAGAGAGGACTGCAGCCGCCGACGCGGGATCCGCGCTCGCGTCACGGCTCGCGACTGCGACCGTGCTGGCCTCGGCAACTTCGATGACGCTCTGATCGGCGAGCATGATCGTCGCGCCCGATGCATCCGCGGTGCGGACCTGGTCACCGGCATAGAGCTTGGTGTCGGCCTTCGCAGCCGCCCACGTCGGCTCGCCGAGACGGCGAACCTCGACCGTACCGGTCGCTTGCGCGAGCATCGCGGCAGCGCCTTCATCGGCTGCGCGCTCGATGCCACCGGCGGTCACACCGGCATTGGCCTCGGCCGTCGCCCCTGTTGCGGGCGTTGTCGTGTCCTTCGTGGTTCCAGTCGTGGCCTGCGTCTTCGCAGCCTCGCCGGCGGAGGTGTCACTCTTCTTCTTGCAGGCAGTGCCGGCGAGAAGGCCAAAGGTCATCGCGATCACGGTCATTCGAATCATGCAGGCTCCTTTTCGAGAACGCGGAGCATGAGTGCCTGGATGGGCATGGACAACACACCTCACGTAAAAACTTCGTGAGTGAGCGCGTACGCCACAACGATTGTCAGTCGATCTCTACAAGCGTGTACTCGACGTGACCCGTCGCGCGATCAATCACAACTTCCGTGTACACGCCGAGCCAATCGCCGACATACACGTTCTTGGTCGTCATGTACGGCTCGGCGGTGATCGTCTCGCGAAATGCCTTGATGCTCTCGAGATGCCGCGCGCGGTACTGGCTGACAAGCTGCTCGAGCGAGCGAGAAAACTCGCTGTGCACGAGGTCCATGCGCGCAAGCTCGGCGAGCACTGCATCGGCAGCGACGTGGCGCATTGCTGCTGCATCGCCGGGAACTGGCTCGTGCGGCTCGACCGCATCGAACGGACGCGCGTACGCGTAGTCGAAGCCGCGCGTGACGGCGAGATCCAGCTGCGCATCGCGCGTCGAAGCACCGAGGAACCAGCGTCCGAACATGCGCTCGAGGTGGCTGTTGACGTGCTGCTCCGCCGCGTAGAGCCACTGGTCGGCACGGTCGGTACCAACCAGCGCGTTCGCATCGGTGCGCGCGGCCGGCGTTGCGAGCTGCTGGCCGGCAGCGTGGAGCTTGGCGGTGAACGAGACGTCATCGACGAACACGGCGCCGATCTGATTGGCGCAGGCGTTGACCTTCACGGCCTCGCCGCAGCCACCGAGATCGAGCGCGCTGTCGGGCAGCGCCTCGAGACACGATTTGGTCGTGGTCGCGCACACGCCCGGCGGCCACACGGCCTCGACATCACCCGCGGTCATGCCGAGCTTCTTGATCGAGAGCGCGAGCTTGCCGTGCTTGTCGACGCCACCGGTGGTGAAGTCCGCGATGACCTGGAGGTCGACGCCGTTCGCGATGTACGCGAGCGCCACGTTGGGCTCGAGATCGATCGTGAACGCCTGCGAGTCGACGCGCGTCACGCTGCCGACGTCGACGTTATCGACGACGAGACGGATCCCGGTGTTCGCGCCGTAGGTGCGGCCGGTGATCCGATACATGACGGTGCCGGCGACGATCACCGGCTGCAGCTCGGCAACCAGGTAGATCTTCGACGAGCCGGTGAACTCACCGAGCCGCGGCCGCACCACGGTGCGCGCGGTCAAGTTGTCAGGGCGCGAGCTCGAGTGCGTGAACGACATGCCGATGAACTGATCGACGCCGTCAACGAGCGAGCGCGCCGTCGACAGCGGCCAGGTCAGCTCGAACACACGCGGCGACTTCTTCGTGAAGTCACCGTAGACGTCGTCGAAGATGAAGCCGCGACCATCGGTCAGCGTGCGGCTCGTGCGACCGCGCAGCACGAATTCACGGCCGTTCGGGCCTTCGCGCAGCGCGACGGCCTTGTTCACCCACAGGGTGGTCTCGCCCGCGCGGACCGTGATCTCGCTCGCGGCGTCATCCTTGCCGAGCTCCGGCGAGACTTCCGCCTCGTGGGTGTCGACATCACCAGCATCAGCGCAAGCTGAAACGAGAATGGCTACGACCGCGAGGAAGTGACGCATAGGGGAGCCTAAGGAGTCTTGGTGACGAGCGAGTCGACGGCGTGCACCGGGGGCGATGCGCCGTTGATGAGATGCTTGATCGACGACAGCACGAGACGCTGGTTCTGCAGCATCGACTTGCCCTCGAACACCGTCGAGATCACGACGATGTTGAAGTGACCACCGCCGCCGCCGACCTCCACCACTGCATCTGGAATGACGTCCTTGATGCCCTTGGTGATCGCCTCGGGAATCGAGCCTTTGAAGTCGGTCGGATGTTCGCTCACTACAGGTCCTGCTTGGTCAGGCGGTGAACCATCGGGCGCTTCACGATGTTGCGCACGCTGGGATCACAGCCGTAGGGGTTCTGGCAGCCGAGCACCGTGCTCGTCAGCGTGCCGACGTTCTCGAGGCTGAGGTGGCTGTGGTGATGGTGGTGGTAGTACCAACCCTGGCCATTGTTCGTGGTCTCGTATGCGAGCGAGATGTTGTTGCATGCGGCGGCGGTGAGCCAGCCGCTGGTGCACAGCTGGTTGAGCGCCGACATCAGCTTCGGGCCAACCTTGCCGTCGACGCCGACGACGCGGGTGCGCGTGCTCGAGAACAGCGCGCCGAGGAACAGCGCGTTGCGCCAGGTGTCGAGGTACACGGGATCGCCAACGCAGTGCGACTGATCCTGACCACCGCTGGTGTACGGGCAGACCGGGCGCAGTCTGTTGTCGGCGGTGCCGATCTGGTAGTAGCCGATGTCGATGTCGTAGCCGTTGACGTGCGTGCCCGGCGGATGGCCCGGCGAGTTGATCGCCGTGCCCGGAATCGCACCGTTCGCTTCGCTCATATCGCCGAGCCCGAGCGCGCCACCGTTGCCGGTGGTCCATGCGTTGGACTTGCACTCGGTGAACGCGGTCGCGTACGCCATCAGCATGCGCAGATCCTTGCGGGCGTAGCTGCGGTACTGGCTCGTGCCCTCACCGTTGATCTGGTAGTCGTCGTAGTACGTCGTCACGCGCGGAGAGAACGCGCCGAGCGTGCCGCAGTCGCCGGTCGTGCAATCGCGCGTCGGCAGGCTCGCGCACGTCGGGCCGGGGCCCGCGCCGGGACCTGCGCCGACATCGGGAACGCACTCGCCGCTCACGCACGACATGCCGTTACCGCACGAGGTTGCCGTGCACGAGCACGCCTCGCCACACGTCGGATCGCAATCGGTCATCGCGTTCGGCTCGCACGTTCCATCGCTCGCGCATGTACCCGCGCACGAGTACGACGCGCACTCGGGCCAGCATAGCGAGCCATCGCGGCCAGTCAGGTTCCAGCACTGCGAGCCGGTCGGGCACTCGGTCTTCGATCCACCCGACGCGCATGCGGCCGACGCTTCGGTCATGCACACGCCAAAAATACAGACGCCATCGTGACCGTCGACCGCGGGACAGTCCGCATCGCAGCTGCACGCGCCGCCGGGCTGCGCCGAGCCCGAGCCCGAGCCTGATCCGGATCCCGATCCAGCGTCGACCTCGGTGCCGCCACCGCCACCTCCGCCGCCGCCGCCGCCGCCACCGCCGTCGTTATCCGCCGCCGGTCCGCATGCCGCCATCACCATCACGCCGAGGAGCAGTAGGGTTCTGATCACGGCGTCGAGTTACACCGACATGTCGCATAGCGTCAACGCCGAAGTTCTGTCACGCGACCACTGATCGCGACCATCAACTGGCCACCCAAGTTGCCAGTGGGCAAACGTTCACTTTCGCTGCGTGCGTAGGGAGATACGCCTGCCTCACCAATCGCGTCGATCCGCAGCTGTTTGCTCAATTCGCGGCCCACGTGGAGCTGGGCGCCTGCGCTCAGATCTCGGGAGCTGCCGGCCTCGCGAACCCAGGTCCGGGTGCGGGTCGCGAACGGGGTCAGCGAGAACGTGGTCCGGCGCGTGCGACCGGCCGCGTAGGTGACGTTGCCGGTCACCCGCGACTCGAGCGCCACGTTGCCATCGAAGGTCGGGTAGAAGCCGCGGGCGACCCGACCGCGCGTGGTGAATCGATCGCGCCGGACACCAACCTCGAGCTCGCCGACCCACTCGCTCACATCGGGCAGACCCTCGCTATCGATCGTCTCTTCCCACTGGCTCACCGTCTCGCCGTTGACCATCGTCGAGCCGCTGCCCTTGATGTAGCCGGCGGTGCTGCCCCAGCCCGCCTTCGCGTTCGCGTAGGTATCGCCGTGCTCGACGTGCAGCCGCACCGGCATGAAGCTCGACGACACGCCGCCCTTGTTGTCGGTGCCTGCCTTGATCCCTTGCGTCTCGAGCGCGAGGAGCTCGGCACTGAAGCCGCGGGGGTCGACGTAGCGATACGCGAAGAACTCCATGTCGAGGTTCTTCGTCGTGCGCGTGGTCAGTCCGTCGCTCTGCGTGGTCGTGCCGTGACCGAGCGCGAACGAGAACACCGTGTGCTTTCCGAACGGACCGAACGCGAGCAGCATCCGATCGTAGACGTCGGTGTACGCGCGATTCCACAGCGAGCGTCGCGCGTCGAGGCCCGGTGCGATGCCCGCGCCGCGACGACCGTCGAACTTCAGCGTCAGCAGCACGGCGAACGGACACACCGAGTACGAGACCTGGCCCATCACCTCGCCATCGTCGGCGAGCGGACGGAAGCGGCCGTGCACGGTGCCCGCGACGAGCTCGCAGTCGAGGCCACCAACGGCAACCGCAGCGCCGGCTCCCGCATCGCCACCCGCGCGACCACCGCCGGTCAGCTGCGCGAACCCGACGTAGCGAATCCACTCCTGGGTCGCGACCTCGTTGCCCTCGGCGAGCACCTCGCTCCACGGCCTGAGCTGGAGCTGCGCGTCACCAAGAACGACTTCCGGCGGCGCGGCGTGCGCGATCGAGGTCGTGGCGAGGAGGATCAGCCCGGCAGTGCGCATCGGTCGCGCGAGTTGCAACGGCCGCGCCACCGCCAACACCGTGATCTGTCATCGCGCGGTGTGCGGCTTTCACCAGGTTGCGCAGCGTCAGGGTGGTGGCAGCAACTGTTCCGGTCCGATCGTCAACAGCGTCGAGTCGGCGCGCTGGTTCGCGTACGCGGCGCGAATCCAGCCCAACGCGCGGGTGCCACGCATGACCTGGATCTCGTCCATCTTGCCGCCGAACGCCCCGCTCGTGCTGATGTTGGAGCCCCACAGCCAGTCGCCCGGGTTTCCGAGCATCGTCCACGCGGTCGAGTCGTTTTCGATCGTGAACGACATCGCTGCACCGTCGACGAAGATCCGGACTTCCTTCATCGCGAAGTCGATCGTCGCGACGAGGTGGTGCCACTGGCCCGCGGTGAAGGGAGTGGGGCCGAGGTTGTAGGACTCCTCGCCGCCGTACGGATAGAGGAAGAAGTCTCCGCCTGGTTGCGCCGCCCACTCGTAGCCATCGTCGTTCGCCGCGAACCGATTCTCCGACGCGAGCACGCGCTGATAGGTCGCGCTGGTCAGTGAATCCCAGTTGACCCATAGCGCGAACGTCGCGTCGCCGGTCGTCGCGTCGAGACTCGCGCTCTTCGTTACCCGCAAGAAGTCATTCGTCCCGTCGAGCGTGACGCCTCTGCCGATCACCGCTGTCGCGCCGAGCACCGGTGCATTGGTCGGCACTGCGGTGTTCGCGTTCGCCGTCGCGTCGGCGAGCATCCCGCTTGCCTCGTCGAGGTGCCACACCGCTGCGTAGCGACCGGGCCACGCCGCGGCTCCCGCTTGCTGGTCGGTGGCCGCCGCGTTGCCGTAGTAGAGGTGGAGCTCGGAGATCAGCTCGAGACCGCCGACCTGGACCCACGCGAGAAGAGAGCCCGTCTGGGAGTCGTAGGCCTCGCGCTCGTAAGGCAGCGGCGTGCCGTCGACCTTCGCGAAGCGAATATCGTCGCCACTCGGGAGCGCGCCTGCCGCCAGCTCGGCGTCATTGGTGACCCGTACGAGCAGCATGAATTCGGCCGGTGCGCCGGTGACCTGTGTGCTGTCGACGGTGATCACCTTGCGCTTGCACCACACCGTGTCGAGACACACCGCGGGCACGACGATCTCGTCATCCACCGGCGCCACCGGTGCGTCGACCATGCCGATCACGCCCGGCTGAAAGGAACAGCCTGTTCCGATCAGCGCGAGCAGCAAACTCTTCAGGCAGGACACCACCTGCGATTTTTTCATACTAAGGTCCGCGCATGAACAAGACGTTGACGATTGCGTTCGTGTTCGCGTCGCTCGCAGGTTGCAAGAAGAAAGCAGCGGAGAACACCCCTGATAAGGGTTCGGGCGCCGCGACGGCACCGGAGCACACAAATGCCGTCCCTGTCGATGCAGCGCCCGCCGAGTGGGATGGCAAGTCCGCGTTGTCGCTCATCGAGGGATTCTCGACCCCGGAGAGCGTGCTCTATGACCCGGATGGCGACGTATATCTGGTGGCCAACATCAACGGCAACCCGCTCGACGTCGATGACAACGGCTACATCACGAAGGTCTCGCCCGACGGCAAGATCACCGAGGCCAAGTGGATCGACGGCACGAAGGACACCGTCAAGCTCGACGCGCCCAAGGGCATGGCGATCGCGAACGGCATGCTCTACGTCAGTGACATCAACGTCGTGCGCAAGTTCGACCTCAAGACCGGTGAGACGAAAGGCGAGATCAAGGTGGAGGGCGCGACGTTCCTCAACGATCTGGCGAATGCGCCCGATGGTGGCATCTTCGTCGCCGACAGTGGCCTCGACGCGAAGTTCGCGAGCACGGGCACCGATGCGATCTATCTGATTGGCAAGGACGACAAGATCAAGCCGCTCATCAAGGACAAGGCGCTTGGCGCTCCCAATGGCCTGGTCGGTGGTGAGGCCGGCGCGGTCTGGGTCGTCACGTTCGGCAGCGGCGAGATCTACTCCGTCGATGCGAAGGGCAAGAAGGCCGCGGGGCAGAAGCTGCCAAAGGGCCAGCTCGACGGCGTGGTCCTCCTCTCGGGTGGCGAGGTCCTCGTGTCGAGCTGGGAAGGCTCCGCGATCTATCGCGGCAAGCCGGGCGGTGAGTGGAAGGCAGTCGTCGCGAACGTGAAGTCGCCGGCTGACTTCGGTTACGACACCAAGCGCCACCGCATCGTGATCCCGGTCTTCATGGGCAACACCGTCATCATCCAGCCCGTCACCCCGTGATTCCCTGGCGCGAGCTCGGCCGCGCGAAGGTCGGCAAGGATCCCAAGGACGAGCTCGTGCTCTCGCAGCGCGGGACCGAGTTTGCGATCCGCCTGCGCGGTGCCGAGCTGATGAACAGCCGGCAACACTCGTCCGAGGAAGCGCTCGCGAAGCTCGGCTGCGCGCACCTCGTCCGCATGCCGCGCCCGCGCGTGCTCGTCGGTGGGCTCGGCATGGGCTTCACGCTGCGCGCCGCGCTCGATGTATTACCCGCGGACGCCAAGGTCCACGTCGTCGAGCTGCTGCCCGAGGTCGTGGCGTGGAACCGCGAGCATCTCGGCGCGCTGGCGAATCACCCGCTCAATGATCCGCGCGTCACGGTTCACGTCGGTGATGTCGCAGCGACGATCCGCGAGACCCGCGAGCAGTGGCAGGCGATCTTGCTCGACGTCGATAACGGTCCCGATGCGTTCACGTCACCGGCGAACGCGGGGCTCTACGGCTCCAAGGGCCTGATGGCCGCGCGGCGGGCGCTGAGCTCCGGCGGGATGCTCGGCGTGTGGTCGGTCGAGAACGACCCGAAGTTCACCGACCGGCTCACCGGTGTGGGCTTCGCCGTCGACCGGCAGCGTGTTCCGGCGCGGCCGAACAGCACCGTCAAGCACGTGATCTGGATCGGTCGGGCACCGTAGGGGCCGCGTGCGGCGCTTAGTTCGTGTTCCAGATCTAACGCCAAGTCGCCAAACAAAGACATCTAGAACGCCAGAGAATCATTTTTGGAAAAAAATCTCTCTGGCGATCTCTCTTCTCTTTGTTTGGCGTCTTGGCGTTCCATCTGAGGCACACGCCGTGACCGACGGCGACACGGTCTACGGCCTAGCGCGTCGGCGGCGCGCGAGCAGTGCGAGGACACCGAGTGCGAGCACGTTGCTCGACGAGCCGCCGCCCTGGCAGCAACCACCGCCACCCGACATGATCGGATCGTCGACATCGGCCGGGCAGATGCCATCGTCGGCGACCTGCGCGGGGAATGGCGTGCCGACGATCCCGTCGAACGCGATCTGATCGATGTCCCAGCCGGGACCGCCGGTGCCTGCGTCGGTGCCGAGCCGGAACCGGAACCGGAATCCTTTGCCTGCGAGTGCGTTGCCGATCTCGAGGGTGACGGTCTCGTACTCGGGGTAGGCCGCGTTCTTGCCGGTGTAGCCCGGGCGATCACCGAGCTCGTTGCCGGACTCGCTGGTGATGATCGCCGTGTAGCCGGGGTCCGCGAGCTCGGAGATGTCAGCCCAGGTCTCGCCACCGTCGAGCGAGTACTCGAGCACGGCGCCATCCCAGGAGGTGCCGTTCGTCTGCTCGAACGAGTAGCGGTGGCTGAACGTGATCGTGAGCGGCTTGTCGCTCTTCGCGACGAGGCGTGGCGAGGTGAGCCGGGTATCCGACGCGATCGCCAGATCATCGGCGTGCCAGATTCCGTTTAGCGGACTCTGACGCTCGTGATGCCATGCGATCGCCCACGGCTCCCAGAATGACAGCAGCGAGTCGAACGTGTCGGTGGCCGAATGAGCCCGGACGTCATCGACGTTGAGCCGGAACGCGACCGGAATCTTCACCGTGTCCTCGCAGCCGCCTGCCGAGGTCACTTGCAGCGTGAGGTCGCCCGCGAGCGCCTCCTCGATCCCCGCTTCGAGCGCGACCTGGACCTCGAGGTCGACCGTCTCGAACGAGTCGAGGCGCGCGACGGCAACCGGTTCGCCCAGCACGGTGACGCCGGGCAACTCGGAGGCGATGCGGAGGTTCAGATCGGTGAGCGGCGCGTGGCCCTGATTGATCACCGTGAGCTTCACGGTTGCCGTCTCGCCGGTGTCGAGGATCGAATCGTCGTCGCAAGCGTCGGCGATCTCGAGCGACGACATCAGCGGGTTACCCGCGATGATCGTGCTCTCGACGATGCCGACGAACGTGACACTGCCAGGCGGCGGCGCGACCGCACAGCTGCCGAAGCCGCGCCGCGCGAAGGCCTCGGTCATCACGGCGTAGTCCGCCGGACTCTCGGCGAGCGCGGCAGCGAGCAATGCATCGCGCGTCTCGAGCGGCGTCGCCTCCTCGGGCACGAGCGACAGCCCGGTGACGACGTAACGCGCCATCTTCGCGCGCACCTGGGCGAACGGCTCGCCGAGCGGCGCGGCCTCGTGCAGCGCGACGTAGACCTCCCACAGTGCGGCTGCCCAGACCTCGCCGGCATTGTGCACCTCGGCGTTCGAGCTCGTGCCCTGCAGCGGATGCGCTGGCAGCTGCTCGCCGTTCGCCATGTGGCGGAAGGTCAGCCCGTTGATGTCCGGGTTCACGCTGTACGGCGCGCGACGAATCCCGAAGTACGCCGGATCGCCGGCATAGCCTTGCGTCACGTAAACGCTGAACGGAAACGCGCCGCGTAGATCATCGCCCTGGCGCGTCAGCAACATCAGCGCCGTGAAGTCACCCCAGCCTTCCGACAACGCGCGGCACATCGGTCCGTTGCACTCGCTCAATCGGTGGTGAAGGTAATGCCCGAACTCGTGCGCGATCAGCGTCGAGTCGAGCGAGCCGTCGAGGTCGGCCGCCACCGCGCGCTGGATCGTCGCGGTGACGGGCCCTGAGCCAAGCTCTGCCTTCAGCGTCACGCCCTCGGACTGGAGCACCGACACCGTCGGGATCGTGGGGTTCGCGAGATTGGCGTCGTCGCCCATCGATGGCGGCGCGGTGCCCAGGCCGTTGTCCGCGATGATCGCGCCGACGGCGCCGGCGGCCTGTGCGTGCGTGGTCTTCGTCTTGTAGGTGCAGTTGCCGCGATCGAACAGCACGATCTTGCCGGCAGCCGCCGCCGCATTCGTGAGCGCGGTGCAGCCATCGGTCGGGTTGGCTCCCATGCCGTCCTGCGCGAGCACGAGCGACGCACTGAGCGAGAAGCTCCGCGGTCCAAACGACGCGCTACCGATGAGCGGCGTGCGACCGCTCGGCGAGAGTGTCATCGACTTCGTGTCCTTGCCGCTCCACACGTACACCTGCATGCGCGGGGACATTCCGTCGGCGGGCGTCGCCATGTTCGCGTTGTTCCGCGACCCGCCGAGGACGTTGTCCTGCGCCTCGGCAAGCATCACATCACCCTCGACACCGCCACGACCATAGTTGACCGCCTGCGCGTTGCCTGCCGCCTCGGTGAAGCCGGCGTCGTACCAGAAGTCGTGGAGCCAGTTGATCACGTAGAACAGCGACGTGACCGATGCCCGCTGCTGCTCGACCGTCGCGAGCGGACCTTGGTTGACGTCGTAGACGTACGGGAACGAGGTCCCCTGCGCGGGCGCACGGAAGTCGCCCTCGCCGAGCCCGGTCGGTGCAGTGGTGTCGGCATACGCGTCGACGTTGTTGCCGCTGGTCGCGGTCGCGCCGTCGGCGAGCCACGGATCGCCGAACACGTTGAAACCGTCGACGGTGACCTGCTGCGGCGCCACGTAGCCCGGGAACATGCCGTTCGGCGCGCTCGTTGGATGGGGCGTGCTGTCGGCGAGCGGGCTATCGAACGGATGCTTCTCACCGTCCGGCTCGGCGAAC
>JBBQFU010000227.1:0-14621 GCA_038322185.1 Haliangiales bacterium
GACCGACGCCGTCGCGCTGCGCACCACCGTGCGTGTGCCGAGCGTGATGTCGACGTCGTTGAGCTCGAGCCACACCCAGCGCTTTTACCCTGCGGCGACCACGGGCGGAGTAGATCCGCTGTCGGAAACGCGGTAGCCAGAGGTGTCGTGCGGCGCCGGAACGATCGCGTGGTCATGAACCTGCCGGTGGAGATCATCACCGCCGGGAAGAAGGTCCGCGCCGTCTCTCAGGATCTGTCTCCGTTCGGCATGTTCATTCGCCTGTCGCCGCCGCTCCCCGCGGGCACGGTGATCCAGGTCGTGATCTCGCCCAACGGTCAGCGTCACGTGATGACCGGCCAGGTCACCCACGCGCTCACCGAGATCGAAGCCCGCACCCTCGGTCGGTTCCCGGGCATCGGCGTGATGTTTCGCGAGCCGATGCGGCCGAGCGAGCAAGCGTTCCTCGACGCGATCCATCGCCTGCTCGCGCGCCACGCCGAGTCCCGCCCGACGACGTCAGACCTGCGCATCCTCGTCGCCGATCCGCAGACGCGCATCCTCGAGCGCCTGTCCACCGCGCTCGGCGGTGCGGGCTTTCTCGTCGCGACTGCCACCAATGGCATCGAGGCCCTCGGTGCCTGCCTGTCCAAGCCGCCCGACGTCGCGCTGATCGAGCGTGACATGCCCGTCGTCGACGGTCTTCACGTGCTCCAGGAGATGGGGCGTCACGGTGAGCTTGCCAGTGTCCCGGTCATGATGATGTCGGCCAACGCGACCGACCTCGTCCGCCTGCAAGCCTTCCAGCTCGGTGCGGCCGACTTCATCCCCAAGCCGTTCACCGTGCTCGAGGTGATCCTGCGCGCGCGTCGCTGGGCGCGTGTGAGCCAGCGCGACACCGAGCGGGTCACGCTGCGCGGCACCCTCGCCGAGGTCTCGCTTCCCACGCTGCTCCAGATGTTCGAGCAGGAGAAAAAGACCGGCCAGCTCTCGCTCACGCGTGATCAGCTCGCGGCCTGGATCGATTTCGTCGACGGTCGCATCGTCCGCGCGCGCTCCTCGGAAAACGACGGCACCGCGCGCGCGATCGTCCTCAAGATCCTCGACTGGCGCCACGGCTACTTCGAGCTCACCGCCGGTGTCCCGCCGGGCTCGCAGACCGCCGAGGTCGAGGACAGCGTCACGCATCTGCTGCTCGAGCACGCGCGCTTGCACGACGAAGCTGCGCGCGACTAAGCGGCAATCGCCGTTCGCACGCCGGTCTCGAGCAGATCATCGCGCAGCTTCGTGAGCACGATGCCGAGCAAGTTCAGTCCTCGCCACTGCGCCGGATCCTGCGCGCGCGGATCGTCCGCTGCGAGTCCGATGCCCCAGATCTTGTCGAACGGGCTCGCCTCGACGAGCGTCGTGCCCTTCGTCGCGATCAACGTATCGAGCAGCGCCTGATCCTGCGTGAACTTCGCGCGATTGCCGGCGTACACGATGCGCTCGCGCTCGCGTTCCCACACGGCCGGATCGAAGCCGGCGACCTTGCGCCCCAGTGCCTTGTGATCGCGGGGATGCTCGGCCGCCAGGATCTGCGCGGCGATGGCCGTGTCGCCAAACAGCATCGCCTTGCCGTGCATCATGCATTGCTCGGCGCATCCAAACCGCGTGCCGTCGACGACGAAGGTCGATCGGTACCACTGCGAGAATGGTGACACCTCGGTGAAGAAGAACGCGAACACTATGGTGTTATTGATACACTATCACATGGTGGTCCGCAACCGCCGTCTGAGGCATGATGGACCGGTGAAGCCGTTGCTCCTGGGGTTGGCGCTGGTCGTGGGATGCACGAGACCGAACCCCGAGGTCTGCTGCGGCGACGCGGCGGACTGCAACGCTGCCGGGATCCCCGAAGGCCGCACCTGCGCGGCGGACCTCGTGTGCGTGAATCACAGCTGCGAGGAGCCGATCATCGAGCCGCCCGAGTGCACGGAATCCGGGCAGTGCACGACTGCGACCGAAGCGATCTGCGACACGTCGACGTTGATGTGTCGTGGTTGTATCGACGACGCGGAGTGCGACTCGGGTGCGTGCGGCGACGATGGCGCGTGCGTCGCGGAGGCGCAGGTACTTTATATCCGTCCGTCGGGCCAGAACATCGGAACGTGCACGCGGACCATGCCGTGCCTCACTGTCGCTTACGCGGTTTCCCAAGCCACTGACACTCGTTACGATTTCGTGTTCGCGCCCGGGACATATAGTCTGGCGACGCCGATAGAGATCAGCGAAACGTCTCTGTTTGCCCCACGCGCGAACTTTCATGGTCATCGGGCGCGAATCGCGGTGCCGAATACCGCGACGTACAGCGTCGCTTTTTACGTCGGGAATCGACCGGCAATGTTCCGCGACATGGAGCTCGTGTCTCAGCCGAATATCGAAATGATCGATTCCACCGGAGGTGCAGGCGTGACCTTCAAGCGCGTTACGCTCTCCGGCTCCATCACCTTCAGAGGACCGCTTGTCATCGATCAGATGATCATTGCGGCTCAATCGTTCGCCATCAGTCACGTTGGCGCTGGCGGCACTGTCGACATCACGAATCTGTTGGTCTATGGCGCGTCGGACGCTGCGCTGCAATTGAGCACAGTGACCGGATCGATTCGTTCCTCGACGATCGCTTACACAGGGAGTGCGAGCGCCCAGCCGGCCGTCGTATGCGGCGGAGCCGTGACGTTGCAATCGACGATCGTCTGGACTCCTCAAAGCAACCAGCTGCCGGTCGACAACTGCATCCTCGACAACGTGATCGCAGGACCGATGCCTGTGCTCGGCGCGCGAAACGCCGATCCGGACTTTGTGAATCCGAGCGTGAACGACTTCCACCTCGGACTCATGAGTCCGGCGCGAGATGCTGCTGATGTCGGGCCGAATACTGATTTCGAGGGCGATCCGCGTCCGCAGGGCGAGCGATTCGATCTCGGCGCCGACGAAGCAGCGCCGTAGATCAGGCTCAGTGCCGCAGCTCACATGGACGATCGTCATACCCGCGAACTGAGCCCGCTCGCGATTTGACGGCTGGTAGGCGGGCGTGAAACGCTCGTTAGATGCGACTGATCCTGGCGGCGACACTAGCCTTTGGTTGTGGCGAGGTGGTCAAGCTCGACGAAACCGCCACATGCGGTGACAGCGAAGTCAACGCCAGCGAAGAGTGCGACACGGGCGGCGAGTCGACGGGCTGTAACGACGACTGCACGCGCGCTCTGTGTGGCGACGGCAAAGTCAATGCGATGGCCGGCGAGGACTGCGACGACGGCGACGCCGACGACACCAACGCGTGTAACAACTCGTGCGAGTCGTACGAGACGCAGTCATCAGGCACAACGTTCACGAGCACCGGTGCCGAGGGCGCGTTTTCGCCGGTTGGTAACACCGTGCTCACATCCGGAGTCCATCACTACACGACGATCACGATTCCGGCAGGCGTCACGATCACGGTCAACGGCACCGGGTGGCTCGACCTCCGAGCGACCGGCGCTGTGGTGATCGACGGCAAGATCGATCTGTCGGGTGGCGCGGGTGGAGACGGAGGGCTTCCGGCGTGCAGCAATGCCGGCGGCGGCGGCGGCGGGGGAAGCACCGGTACAAGAATCGCGGGACTCATCGGCACCAACTCCGCGCCCGGATTGGTGTGCGCGACAAGCGGAGCCGGTGGTTCGGGTGCGGCGGGGCAACCCGGCAGACCTGCAACGAGCCAGTGCGCACCTCCGGGAGGGTCTTTTGGTGGAGGCGCTGGCGGCGGACTCTGCAATGGTGGCGGCGGTGGCGGCGGCTACGCAGGTGGTGGCGGTGGCACGGGATACACGAGCGGCTGGGAGGGAGGAACCGGCGCAGCGACGTTTGGCTTCAGACCCGGCCTCGGCGGTGTTGGCGGCTCGCCCGCGCCATACACGAACAACACACCGGGCGGCGGTGGATACGCGACGGGGGCATATGCCGGACGTGATGGCGTTTACACCAACGCCATGTGCCCGAATGTTCCCGGAACACCCGGTGGCGGCGGAGCGATCGGTGCGCAAGCGGAAGCGGACCTCGCTGTTCAAAACACGTTCTTCACCGGTTCTGGCGGCGGTGGTGGGGGCGGCGTATGCGCCTGCGGCTATGGCAGCGGCGCCGGCGGTGGTGGTGGTGGCGCGCTGCGGATTGCATCGCCCGCATCGATCACGATCGGAGCGAGTGGAGCCGTACTTGCGAATGGGGGGAATGGCGGCATTGGTGGGGCAACGAACGGAGCCACAGGAGGCGGCGGCGGTTCTGGCGGCGTCGTGTATCTGGCTTCGCCGTCGCTCACTGTGTCGCTCGGCGCCATGGTCTCGGCCGTGGGCGGCGTCGGGGGCGCGTCATTCCCGTCGGACTGCGGCAAGGGCGGCGATGGCGGCCTCGGTCGCATCCGTCTCTCGGCCGGCGCGACGTGCACGTTGTCGGGAAGCTTCACGCCTGCGCTCGCCAATGGCTGCACGCCGACGAGCACGGCCGAGAAGGTCTTCGTCGCGACGTATCCCAACTGAGCACCGCCGCCATTTGACCGGAAATCTCTTCCGGTAGAAAATCGCGCGATGCGTCTCTCCCTGGTTGCGATCCTTGCGTTTGGTTGTGGCGAGGTCGTCAAGCTCGACGCGAACACCACCTGCGGTGACAGCGAAGTCACCACCGGTGAAGAATGCGATACGGGCGGCGAGTCGGCAGGCTGCAACGACGATTGCACGCGCGCGCTGTGCGGTGACGGCAAGGTCAACGCGATGGCCGGCGAGGATTGCGACGACGGCGACGCCGACGACACCAACGAATGCAACAACGCGTGCGAGACCTACGCGACGACCACGCCCTCCGCGCAACCGTTCACGAGTACGGGGGCAGACGGCGCATTCGCTCCAGTCGGCAACACGGTCCTTCCCGCCGGCGTCCGGAACTACACGACGATCAACATTCCAGCAGGCGTGACAGTCACTGTCGGCGGCAACGGATCGCTCGACTTGCGGGCAACCGGCGCGGTGGTGATCGACGGCAAGGTGGATGTCTCGGGTGGCGGTGGTGGCAACGGCGCCGTAAACGGAGGCTGCGCGGACGGCGCCGGTGGCGGCGGGAGCACGGGCACGCGAGTTCCGGGGGTAAACGGCGGAACGGGGTGTCCCGCACCAGGGGCTGGCGGCGCAGGCGGTCTTGGCTTCTCGGCCGCACCGCTCTGGAACGGCAGCTGTACCGTCACGGGCGGTTCTGGCGGTGGTGCCGGCGGTGGCATCTGCAATGGCGGCGGCGGCGGTGGAGGTTTCGCGGGCGGTGGTGGAGGCACCGGCTACAGCATTTCGCCAGGCGGTGCCGGAGCTGGAGCGTTCGGGTTACTCGGCGGCGCAGCCGGCGTTCCAAACGCGGCGCCCGATGGCACCGGTAAGATTCCTCCAAAGGGCGGTCCGGGCACCTCTGCTTACGCGGGGCAGGATCCCACGTTCGTCCCGGGCGGCCCCAGCTACCCCGGCACCGCCGGAGGTGGTGGTGCGATCGGCGTCACCGCTGAAAGGGATCTGGCGGTCAGTGAGACCTTCTCGCCCGGGTCTGCCGGTGGCGGTGGCGGTGCTGCATGCGAGTGCGGAACCCAAGGCGGTGGTGGCGGCGGTGGCGGTGGTGGCGGTGGTGGTGCGCTCCGCGTCGCATCCGCAGCATCCATCACCATTTCAGCGACAGGTCAGTTGCTCGCGAATGGCGGCGCTGGTGGCACCGTCGTGAGCTCGCTGCCTTCAGGTGGTGGCGGCGGCGGCTCTGGCGGCGTGATCTACCTGCAGGCTCCTGCGCTCACCGTCGCGACGGGTGCGATCGTGAGCTCCGTCGGCGGCATCGGCGGTACAAGCTCGGCGGCGAGCGGCAAGGGCGGCGATGGCGGCCTCGGTCGCATTCGCATCTCCGCCGGCGCGACGTGCACGTTGTCTGGAATGTTCACGCCCGCGCTCGCGAACGGCTGCGCGCCGACGAACACGGCCGAGAAGGTGTTCGTCGCGACGTATCCGAACTAGTCGAGCTTGATCGCGGCGGCGAGCGTGTCGAGCGCCGCCTTGACGCGCGGTGATGGCGCGACGAGGTAGGGCGCGCTGAGCGCGATGACGCGCTTGTTCTTCACCGCGGGGACATCGACGGAGCTCCACTCGGCGACGTTGCTGCGGCCTGCGAACGAGAGATCGAGGATCACCTCGGGCTGCGCGCGCAGGACTTCTTCGAGCGAGACCTTGGGATAGCGGATGCCCGAGGACGCGAGCACGTTGTTACCGCCGACGACGGCGAGTAGCTCGTCGACCCAGCTGCCCGGGCCCACGGCGACGAGTCCGCCGAGACCACCGGCTTCGCGATCGATGATCGCGAGGACACGCGGGTGGCGCGGGGGCCGTGCGGCCGCGGCTGCATCGAGCGCGGCATCGATCGCTTCGACGGCAGCAGCGGCTTCGCGTGTGCGACCGATCGCACCACCGACCGTGTGGAGCGCCTTCTTCACGTCGGGCAGCGCGTGGAATGCGCACTCGACGGTCTTGATGCCCGCATCGCCGAGCGCGCGACCGGTTGCACCGTGGATGTCGTCGACGACCACGAGGGTCGGCTCGAGCTTCACGATGACCTCGAGGTTTGGCTGCAGGAAGCTGCCGACCTTCGGGAGCGCCTTCACCTCGGGAGGAAATTCCGAGTAGCCGTCGACGCCCACGAGGGAGCTGGTCGCGCCGAGAGCCGCGACGACCTCGGTGGCCGACGGAGCGAGGGTCACGATGCGCGCGGCGCGGTCGGGTGCGGTGGGCGCGGACTTCCCACACGCAGCGAGCACGATGAACAGGAGCGCTCCTCGCATGCGCCACTGGGTACCACACCTGGTATCGTCGAGCCGTGGCAGACCATGACCTCAGCGGCGCCGTCATCGACGGTCGCTACAAGGTGATCGAGCCGATCGCCGAGGGAGCCATGGGCAGCGTGTATCGCGGCGAGCGCATCGGACTCGGGCGTGCGGTCGCGATCAAGGTCATGCACCAGGAGCTCCCCGACGAGCTCGCGAGTCGCCAGCGCTTCGAGCGCGAGGCGAAGTTGATGGCGCTGCTCGAGCACCCCAACTGCGTGAGCGTGAATGACTTCGGGCTCCACGACGACAAGCCGTTCCTCGTGATGGATCTCGTGCGAGGCACGAGTCTGCTCGATCTGCTCGACAAGGTCGGGCAGCTCGAAGTGGGGCGCGCGGCGGATATTGTTCGCCAGGTGCTGTCGGGGCTCGCGCATGCACACGAGCTCGGCATCGTGCATCGCGACATCAAGCCCGCGAACATCATGATCTCGGAGAAGGCGGGCCTCGGCGAGCAGGTGCGGATCCTCGACTTCGGGCTCGCGCGGCTGACCGAGTCGACGGCCGCGAAGCTGACGACTGGAATCGTCGTCGGCACGCCGAACTACATGGCACCGGAGCAGTGCAAGGGCAGCGACATCGACGCGCGGACAGACGTCTACGCGTGCGGCGTGATGCTGTTCGAGATGCTGACCGGGCGAAAGCCGTTCGTCGCCGACGATCCGATCGCGGTCGTGCGCAAGCATCTGCTCGAGGCGCCACCGACGATGAAGGCGGTCGAGCCGCGGATCGATTTCGGCGACCTCGAGGCCGTCGTTGCCAAGGCGCTCGCGAAGGCGCCGAAGGATCGGTTTGATTCGGCAGTCGCGATGTCGAAGGCGGTCGAGGCGGCCGCTGCGAAGCAGACCAAGACGAGCGCTGCCGCGTTGTTCGCGCGCGCGGTGCCCGAGAATCCGAACGCGCCGGCGAACAGCCCGCAAGCGACGGTGTCGGGATGGAACGTTCCCGCGGGCGCGCAGAGCACCGCGATCCCGACGAGCGCCGCAATACCAGGGGTTGGGGGCGGACCCACAGGCGGCGTCGCGAATGTCGTCGACGCCAGCCGACCGTTCACCGGGGTCGCGACGACGGATCCGTCGAGCGGAGGCTCGGGGCCGAGCGCGTCGGCGGGATTTGGTGGCACTGATTCGGCGGCGGGATTCAGCGGCGCATCGGTCGCATCCGGCGCAGGCGGACAGCCGCCGCGGGCGAGCTCGTTGCCGCCACTGCCGCAAGCAAAGCCCTACGTTCCACCCGCAGGGATTGCCGGCAGCGGCAACGCTTCGTTCGACAGCGGCCCCACGCCAGCGGTGACACCGGGCGGCTTCGTTGCACCGGGCAGTGGCGGGACGCCGAGTGCGCCGGGCAGTGGTGGTGCGAGCGCAGCGCCGATTGCGCCGCTCGATGTTCCGCCCACGCGGCCCACGCCGGTCGCGGGATCGGCGCCGCTGTCCAGGAGCGATTCGCGTCCGATCCCGCAGCTCCCGTTCACCAGGAAGCAGCTGATGATCGGCGCGGGTGGCTTGCTCGGCGTCATCATCCTGATCGCGCTGGTCGCCGGTGGCGGCGACAAGCAGAAGCCCGCCGCCAAGCCCGTCGCGACGGACTCGGGCTCGGCCGTCAAAGCCACGCCGCCGCCGGCCGAGACGTCTGCCGCGGACACGATCGCGAGCGCCAAGACCCTGATCGCGAGCGAGGACTACGAGGCGGCGGTCGGGATCCTCAAGATCGCCCGCAAGGCGCACCCCACCAACGCCGAGCTCGCGTTCCTGGCCGGCAAGGCCTACTTCGGCAAGCTGTGGTGGGCCGATGGGGTGGAGAGCTTCCGGGACGCCGTGAAGCTGGACGCCTCGTACAAGGAGAATCCTGAGCTCCTGAAGGCCGTCCTGAAGGGGTTCTTGACCACCCCGGACGTCGATGACCGCATCGTGGGCTTCATGCGTCGCGACATCGGGCTGCCCCTGAAGCCGTACCTTGAAGAAACGGCCGAAAAACACCCCAAGAAAAACCTCCGCGCGCGAGCCCGTGCGGAGCTCAACGCCGGTCGCTGACGTCGCGCGCAAATCTGCGCGCTGACTCGCGAAAACTGGCCAGACCGCGGTGTCCTCGACGGGGAAGATCCCCCTCTTCCGAAACCGTTCCTTAGACACCAATCCGGAACTGAAACCAATTTTTTTTCAGCCAGAGATCTGCACCTGACACAGCGCGTAAAAACGACGCTTTTCGATGGCCCACAGCCTTATCCACAGCGATCCAGAAATCCTTGGAAAGGCGCCGAAAATCGGACCGGATTCACCCTCAATCCACCCTCAATCCACAGCTAGTCCACGTGGATATCTTCCGGAGGGGCACACTAGATGTAGGACATGCTCCCGTCCAACGCCCCAAATATAGCGCCATTTTTCTTGCCCGACCCTAGGCGTCTCAGTACAACGGACATCCGCCGCACCTGTTTCCGAGGATTCAAACGGGAGTAACCAGACGGAAAAACCATCAGCGTCCAGCTGTCATAGGGACCTGGTAGAGCCGTCAACCTCGCAGACACGTTCGCCGCTTCGCACTTCGCTTCGCTTCCGCACCATTCTCTAGGGGTTTCGGGCAGATCAGGGATCTGCCGATGGGTGTTCTGCGCCCTAGAGATCAGACCGATACGTCACCATTTTTCTCGCCACCATTCGCCAGGTTCTTAGGAGGGGTCATGCTCGTGAAGTCCAGCGCCGTTGCACCGGGTCACACGCCAGGAGCAGATTCGCAGAAGGCAAACCGTTCAGCTATCCGCGCGTCGTCGCGCGTTATCAAGGACGAGCGTCCAGGGCTCACGTTCGAGCGCTACTTCACCCGCCAAGGTGTGGACCCGTTCGATACCGTCGAGTGGGAGCGCCGCGATGCGGTGATCTCGGGCGCCGATGGTCGGGTGTTCTTCGAGCAGCGTGGTGTCGAGTTCCCCAAGACCTGGTCGCAGACGGCGACCAACGTAGTGGTCCAGAAGTACTTCCGCGGCACGCTGGGTACGCCAGACCGCGAGTACTCGGTCCGCCAGATGATCGCCCGCGTTGCGGACACCATCTACGGCTGGGGCAAGACCGACGGCTACTTCAAGACCGAGCAAGACGCGTGGGCGTTCCGTGACGAGCTCGTGCACATGCTCCTCCACCAGAAGATGGCGTTCAACTCGCCGGTCTGGTTCAACGTCGGCGTTGAAGAGCACCCGCAGTGCTCGGCGTGCTTCATCAACTCGGTCGATGACTCGATGTCGTCGATTCTCGGTCTGGCGAAGACCGAGGGCATGCTGTTCAAGTACGGCTCGGGCACCGGCTCGAACCTGTCGTCGCTGCGCAGCTCGCGCGAGCACCTGAACGGTGGCGGCACCGCGTCGGGTCCGGTCTCGTTCATGCGTGGCTTCGATGCATTCGCTGGCGCGATCAAGAGCGGTGGCAAGACGCGTCGCGCGGCCAAGATGGTGATCCTCAACGTCGAGCACCCCGACGTCGTCGACTTCATCGACTGCAAGGCGATCGAAGAGAAGAAGGCGTGGGCGCTGATCGATGCCGGCTACGACGGCGGCTTCAACGTTCAGGGCGGCGCTTACGACTCGGTGAACTACCAGAACGCGAACCACTCGGTCCGCGTCACTGACGAGTTCATGAACGCGGTCATTCGTGACGGTGAATGGACTACCAAGTCCGTGACCAATGGTTCGGTCGTCGAGACCCACTCGGCTCGTACCGTCATGCGCAAGATGTCCGAAGCGGCCTGGGTCTGTGGCGACCCCGGCATGCAGTACGACACGACCATCAATGACTGGCATCCGTGCATCAACACGGCGCGCATCAACGCGTCGAACCCGTGCTCGGAATACATGTTCCTCGACGACAGCGCGTGCAACCTCGCGTCGCTGAACCTCATGAAGTTCCGCCGCGCTGACGGCGAGTTCGACGTCGAGGCGTTCAAGCGCGGCTGCCAGACCACGATCACCGCGCAGGAGATCGTCGTCGACAACTCGAGCTACCCGACCGACCGCATCGCGCAGAACAGCTACGCGTTCCGTCCGCTCGGCCTCGGCTACGCGAACCTCGGCGCCCTGCTGATGTCGCGGTCGCTGCCGTACGACGGCGACTCGGGTCGCGCCTACGCGGCCGGCATCACCGCCATCATGTGCGGTGAGGCGTACAAGCAGTCGGCCAAGATCGCGGCTGACGCGACGGGGCCGTTCGTTGGCTACTCGGTCAACGAGACCCCGTTCCTCAAGGTCATGCGCAAGCACCGCGGCTCGGTCGAGCGCATCGATCATCAGTACGTTCCCGACGAGATGGTCGCCGCGGCTCGCTCCTCGTGGGACGACGCGATCACCCTCGGCGAGAAGTACGGCTTCCGTAACGGTCAGGTCACGGTCCTCGCGCCGACCGGCACGATCGCCTTCCTCATGGATTGCGACACGACCGGCATCGAGCCCGACATCGCGATCGTGAAGTACAAGCGCCTCGTCGGTGGCGGTCTCCTCAAGATCGTCAACCAGACCGTCCCCGAGGCGCTCAGCCGCCTCGGCTACGACGCCAAGGAGTGCGAAGCGATCCTGGGCCACATCAGCGCCAAGGACACGATCGAGGGCGCGCCCCACCTCAAGGACGAGCACCTGCCGATCTTCGACTGCGCCTTCCGCAGCTCGAACGGTACCCGCTCGATCCACTACATGGGTCACATCCGCATGATGGCGGCGGTCCAGCCGTTCCTCAGCGGCGCGATCTCCAAGACCGTCAACCTCCCGACGGACTGCACCGTCGAGGACATCGAGGACGCGTACCTCCAGGCATGGAAGCTCGGCCTCAAGGCCATCGCGGTCTATCGCGACGGTTGCAAGCGCACCCAGCCGCTCTCGACCAACATGGCGCAGGCCACGTCGGACGGTAGCAAGGTCGCGGTCGTCGTCGACCCGATGGATCTCCTGGCCCCCGACGAGCGTCGTCTGGTCGAGGCGCTCCGCCTGCGCAAGACGCGTCCGGCCGGTCCGCCGATGGCGAACCGCTACAAGCTCGCCGACGAGCGCGCGTCGTTCACCCACAAGTTCTCGATCGGTGGCCACGAGGGCTACCTGACGGTCGGCCTCTACGCCGATGGCACTCCGGGCGAGATCTTCGTGCGCATGGCCAAAGAGGGCTCGGTCATCGCCGGCCTGATGGATTCGTTCGCGACTGCCATCTCGCTCGCGCTGCAGCACGGCGTGCCGCTCTACGTGCTGACCGAGAAGTTCAAGGGCACCCGGTTCGAGCCCTCGGGCTTCACGGGTAACCAGGAGATCCCGATCGCCACGTCGATCATGGACTACCTGTTCCGCTGGCTCGCGATCCGGTTCCCGGTCGATGGTCCGACGATCGCCGATCGCCACCCGGCAGCGCGCGCTGCTCAGCTCGACCTGCCGAGGATCGCGGTGCTCTCGAAGGACTTCGTGTCCGTCGAGGTGAAGTCGGGCATCGAGCCCGCGATCCCCGTCGAGGTGAAGGACCGCGCGTGGGTGCAGGAGACCGATGCTCCGCCGTGCCACGAGTGCGGGACGCTGATGGTGCGCAACGGCGCCTGCCACAAGTGCCCGAACTGCGGCTCGACGAGCGGCTGCTCGTAACTCGAGCATCGTGATCGCGAGGAGCTCGGCTTCGGCCGGGCTTCTTTCGTTTCGGGATGCGTCGTCGACGTCGGTCGCGAACGACGCGTGCGGATCACGTCGGGCGGGGCGGGCGACGTATCCGGATCACGTCGGCCGGGGCGCGCGGATCACGTCGGGCGGGGCGCGCGGATCACGTCGGGCGGGGCGCCCGGATCACGTCGGGCGGGACGGGCGACGTCGGGAGCGGGTCGACTTCGGGGACTCGCCCGGTGTGAGCGCACGCGGCGCGTGCTTCTGGATCTTGCGCTGGAGCGACTGCCGGAACACGCCGAGTGCTTCTGCCGCGTGCGTGATGTTCCCGTCGTAGTCGCCGAGCACGCGCGCGATGTGCTCCCACTCGATCTGATCGAGCGTCGGGGCCTTCAGATCAGGAACGGGCGGCGGGCCGCCGCTCATGCGCTGAAGCGTTTGCTTCGCGGTGAACGGCTTGAGGAAGACATCGTCGGCACCGGCCCGGATGCCGAGCACAGCGTGGGCGACGGTCATGTGCGCGCTCATCAGGATGCAAAACGGCGCGGAGCTCAGCGCCTTGAGCTCGGTGATCAGTCGCAGGCCGTTGTCGGGCGGCACGAGGAACAAGTCGATGAGGGCGAGGTCGGGTGCCTTGGCCACAGCCAGATCCATCGCGGCGTCGCGGTTCTGCGCCTTGAGTGGCTCGATGCCCTCGCGCGCAAAATCACGGGCGATGGAGTTCAGGAGGGGCTCGTGATCGTCGACGATCAGCACCTTGCGAATCGACCGCCCGTTGATCGCAACCAGATCGACCTCTGTCACGCTCGATTCACATTAGGGGGCGGGGCCCCGATCAGTCAAGTGGTGGTCCATGGGCGCCCAACCATCGTCGTGCTGCATCGGCGGCGCCTGCGCCTGCGCCCGCGTCAACCGCACTGCACCAAGGCGTGATCCGCACCTCGTGAGCTGCCCGTGATTTCGCTGCGTTATACGAAATCGTCACATCGTCTGTAACACCGGCGCTCCTCACTGCACATCGGGCAAAGGAGCTACCGATGAGCACGACAACCACCACCAATTCGCAGTCCGGAACGAACGTCACCGAGATCGCCGCAGGGATCTTTCGCATCAGCACGCCGGTGCCGCCCACCGCGATCCCCGGCGGCTTCACGTTCAACCAGTTTGTGATCGTCGACGACGAGCCGCTCCTGTTTCACACGGGGCTTCGCAAGCTGTTCCCGCTCGTGCGCGAGGCGGTGGCGCACGTGCTCGGCGATGTTGCGAAGTTGCGACATGTCGGGTTCTCGCACTTCGAGGCTGACGAGTGCGGCTCGCTCAAAGACTGGCTCGCGATCGCACCACGAGCGCAGCCAGTGTGCAGCCAGGTGGCCGCGATGGTGTCGGTGAACGATATGGCCGATCGGCCGCCGCGCGCGATGGGAGATGGCGAGGAGCTCGTGATCGGGAACAAGCGGATGCGCTGGCTCGATGCGCCACACCTGCCGCACAACTGGGAGTGCGGTTACATGTTCGAGACCACGACGCGCACGCTGCTGTGCGGCGATCTGTTCACCCACATGGGCGCCGAGGTCGCGCCGCTGACCGAGACCGAGGTGCTGTCACCGTCGGAGGCGACTCGCAAGGTGATGGGCGGCGTGGCGATCGAGGCGGGCAGCCGCGCGATCCTCGAGAAGCTCGCACGCACCGAGCCCACGACGCTCGCGCTCATGCACGGTAGCTCGTACCGCGGCAACGGCGGTGCGTTGTTGCTCGGGCTCGCCGATGCACTCGGTGTGTGAAGCCCGAGCCACGGGGATGCGGACCTGGGCGGAGCGCGGCCGGCGACACACGCATGGTACGGTTCAGTCGTCATGGAGACGGCGCTCGAACACGCGACCTACGCGGAGCTCGTCGAGCGCGGCGGGGACCGCGAGGCGGAGGCCGAAGTGTGCCGGCGCTTCGCACCGCGGATCCGCCTCTATGGTCTCAAGCACCTGCGCGATGAGGATCGGGCAGCGGAGCTGGTGCAGGCGGTGCTGGTCGCAGTGATCGAGGCGCTGCGTGCTGCTCGCGTCGAGGAGCCGCACCACTTCGAGCGTTTCGTGCTCGGCACGTGCCGGAATATCTCGTCGCGCCTGCGTGCTG
>JBBQFU010000228.1:0-14489 GCA_038322185.1 Haliangiales bacterium
CGCCTGACGCTCGAGAAATTCGTAAAAATGATCGGCCCGAGGTATGAGAAACCGGATAACCGCTGCAAAACCCATGCGATACGTGAACGCAATTACCCCAGCAGGTCAATGCCGCGGCCTACCACCTCACGCATTGACGACTCGACAATCGGTCCTATTCGCGAGACACAGTCATCCTGGTTCACAGGCCGAGCCTCTTGCTCGCACCGCGAATCTGCTTCTTCGAGGAAAATACGATGTCTGAAGGTACGATCAAGCGTCTGACTGATAAGGGTTTTGGTTTCATCGCGAACGGAACGGGCAAAGACCTGTTCTTCCACATGTCGGCCGTCGAAGGCGTCCGATTTGAGGATCTCCGCGAAGGCCAGGCCGTCACCTACAACGAGGGCAACGGCCCGAAGGGACCGCGCGCGGAGAACGTGCGCGTCGTCGGCTAACGCCGACCAGGGCGCCGCGACGAGACCCCGGTCCGGCGCGGCGCTCCTGCTTCCTTCTCGGTAGCACCGAGGAGATCTCCACATTTTTTCTCGTCGAGCTGAGAGCTTCGCCCACACGCAGTGAGCTCCACGCCTACGACGATTTCGTACTCACGCCGCTACACACAGCGGCGGCGACTTTGTCGCGCGATTGCTCGTCGTCGTCTATCGCGAGCATCACGATCACTGTCGCGCCTCGGCACCGCGGCGCAGGTTAAGACGCTCGCTGCCGTTGGCTCGCGTAGAACCGCGTGCCCGCCCACACGAGCAGCGCCCACGTACCACCGGCCGCCCAACCCGCGAGCACATCGGTCGGCCAGTGAACGCCGAGGTAGACACGGCTGGCCCCGATCAAGACGACCAGCACGAGCGCGATCGCGATCAGGTATCCGCGGATCAGGTGATCCCGGTGCAGGGTCGCAAGCTGCGTCGCGAATGTCAGGTACACCGCCGTCGACACCATCGCGTGTCCCGACGGAAAGCTCGCCGTGTACACCTGCGCGAGGTGCGGTACCAGATCCGGACGCGGCCGTCCGAATCCAATCTTGAGCAACGTGCTCGCGAGCTGCGCGCCGACCACCGCGATCGCAATCACGATCGCGTTGGTGTATGCGCGGCGGAGCAGCAGGTAGGCGAGCACCGCAAGGCTCATCAGGGTCACCACCGCAACGCCACCAAGACCGGTCACGTCGCGCGCGACTTCCTCGAACCAGCGCGGACCGACCGGATTCGCCGGGTCGCCGGCGTCGCGCAGCGCCGTCACGATGTAGCGATCGACCGCGTGACTCTCGCCCTCGCTCATCGCGTCGGCGACGGCGACAAAGCCCCACGCGGCGCCGGCAGCGATCGCGACGACGAGAATCAGCCACAGGTCGTGACCGCCCATCCAGCGGAGCCCCGACCGGGTGAGGGAGCGGCCCGCGCTGCGAACACGTCGTAGCAACATCCCTCCCACAATTGCAACGCGCGTTCCCTAGCCGCCCAGCATTTGTCGCAGCGGATCAATCGTCCCGCTTGACCACCAGGACCGGGCCCGTCGCATCGATGTCGGGCGAGGTCTGGTCATTGCAGTCAATCGGGCAACACGATCCAGCGGCCGTGGAACCCCTTCTTGCTTGGGTCCGAAAGTCTCTTGCATCGCTGCCCGTCGACCGTCGTCTCTCCATCGTCGCTGAGCAGAAGGATGGCGCTGCGGTCGTCGCGCGAGAAGAACGCTTCTGCGTTCATGCCCGCGAGGTCCACGTCGACGGGGCGTGGTGAGCCCGTCCCATCCCACGTGTACAGGACGGACGCGCTGCCGTGCGCGTAGTGGCCGCCGACGATCAGGTAACGGCCGCGCCAGTGCGACAGCGACCGGATCCCTGCCCCGCCGAGATCGAGCAGTACCGGCGCACCGAACTGGGCCGGGCCGCCGCGGATGAACGCCATCGGATCGAGGAGCGGCAGCACGATTGCGCGGCCGTTCAGGGTCGGGCTCCGGAACCCGATCCACACGCCGCCCTCGGCGCGAGCGGTCATCCCCTCGATGTTGAGGCCGCTGCCGGTTCCCGGCGGCAACATGCTCGCATCGCCAATGCCAAGCGCGGCAAACATCGGCTCGGCGAGGATCGCGACGAGGAGCTGATCCGAGGAGCCGACAACCGTGATCGGATCGCCGCCGGGTGGCGCGGTCGTCGCGAACAGCCGAAGCCGCGCGGGCGCCGGCTCGCCCTGCTTGGTTCGCGCGTGGGACGCGATGAACAGCGCGAACTCCCCGAGCCGGGTCGCTGCCTCGATGTCGATCTCCAGCGCGCCCGAAGACAGCACCGCGGACAGGTCGGCATGAGCGACCGGCGCGCCACCGCGTGTCGCGTCATAGACCCGCAGCACGTTGTCCTCGTCGTCACCCACGATGAAGAGGTCATGTCCGAGCGGCACCGCTCCCGATGCGTCACACGTGCCGGTGAAGTCCACGCGTTCGGGAGTGGACGACGGCGCCGGGCTCGCCGCTCCAGCGCATCCGATGAGGACGAGGCCGAGCGGCAAGCGCATACGCATTGCTAGCACTACGCGAACAGCTCGGCTCTGCGGCCGGCCGCGCAATCGAAACAACGTTCTGAGCTACTTCATCACTTCGAGCTGCTTCGCATCGATGCTACCGACCGACGAGCCAACGAATCATCCCTCGCACTGCGCCGCGTCTTCGTAACCGGCCGAGTGCCCCTCACTGTGGCCTTGCATGTTGCCGCTCTCCCAGCCGGCGTCGTAGGAGCTCGCGTAGCCGTTCTCCCACGCCTCGCCGTAACACGAGTCGTAGATCGCGAACGCGCTCGAGTCGTAGCCATCGGCGTAGCCCGTCGCGTAGCCGTCGTCGTAGCCCGCATCGACGCCGACCGCTTCGCCGTCCGTGAATGCCGGCGGGTACGCGACCGCGTAGCCACTCTGATACGCCGGGTTCTGTTGCTTGCCGGTGTCGTAGCCGCGCATGAAGGCACTCGCATCGATGTGCTCGTCGTACCCGCGGTTGCGGCATGTGCGCTGATCGCCCTGCGCCGGCTTCTCGTCGGTGTCCTCGGACGGTGGCGGCGCGAGCAGGAAGTCGCCCGAGCACGTCCAGGCGCCCACCTTCCAGCCCGCGTCGTAGCCGGCATACCAGCCTTCGTCGTAACCGGCCGAGGAACCGGCGTTGAAGCCCGCGCCCTCGCCGTCCGCGAAACCATCGCTCGCACCCTCGCTGCATGCCGTCGGGTCGTAGCTGCCGTCGCTGCTGCCGAGCGAGTGGCCGTCGAAGTAACCATCCGTGTAGCCCCACGCGCTGTAGTAGCCCGCGAGGTAGCCATCGGCGTAGCCGTCGGCGGCGCCCTCCGCGAGGCCATCGTCGCGCGTCAGTGCGAGGCCGCTGGTGCGACCCTGCTGGAACGCGGCGTCGTTGGCTTGCTTCGCCTGCTGCTCGCCTTCGCGGTAGCTCGTTTCGAGCGTGCCACCATCGAAGCAGTCGATCTCACAGCCGGGTGCAACGAGCGCGAGGCCGATGGCGAGGAGGAGCGAACGGATCACGGGCGATGGCTCTGCAAGGTCAGCGCCTGCGGTAAGGCCGCGAGATGTCGTTGGTGCCGGTGCGGGATGTGTGGTGCAAACGCATCACGATCGCGAGGAAGTGGGCCATGTTACGAAGCGTGTACCAACGCAGGTGCGAAGCGTAGCAGCCGACCGAGCTCGGTACCGATGACGAACGCGCCGGTCGACGACACGATGGCGGCAGTCGTGGCCGCGTCATCGAGCGGAGCCAGATCGACGGAGGCCACGACACGATCGCCGGCCACGTCCCAGAGCTCGACCCGCGTATCGCGCGCGACCACGACGAACGTGCACGCAGGATCCGCCGCGAGCACCTCGCCCTCGTGAAGCCCGGCCGGCCTCGGCACCTGATCGGTCGGCCGCAACGGCCGCAGCGCGCCATCTGCGACGTCGTGGGCTTGCGACGAGATGTGGCCGCCACCGCGACCGGTGATCCCCGACTGATCGAATGTGAAGTCGAACGCGGCCTGCTCGAGCAGCCAGGTGTTGACGCCGAGGTCTGCAAGTGAGCTCGAGGTCTCCCAGCGCCAGGTGCGTTCGCCATCGTCCCACAGTGCGCAGGTAACGTCGTAGGTCGTCAGCTGCCCCGCGTCTGGATCGGCGTACGAATACTCGTTACGGCCGAGCAAGAAGAACATCAGCCGACCATCCGTCGAGACGGCACGCAGTGCGTTCGTGTCGAGCGTGAGCCCCGCCACGGCGTGCGCGATCCGCTCCGGCGACGGACGCCACGGCGGCGGTTCGTCGGTGACCGCGGCCCCTGTGACGGTATCGATCGTGAAGATTTCGTCGCGATACGAGCCCTGCACGAGACGCTTGACCGAGACCTCCATACGCGTGCCATCGGCGAATGCACGAACGCCACGGATTCGAATCGAGGCCTGCCCGATCCGGATCGGATGCGCGGCGAGCCTCGCCAGCAGGTCGGCGGTATCGGGCTCGCCGTTCAGGACTGGACCTTGTGGGTCGGGCACGATGATCGCGGCGCCGGTCTCGACGTCGAGGACGCGCACCTGATGGTCGACGGTTCGCAGCGCGATGTGCTCGCCACTGCGTGATGTCTGGAGCTCGCGAGCCCAGATCGGAAGCTCCCAGAGCAGGCGCTGCTCCCCGGTGTGGTAGCAGAGCAGTCGTGCGTCGGGCCGGCGCAACGCGACGATCACCGCGCCGTCGCGCGCGCGAACCATGTGACTTGCGTACTGGAGCGAGCGGGTCTGGACGTGCCGGATGAGCTTGCCGTCGCGTGCCGCGTATACGACCAGCGCGGAGAACTGGCAGCCGACGAGTTGGTTCCCGTCGGACGAGAACGCGACGGGCGCCTCGACGACGAGGCCTTCGAGGACCGTGATATCGAGGCCCTGCGCGTCGCACAGGATGGCGTGCTTCACGCGCCGACCTTGAGGATCGACGGGAACCACGACGAGCCGCGAGAGGTCGGACGCGAACGCGATCACCTCGCGCGTGCGGGTTCCGCCGGTCCAGCGCTCGTGTGCCTGCCGCAGATCGGGATCGAGGAGCGGTGGGTCGACGTCGTCGGGCCTCGACGCGCGACGCAGCCGGGCGCCGGTCCGTGCGTCCCACTGGATCCAGCCGCGCCGGGTCTGCATCCACAATCGAGTGCAATCGCGGCTCCACCGCACGTCGTGAAACGCGCCGAGGTCCTGCGGCCGCTCGAACGGCTGACGCGCGGCACCACGCGCCCACTGTTGTACGAGCCCGCTCGCGACCACAGCGCTTGCATCGAACGGTTCGAGATCAGACATCGCAGCTCCTTGGCCGCCGAGCCCACCGAAGTTTCCGGGAATCGCCGGGTGGGGGGCACGCGAACATCATAGCTCGCCACGGATTAGAAGCAGGGGCTCGTGTAGGCTCGCTCGTCCATGGATGTACCGGCCAAGCACGTCTCTCCGGTGAACCCGGCGAACGCCGTCACCGCGGCACGGTTCTTCACCATGCCGCCGTTCGTGTGGGCGGTCGACAGCGGCTATCCGCAGTGGGCGACGTTCTTCATCCTGCTGTGCGGCGTCCTCGACAAGCTCGATGGCGCAGTGGCGTCGCTGTTCAACTGCAAGAGCGCATTCGGCGAGCTATTCGACGCGATCACGGACGGCATCTGCTACGGCTTCGCCCTGATCATCGTCGTCGCCTACGGCTGGGCACCGATGATTCCCGCGATCGCCATCATCGGCCTGGGCGCTGCCAACAGTGGGTTGCGGATCCTCTATGCGAAGCGCGTGGGCCGCGCGATCAACTACAAGTCCTATGCGATGGAGCGCGTCGTCGGCCTGTTCGCCTTCGTGATCGGATTCGCGACCGCTCGAATCGAGGTCGACTACTACTACTGGGGCTTCTTGCCGATCTTTCTCGTCGTCGTCCTGCACGACGCACGTCGAATGCTGCTGAGCCCGATCCCCGGAGCCGACCGATGAGTCCCGAGCCCGTCTCACCGGAAGCGTTCCGCTGGATCGTGACGGTCCTGACCGTCGCCGCATCGCTGTGGGCGCTGTACGACATCGTGAAGATGTCGAAGATGCGCGGCAAGGACCGCACGGATCCGCTCGTTCGCGACGAGCGCTTCGGCTACTGGATCGGGATCGTGATCGGCGCGTTCGTGCTCAGCGGTATGCTGCGCTGGCACGGCGTGTTCTAGATCCTGTGTCCCCCAGGCTCAGGTCAACATGCGGGGCTCGGTGGGCAAGGTGAACCAATAGGTAGAGCCAGCCGTCGCCGTCTCGATGCCCAAGCGCCCCCCATGCGCTTCGATCACACGCTGAGAGAGTTGTAACCTGAGATCGTCGGGCGGAGCAGCGACGGCTGGCTCGAACACGCTCGGGGTGGGCACCGTTGCGCCGGCATCAGCGATCATGAATCGCACACCGTCGTCGGTCGGCGCCGCACTCATCACAATCTCGGCGCCGTCCGGTGCGGCTGTGATCGCGTGCCCCAGCAGCGAGGCCAGCACGAGACGGATGCGCTCACGGTCGGCCGAGACGGTGAGCGCCAGGTGCGATTCAAACCGCAGCTGGATTCCGCGCGCCTTCGCCGCTTCGCGTTGCGACCTGATCGCGCGATCGACGAGCGCAGCGACATCGCAAGGATCGCGTCGAAGCGAGACGTCGGCCGTGGCCTCGCTGAGACCTGTCCGGTCGGCCTTGCGACCGAGCAGAACGTTCACCGCCAACATGCTGCCGATCGTGAGGAGCACGCCGAGCGCCGCGGCGACGATCAACGCCCATTGCGCCCCACGAGCGAGCCGTTGCGATGACCGCGATGCATCGTGCTTGGCACGCTCGCGTGTGATGGCGTCGTCGAACGCGGTACTCAGCGGCCCGCGGACGCGCATCAAGTCGTCCTCGAACTGCGCGAGCATCGCCGCGGGCTCCGCGCGGCTACGGGTCAGGCTTGCCAGGACGAGGCCGGTGTAGCCATCGAGCGTGTCGTCGAGGTGCTTGTCGTGCGCCACGAGAGGCACCCGTTTCTGGCGCATCTCGGCTTCGATCGCCACGACACGCTGTTGCTCGCCATAGTCGCCGCTGAGCAGAAAGCGGCGCGCCGAGCGTACGATCTCGCGAGCGTCGGCGCGAAGGTCGTCGAGCGCCGCGATCCGTTGACTGATGGTCGTGGTCTGCTCGGTGCGAGCGATCATCGAGCGCAGCGCGACGAACGCGGTCACCGTGCTCAGCACGATCACGAGCACGATCGAAGCGTGCCCGAGTAACAGTCGTTTGCGGAAGATCCGTTCCACGCAGTGCCAGCGCCTTGAAGGACGAGCGGCGATCGCGAGCGTTCATGTGATTCGCACAACCTCCCGGAATCGCGCTAGTTGACGAGCTCCAGGTCGACGCGGCGATCACGCCGCCAGGTCGACTCGTCGCTGCCATTGGCATCGAGCTCGCCACGTGTGGTCGGCGTCAACCGAACGCCCGGCACGCCGAGGCGCAGGAGGTACGAGCGCACCGTCTCGGCACGTCGCGAGCCGAGCCCCAGGTTGTACTCGTCGGTGCCGCGCGGGTCCGTGTGACCGACGAGCTGCACGGCCTTGCCCTTGAGTGGCCCGCGCACCAGGCACTCGGCGACCTGCTGCAGGACGTCGCGATCACGCGCGAGCAGCTCGTCATCGTTATAGCCGAACTTCGGCGCCTCCTCGACATTGGCGAATCGAAGGCTGCATTGCTTCACGAGATCATCGGACACGCCGACGTTCGAGCCTGCCTCCTGCTTCTGCTCGGCCGCAGCCGGCACCGCGGCACTCATCGCGGCAGAGGTTGTGGGAGGAGGAACTGACGGTTTCTTGGCCGCCTTGCTGCCGCATGCACAGAGAGAAGCACCCAGGACAACGAAGAGGAGATTCGGTCGCGTCATGCTCGGGATGACGCCACCCCGCGGGCCGTGTTCACGGTGATCCGGTTTGCGTGAACATGGCCGCTGCGCGGTCGTCCTTCAGAATGTAACCAGTTATGGGGGACCCCCGGATCCTTCTGGGGATCTCTGGTGAGCACACGTCCATCAACGCTCACCGGGCATCTCGATCCTCGGGGTCCTCCGCCATTTTGCGATCAAAGCGACGGCGATCCACGCAAGCTCACCGTGGCCCACGCGTCAGATGAACTGCAGCGGGTACCGCACGGTCGTGTGGCGCTGCTTGCCCGCGGCGACATCGTTGTCGCCGATCGCCTTGAAGTAGATGGCTGGCAGCAGCGCCGCCACACACGAGCCGGTCTCGCCGAGGCCACTGCCACGTGCGTGCGAGACGCTACCGTCGCCGTTGATCGTGAACTCGAGGGTGATCGTGCCGGTGGCGTCGGCGTGCTTCTCGTAGCAGCCGTAGATCTCGCCCATGATCTCGTGCAGCTGCGCACGAACGAACGACGCGGGAACCGGACCGCGCACGGTGCACGACCGCTTCGGGCACAGCTTCACGTCGTTGCGGAGCATGAGCGAGTAGCCCTCGCCCGTCTTGATCGTCTCGCCGCTGCCCATGCGGCGGCTGCCGCCGAAGCCGCTCGTGTACGTATCGTCGGCGGTGAAGTTGTCCTCGGCCTTGAGGGCACCGACGCGTTCCAGAACCTTGGTGTTCGCGACCATGGCTGCGACGTCGCTCGCGGCGCCGGCGAAGGTGTCGACCACGGTGGTCTGCGAGGCCTCGCGCTGCGTGCGTCGAGCGGGTGCCGGCGCCCGCGGCGCGGTGTCCTGCGTCCGTTGTTCGGCGTTCGCCGGCTCGGGCTTCGGCGCGGGCTCGGGGTCGCGCGAGGTGTCGATCTGCACGTAGCGCATCCGGGGGCGAGCCTCGCGAGCGAGCGCCTCGAACGGCTCGAGTGTGACCGCGACGAACCACATTGCCAGGTGCACCAGGAGCGAACCGATCGTGAACGCAGCAGCGCGCCGCTGGATGCGCGGCCGTCGGACACGCTCGCGGGGCAGCTTGCAGCGCGTGACCACGAGCGTGACACCCGCGAACTGGAGCTCGGTCGAGCTCGCGTGCTGCTGCGCAGGCACACCGAGCGGCCAGCGAACCACGCCGCGATCGACGAGCGGGAAGCTCGTGAGGCCCGGCACCGCGGCCTGGACGTCGCGCGCGGTCCCGATCCGGTAGCTCTGGTGGGCACCGACGTGCACGACATCGAGGATCGTGTCACCGAAGCGGGTGACGACTTCGACGACGTCGCGGGTCACCCCTATGCGACACGCGTACCCACCCCGGGTTGCGCCTACTTCCGGCGCACGCAGAGCCGCTCGAGCGCGGGGGCGAGCTCGGGCTCGTCGATGCGCACGAGTGCAAGAACGTGACGATCGTCGCGCGCCTCGCGGCGGATGATCTCGGCGAGCCGGACGGCGGCCAGGCGAGCATCCTCGCTGGGCTGCTCGGGGTCGATCGTTGCCAGCAGCGCGCGCACCTCGTCGAGTTCCTCGGGCGCGATGACCTTGGACGACAGGCTCGGCGTGCACCCGCGCGATCGACCGGTCGCGATACTGCACCCCGCGTCGATGATCTCGCACAGCCGGTGTCCGCAGTCCGTCGTCACCCGCTGGCAAGCCTACCGCGCGGTGTGCGCCCATTGCACGCTCGCTGCGCCGGCACGTCGGATGCAAAGTACTGCGCTGTGTCCACAGCCGAGAGCACCGTCGGTGCGCAGCCCGGGGAGAGTGCCAAGCAGCGCGTCGATCGCGAGCTGGTTGAGCTGCTCCAGGAGATCCGCGTCGCCCTGCCCGGCCTCGAGCTGCTGTTCGGCTTCCTTCTGATCCTGCCGTTCACCGATCGCTTCGAGATGATCACGGGGCTCCAGCGCACCGTGTATCTCGCGTGCTTCGTGACGACCGCAGCGTCGGCTGCACTGATGATCGCGCCGACCGCGCGGCACCGCATCAGGTTTCGCGAGGTCGACAAGGAAGTGTTGCTGCGCGAGTCGAATCGTCAGGTGATCGCCGGGGCTGGTCAGCCTGGCGATCGCGCTCGCGATCTACCTCGCGGTGTCCGTGATGGTCGGCTCGACCTGGGCTGCTGTGCTGTCGGGCGCGATTGCGAGCTGGTACGCGGGCTGGTGGTTCGTGTTCCCGTTGGTCAGAAGCCGACGCGCACGCTGACCGACACGTTGGTCACCTCGAGATCCTCCACCTCCTGATCGTCCGTGGTTCGTCGCCGCCGGCCTCGTCGCTCGGCAAGAACGATCGCGGCATCGAGCAGAGCGAGGTTGCGGCGCTCGACGCTGCCCGCAGCGACTGGGCCGGCTGTCCGAAGACCGAGTAGCTCGTCCTGGGTTACGCTGCGTCTCCATCAACGGAGGAGGTTTCACGTGGCGCATGTCGAGGTCGTGTTCAGTTTCGATACAACGGGCAGCATGTATCCGTGCCTGACGCAGGTACGCAAAAAGGTGAAGACCAGCATCAAGCGGCTCTTCAAGGATCTGCCCGGCATCAAGATCGGCGTGATCGCGCACGGCGATTACTGCGACAAGCACATCTACGTCACCAAGCATCAGGCGCTGTCCTCGAAGCCCGAGCCGATCGTGAAGTTCGTCGAGAAGGTCAAGGCGACCGGCGGCGGTGACTATCCCGAGTGCTACGAGCTCGTGCTCCACGAGGCGCGCGACATCAAGTGGTCCACGAACTCGAAGAAGATCCTGGTGATGATCGGCGATGCGGTTCCGCACCCGCCGAACCAGAATCCCAAGAAGCTCGACTGGAAGAAGGAAGCCAAGGCGCTCGGCAAGGCAGGCGTGCGCATCTACGCGGTGCAAGCACTCGGCCGCAAGGGCTCGACGCCGTTCTACAAGGGCATGGCGAAGCTCTCGGGTGGCTCCCACCTCGCCCTCGATCAGTTCTCGGCGATCACCGATCTGATCATGGCGATCGCGTACAGCGCGGACACTGACACCAAGAAGATCGCAGCGTACGAGGCCGAGGTTCGCAAGGCCGGCCGCATGGATCGATCACTCAACGCCGCGTTCGACACGCTGCGCAAGCGCAAGTCGACCGTGAAGGCCACGCCGCGCAACCTGGCCGCGGTGCCGCCGGGTCGATTCCAGATCCTCGACGTCGACAAGGACGTGGCGATCCAGAAGTTCTGCAAGGCCGAGGGACTCGCGTTCGCGCGCGGCCGCGGCTTCTACGAGTTCACCAAGACCGAGACGGTGCAGGGCTACAAGGAAGTCGTCCTGATGCAGAAGGACACCGGCGACCTGTTCGAGGGCAACAAGGCCAAAGCGCTGATCGGCCTCAAGCCCGGCGTCTCGGACCGGCTCAAGCCGGCGGCACTCGACAAGTACGCCGTGTTCGTCCAGAGCACGTCCAACAACCGCAAGCTCGAGGGCGGCACTCGCTTCTTGTACGAAGTCGAAGACTGGGCGGGCTGAGTCCTACGCCGGCTCGACGGTCACTCGCAGCCCGTTGAGGATCGCGGTCCCGATGATCGGCTCGATGGCGTGGTGATCGGTCAGCGCGTTCGCGTTGCGCGCGCCGAAGCCGTGAGGAAGCGACACGACGCCCGGCATCACCTCGTCGGTGATCGTGACCGGCGCCGTGAGCTCGCCGGTGCTCGACCGTACGCGGGCATGCTGGCCGTGCACGAGCCCGAATGTTTGTGCATCGAGCGGGTGCACCATGAGAGTCGCGCGGTCGGGCCCCTTCGTGAGCGCGCGCAAGTTGTGCATCCACGAGTTGTTCGACCGCAGGTGCCGCCGGCCGATCAGCACGGGACCCGCAGCACGTGCGACATCGACCCAGGTGGCCAGCCGCGGCAGATCGGCAACGAACACCGCGGGCGCCATATCGACCTGCTTGCCCGGGATGCGGATACCGGGCTCGAGCGCACCAAGGTCGAGGCCGTGCGGGTGCTCGCGTAGCGCGTCGAGCGAGAGCCGGTAGCGACCGGTGCGCAGCAGGAAGCTCACGAACCGGTCGGGAATCGCGCGCACCAGCCGCTGCGGCAGCGCGATCCGAGGGCCGACGACGCGACGCACCAGCTCGGCACCAATCTCCCAGTCGGTGCGCGTGTCGTCGGAGGTCGCGACGATCGGCGGCGAGTAGCGCACCGCATTGCGCACGCCGAAGCGGTGCAGCAGCAGCTCGAAGTTGCCCGTCTCGAAGATGTGACGGGGCGGCAAGATCACGTGCGCGTGCCGCGTGGTCTCGTTGACGTAGTAGTCGATCGCGACAATGTGCTCGAGCGTCGGCAGCTGCTCGCCGAGGCGCGCACCCGCCGGTGTGGTCAGCACTGGATTGCCGGCGAGCACGATCAACGCCTTGACCTGGCCCTGCCCCGGCGTCGCGATCTCGTCGAGCAGCGCGGCGGACGGCAAGGCGCCGAGCCACTCGGGAAGCCCGCGCACGCGGCTGCGCCAGCGTCCCCACTTCGTGCCCACGACCCAGCGCTCGAGCCTCGCGAGGTCCGCCGCGGGCGCCGTGAACATCGAGCCACCGACGGCACCGAGCCGCCCGGTCGCGACGTTGAGTGCCTCGATGAGCCAGTTCGCGAGCGGGCCGAACTCGTTCTGGCACACCCCGACCCGCGCATAGGCACAAGCGGTGCGCGCCGCGCCGAACCTCCGTGCGAGATCGCGAATCACCTCGGGTGACATCCCGATCGCCGCAGCCACGCGCTCGGGCGGGAACGCGCGGGCGGCCTCGCGAAGTGCAGCCAGCCCTCGCACGTCGGCAGGCGGTCGCGCGTCGTCGAGGATCACGTGCAGCATCGCGAGCAGCAGCGCGGCATCGCCGCCCGGGCGAATGAAGTGATGCTCATCGGCGAGCGTCGCGGTCTCGGTGCGCCGCGGATCGATCACGACGATCTTGCCGCCGCGTGCGCGAATCGCCCGCAGCCGCGCCTTCGCGTCGCCGACGACCATCATGCTGCCGTTCGACACCGCGGGATTTGCGCCAAGGATCAGCAGGAAGTCGGTGCGATCGAGATCGGGAACCGGGATCGTGAGGGCCGCGCCATACATCTGCATGCACGCGAACGTGCGCGGGTTGCTGTCCTGCGAGCTCGGGTCGAAGCGATTCTTCGTGCGCAGCGTCATCGTGAGCAGCTGGGCCGCGAGCGCCGCGCCGTGCGAGTGCACGACCGGATTGCCGACGTAGAGCGCGACCGCATCGCGGCCGTGTTGCTTGCGGATCCGGCGCAGCGGCTGCGCGGCCTTGTCGAGCGCCTCCTCCCAGCTCGCGCGGCGAAAGCCGGCACCGTCGCGTACCAGTGGATGCCGGATGCGATCGGGATCCTCGAGGAGCTCGCGCAGCCCGACGGCCTTGGGACAGATGTGCCCGCGCGAGATCGGATCCTCGTCGTCGCCGCGGATGCTCGTCACCTTGCCGCCCTCGACGCCGACCTTGAGCCCGCACAGCGAATCACACAGGTTGCAGGCGAACAGCGTCTCGGCCATGGCTCACTTAGCGTACGCCTGCTATGCCCCTGCAGTGCTGCGGGTCATCAGCGGCTTTCATCTCGACGAGCACGGTGACTGGGTCGCCGAGCTCGCGTGCGGGCATGCCCAGCATGTCCGGCACCGGCCCCCGATGTGGTCGTGCCCGTGGGTCCTGACCGCGGAGGGTCGCGACGAGAAGCTCGGCACCCCGCTCCCCTGCGTGCTCTGCGACCGGTTCGAGATGCCCGGCGGCTTCGCACCCTACAAGCGCACGCCCGACTTCACGCAGGACACGATTCCGGCGGCGCTGCGCAAGTTGCACTCGACCAAGGCCGGTGTGTGGGCGCTGATTCACATCGTGACGGGCCGGCTGCACTACATCGTCGAGCCGCCACTCGCGCGCGACGAGATCCTCACGCCCGCACAGCCAGGCGTGATCGTCGCCGAGGCGCTGCACCACGTCGATCCCGACGGTGACGTCACCTTCTTCGTCGAGTTTCACCGGGCGGCGACGAGCTAGCGCGAGCTCAGCGCTCGTAGTCGCCTGCGGCTTCGGGCTGGTAGCGCACCTCGACGACGCGCAGCTCCTTGGTGCCATGCGGGACGGCCCAGCGGATCGACTGACCGACCCGCAGACCGAGCAACGCGCTACCGATCGGAGCGAGCACCGAGATGCTGCCATTCGTCGCGTCGGCGTCCTTCGGATACACGATACGAACGGTGCGCGTGGTGCCCGTTTCGCAGTCTTCGTAAACGATCTCGCTGTTCATCGTCACCACATCGGCAGGGACGTCCTTCGCAGCGACGATGTGCGCGCGCTGCAGCTCGTCGTCGAGAAGATCCGAGGTTGGCGTGTTGGATTGATCGAGAACGGGCCGAAGCCGCTCGAGGTCCGTGGTGGTGACGATGATGTGTTGGTCGTGATCGATCATGGAAGCACTTCGATCGATGAGCGGCGCAGGGACGCACTCGGCTCGTGGATCGCCTTCCAGGACAAGCTAGGCCGGAACCGCGGGATGTCAACCGCGCTCGAATCAACCTCCCAGCAAGCCGGGGTTGCAAATTACCTAGGTGGCGGCGCCACGGCGAACTTCGAAGA
>JBBQFU010000229.1:0-14372 GCA_038322185.1 Haliangiales bacterium
CGAGGCGCGACTCGTAGCCCGCGGCGACCATGCCGGTGCGGGCGGCGAGTGCCTGGGCCTCGACCCACAGCGGCGAGACATCGATGCGATCGATGCGCTTGCCCCACGCATCCCACTGGGTGAGGACTGGCTCGTTCTCGCGATCGAGGAGCTGCTTGCCGTAGTACTCGACCGCCACGTCGCCGAGGTCATGCAGCTCGGCCGTGATGGCCCCGCGGTGCACCTCGGGGATGTGCCGCGCGATCCACGATGGCAGCAGCGGATCGTCATCGAACTGGTTACCGAGGCGTGGCGGTTCCTGGAAGAACGGCATGACGGGAACCTACCGCGCTAAGCTCATGGCGTGAACCTGTTGTTGATCGACCGCGAAGAGCTGCGCAGCGACGGGACTTGCACGCTCTCGGACCGCCGGGCCCAGCACCTGCGGAGCGTTCTCGGCGTCGAGGTTGGCTCGAGTGTTCGCACGGGGATCATCGGTGGGTCCCTCGGCAACAGCGAGGTCCTCGCCGTCGACGGTGACATCGTGCTGCGGTTCACCGCCACGGGCGTGATCCCGGCGCCGGTCGCGGTCGACCTCGTGCTCGCGATCCCGCGCCCCAAGGTCATCACGCGCACGATCGAGATCGCGGCATCGTTCGCCGTGCGCCGCATCGAGCTGACCAATGCCTGGCGCGTCGACAAGAGCTACCTCGGCTCGCCACGCCTCGAAGCCGGCGCGCTCGCACTCGCGGCGCGGTTCGGTGCCGAGCAAGGCGCGACCACGCACATCCCGCAGATCACCGTGCACGAGCGGCTGATGAGCCTGCTCGACGACCAGTTCGCCGCGCCTGCGCCGGGGACGTATCTCATCGCGCATCCCGGTGCCCCGCCGCTCGAGGCCGCGGTCACGGCAGTCGCGCCGACCGTCCTGGCGATCGGGCCCGAGGGTGGCTGGATCGAGCGCGAGCTCGAGACGTTCATCGCGCGCGGCTTCACGCCTGTGTCGCTCGGTACGCCCGTGCTGCGCGTCGAGGCCGCCGTCGCGTCGGCGCTCGGCCAGCTCGCCCTGCTCCACCGCATGCGCGCTGGCTAGGTTACGAGGTCGCGTCAGGATCGAGCAGGCGCGCCAGCGTCGAGACGTTCGCGGGCTTTGTGACGTGATGGTCGAACCCGGCGTCGCGCGCACGCTGCTTGTCGCTCGGGTTGCCGTAGCCGCTGATCGCGACGAGCAGCGGTGACGGCTCGAACGCGCGCTCGCGGACGAGGCGAGCAAACGCATAGCCGTCGAGATCGGGCAGGCCCAGATCCGACAAGATCACGTGCGCACTCCACGTGTCGAGGATCGCGAGCGCATCACTCGCTGCATGCGCAACACGCACGTCGTGCCCGAGCGTCATCACGACCTCGCCTAGCATCTCGGCGGCATCGAGGTTGTCCTCGACGATCAGCACGCATCTCCGGGCACCAGATCCCGCGCGCAACCCGTCGATAGCTGTCGCGCGCGCGGCCACCACGATCGTCGGTAGCGTGATGCAGAAGGTCGCCCCCATTCCAGGACCGGCACTCGCGGCCGAGACCTCACCACCGTGCAGCCGTACGAGGCCCTCCACGAGCGTCAGGCCGAGCCCGAGGCCCGCACCGGTCCGGGCAAGCGAGCGGTCCGCCTGCGAGAACGGTTCGAACAGGCGCGGTAACAGCGCCGGGTCGATCCCCGACCCTTGGTCGCACACTGCGAGCGTCGCGGCTGCTTGCGTTCCGTCACCGCGCGAGAGCACGACCTCTACGCGCTTACCGTGCGGGGTAAATTTCTGGGCGTTGTGCAGCAGGTTCGCGAGCGCTTGCGACAGCCGCGTCACATCTGCGCGCACCCAGATCGGCTCGCCCTCGGGGAGCTTGACCACGAGATCGATCCCTGCAGCGGAAAAGCTCGGCGCGTGGTCCGACGTCGTCGCGCGCACGAGCTCGACGAGATCAACATCATCGAGCTCGAGAGTCAGCCGGTCACGCGCGATGCGCGACACGTCGAGCAGATCATCGATCATCCGCTTCATGTGCTCGGCCTGGCGCGCGATCACCTGCTGCAGGCGCAACAGGCGCGGCTCGAGCTGCATCATCGCGAGCATGTCGGTGGCGCTGCGGATCGGAGCCAGCGGATTGCGCAGCTCGTGGGCGAGCATCGCGAGGAACTCGTCCTTGCGCGCGTTCGCCTCGCGCAGCTTGTCCTCCGACGCCTTGCGCTCCTGGATCTCGCGCTCCGCCAGCTCGTACAGGCGGGCCCGCTCGATCGCGAGACCGCATTGCTCTGCGAGCGTCGTCAGAAACGCCATGTCATCGGCATCGAACTCGATAGGACCGCCCCAGCAGAATGCGAGAACGCCGAGCAGGCGCGCGTCGACGAACAGCGGGAATGACGCGACCGGCCCGCCATGCTCGAGACCATGAACCTGCGCCAGCACCGGGTAGCGGGCGTTGCGTTCGGCAAGCGTGCGCACGAGGATCGGAAGGCCGTAGCGCGCGGCCTCGGCAACCGGGACAGGGGCCTCGCACGGATACTCCTGCCACGCGTCCTCGGTCGCCTCGTCGACGCCCTTGAATCCAACGTTACGCAACATCCGGCCGTCGTCGGAGACGAGCGCGACAACGCCGACCTCCGCACGCAGCGCGGGCATTGCCTCGTCGATGATCACCGACGCGATCGTCGTGTACGTGCGCGCGCGCGCGAGTGCGGCTGTCAACTGCTGGAGCACGAGGAGCCGCTGCTGGGCCCGGCTGAGCCCCTCCGTCGTTGGCTGCAGATCCAGCGGCATCGGCACGCAACTGTAGCACCCCGTCCCAGCTAGACGATGAGGCAAGTATCGCCGAGCACGTGACTCGATCCTCCGTGCGCCGCAAACGACAAAACGCGACCGCCCTCGAGCGATCGCGTTGGGTTCGGCAGCGCTAGCTCAGAACTTGTAGCTGGTGCCGAGGCGGATGTAGAGGATGAAGTCCGTGCTGAACATCGAGTGCGCGAAGTCGTCGGTGAACAGCGCGCGCTCGTCCTGGAACGGTGCACCCTCGAGGATGCCGAAGATGTTCCAGTGCTGCTGGATTGCAACCTCGGCGATCACGCTCGCCATGAGGCGAATGCCGCCATCGCGCTCGTCGAACTTCCACGACTCGGCCTCGTCGCCGTTGACGAGCTTGTTGACGCGCATCTGATCGTCCGCGGTCAGCGTGCCGTTCGCGTACTGCGCGCAGACCCGGATCGGGTCACCGTCGAAGCCACCGGTGCCACCGGTCTTGAGCTCGGGGCAGTGGCGATCGCTCCAGATGTTCGCGTAGAGACGACCTGAGATCGTCACGCTCGACAGCGCGGTCAGCGACGCGGCGACGCCGACATCCCACGTGAAGCCGTTGCGGCGCGAGTCGTCGAGGAGCTTGCTGCCCCACCAGATGTCCGTGAAGATACCGGCCGAGAACGGCTCGGCATCCGCGAGCATCGCGCGGCCACCGATGCCGAGCTCGTTGCGCGCGAGGAACGTGCGGACGCCGACGCCGGCGTCGAAGCCGAACTTCTTGGCGATCTTGCCCGCGCCGACATTGATGCGGGCCGTGAGGAAGTACGGGTAGCCAGCGCTGAAGTCGACCGTCGAGCGGCCGCGCGGCAGCGTGCGCGCACCAAACGAGGACAGGCCACGCTGCTGCGCCTCGAGCTCGGCCTCGGACAGACCGGCGATGGCGAGCTCGGGGGCGATCGGCTTGATGTCGTCGCCGCCGGTGATCGTGATGGTCTCCTGGAACGGACGGTAGCCCGCGAGCTCGAGGCGGATGATCGCGTCACCGACCTCGACCTCTTCATCGAGCGGCGTCTTGCCGAGGATCTTACCGTTGACGTAGACGTCGGCGCCCAGCGGCGTGGACAGCACGCGGATGCGGCCGACCTTCTTGAGCTGCGCGGTGACGGTGACCGGCTGGCCGGCCTCGACGCGGACCTTCTGCTCGAAGTCCTTGTGGTTCTGCAGGCGCACCACGACGAGGTGCTCGCCCGCGGCGATCTTCTTGTCGATGGGCACCTTGCCGACCGCGGCGCCGTCGATGAAGACGAGTGCATCAGGGGTCATCGACACGATCTTGAGGGTGCCGAAGTCAGCCGGCGTTTCGGCGTTGAGGTCGAACTTCTCGATCGACGACTTGCCGGCCGCAACGGTGATCTTGCGCTCGCCGGTCATCATGCCCGGTGCCTTCACCTGGATGATGTGCTCACCGACTTTGACGTCCTTGATGTCGACCGGGACCGGACCCATGTCCGTGCCGTCGATGAAGGCGCGCGCGCCTGGTGCGTCGGAGAGCACGCGAACGACGCCGGTGCCGCCGTGCATCGTCGCCTGCAGATCGGCGCGGACCTTGGTCGACTCGTTCGCCTTGACCTGAACGGTCTGCTTCCACGGCAGGCTGGGCGGCTTGCGGACCTCGATGACGTGGAGACCCTCGATCACGTTGTTGATGACCGACGGAGTGTTGTCGGGATGCTTGTTGCCGTCGATGTAGACCTCGGCGTCAGCGACATCGGCCTCGACGACCACCGTGCCGAACTTCGGCTTGGCGATCTCCTTGAGCGTCGGCATCAAGACCTGCGATTGATTCTCGGTGGCGGTGATCCACTGCTCGGTTGTCTCGTAGCCGTCCTTCTTGAGGAGCAGCTGGTGCCGACCCGGCGTGGTCACGATCACGAGCGGCGCGACCCCCTTGAGCTCACCATCGAGCCACACCTGGGCTCCGGCGATTCCCTTGGGGTCGGCGTCCGCCTTGACCTCGATGCGAGGCGGCTCGGCCTTCTTGATCAGCGGCACGAACAGGCTCTGCACCTTTCGCGACCGCGCGACCTTGAAGACCTTGTTCGCGACCTCGTAACCGGCGAGATCGACGATCACCGCGTTGTCACCGTTGACGAGCCGGCCACTCCAGGGAGTGGTGCCGACGGCGCAGCTCTTGTCATTGATGTAGACCGTCGCGCCGGGAGGCGCGGAGTCGATCTTGACTGCGTAGGTTTTCGACGCCGCGAGTCCGTTCGGACAGGGAGCAGCGCCAGCGACTTGCCCAAAGACCATGACGGCCGCGAGCGACAACAGTGCAACGAATATCCTCATGGAGCCTCTAAGTGCGGACGCCCATGAGGCTATCAGCCGTAGGGATGTTTCTCAAACGCGGCGCAGAAATCCTGCGGCGAGCGCTGAAAGGAGTGCGGCACCACACACGACCCGGTAGATCGCGAAGCCGATGAGGTTGTTGGACCCCAAGAATTTGATGAGCCAAGCAATCGATGCGTATCCGGTCACAGCGGCCACCGTGGTGCCAACCGCGAGCGCGGGGACGGCACTGGACCCGAGCTGCCGGAAGGCATCCTTGGCCTCGAAGATCCCGGCCCCCGCGATCGCAGGGATCGACAGCAGGAACGAGAAGCGGGCAGCGTCGGTGCGCGTGAACCCGAGCAGCAGGATCATGCAGATGGTCGCCCCGGAACGCGACACCCCCGGGACCAGCGCGAGCGTCTGGGCCAGACCGACGAACAGAGCGTCGGTGATCGTGATCGAGGCGAGCGGCCGGTGCGTCCCGCGTCCGTTCGTGTAGTGATCGATGACCGCCATCCCGATCCCGACGACGATCAGCGCGGTCGCGATCACGTAGAGCGAGCGGAGGTCGCCCTCGATGTGCTTCTTGAGGAGCAGACCCGCGATCACGATCGGCACCGTTCCGACGGCGAGCAGCCACGGCAGGCGGCCTTCGAAGCTGCCCCGGTCGCTGATCATCGCGGCCGGCAGCGCCGTCAGGTCCTTCGCGAAGTACGCGAGGACGGCGAGCAGCGTTCCGAGCTGGATCACGGCTGTGTAGGCCGCCCCCGGATCGGGCTGCCCCAGCAGCGCCGGCACGACTCGCAGATGTGCAGTCGACGAGACCGGAATGAATTCAGTGAGGCCTTGAACCAGACCGAGCAGGGCCGCGAACCACAGCGCCATCGCGAGAGACACGCTAACATCAAAGTCGTGACGAGGCTCCTGGCGGCGGTCGCAGTCATCTCCTGCAGTGGCCGTGCGCCAGCGCCCACCAAGCCCACACCAGACCCGCCGCCGACCAGCGCCGGCAGCGGCTCGGCGCAGGTCGGTCCGATCGAGACCAAGGTCACCGAGGCCGAGTGCCTCGCCGCCATCGATCACATGATCGCGATCGATCTCCAGGAACGGCCCGCCGACCAGCAGCCATCCGCTGCGGACGTGGCGGAGCTCCGCACGTCGCTACGAAGCAGCGCGATGCCCGATTGCCTCAAGCAGCCGCGTGAAGTGGTCGCTTGCATCACCGCGGCGAGCACGCGCGCGGCGGTCGCGGCCTGCGATCGCTAGCTCTTGACGTTGAGCAGCTCGACTTCGAACAGCAGCGTCGCGTTGGGCGGGATCACGCCGGCCGCGCCGCTCGCGCCATAGCCGAGGTTGGGCGGGATGCGCAGCGTACGCTTGCCGCCGACCTTCATCGTGGCGACGCCCTCATCCCAGCCGCGAATGACGCGCCCCATGCCAATCGGAAACTCGAACGGCTCGCCACGATCGCGCGAGCTGTCGAACTTGGCACCCTTCGCGTTGTTCTCCCAGAGCCAGCCCGTGTAGTGCATCACGCAGGTGTTGCCCTTCGCCGGGCTCGCGCCGGTGCCAACCTCGGTGTCTTCGATCTCGAGTCCAGTCGGTGTCTTCTCCATGCGCCGGACCATAACCGTTTCGTTCAGGAGGTGGATCCGGAGCTGGGAACAAGTTGTTGCAGTTGCCACTTCTGCGCGTGGTTGCGCTCCTCGGCAAGGTTCTGCGCCAATCGCTGCTGATCGAGCACGAGCATGTTGCCGATCATCTGCAGCACCGCGCTGCCGATGATGACCACCGCGAACGCCGACGGCGCCAGCTGCACCGCCCACGGCTTCAACAATAATCCCGCCGTACTGAGCTCGAACGTGCGCGGCACGAGGCCGGCGAGCTCGAGCGCGAGGGGAATCGCGATCACCATCAGGTGACACGTGATGATCGTCTTGGGCAGGCGGACGGTCGCGACCGTGAACATGATCGTGGCCGAGCCAAAGATCAGGACCGGCGTGAGTAACAGCGGACCGAGGATGATCGCGATCGTTCCGAGCAGCAGGCAGTGCCCGATCAAGATCGTGAGCGCCAAGGGCCGACTGATGATCGCGCGCTTGCGTACCGCGGCCATGCAGATGCTGCTCATGACGAGTACCTGAGCTGCGAACAGCGCGATCGGCCAGTTCGCAGACACGCCGAGCACCACGATGATTGGCAGCACGAGCAAGAATCCCAGGTACGCGACCGCGCCCCACCGCAGCGTCACCAGGCCTGCTTCCCTGCGCTCCTCCTCGACCGCCAGGCGAGCGGCGGGCGGCATGACCTTGGGAGGCTCGAGCAGCAGCCGCGCGAGGAGCTGCTGCGCATCCTTGTTCTCGACGTGGAGCGCGATCGCGCTCCCCGCCTCGCGGATCGCCTCGACGCGACCCTGATCGCCGCTCGACGCGAGCGCCTGTGCCTTGGCGACATGCTCGGCGGCCAGCTCGCGACGGCGCGCCATGTCGCGATCTCCGTCGAGGAATCGCTGCACGCGATCGGCGAGCGCACCCGCGGTATCGAGACGCGCCGCAAGATCCTGAGCGGTCGCGAGCGCACACGCGGCGTCGAGCTCGGGCGAGACCTCGGGGTTCTTGCTCGCGGGGCGATGCTCGACCGTGGTGAGCGTCGTCTCGATCGCACGGTCGCGCGCATTCGCCGGCGTGCGGGTGAGGATCTCGAACAGGATGCAGCCGAGCGCGTAGACATCGGTGCGCTGATCGATCGGATCGCCGCGCATCTGCTCCGGCGACATGTACCCGGGCGTGCCGAGCATCGCGCCTGCTGCAGTCTCGCCCGCGCCCGAGTCGCCGCGCAGATCGGACTGACGGATCACCGGCCCCTCGGTGTCTCCGGTCAGACGCGCGAGTCCCCAGTCGAGGACGTAGGCCTCGCCGAAATCACCGAGCATGATGTTCGCGGGCTTGAGATCGCGGTGCACGACGCCCGCGCGATGCGCGAACTCGACGGCGAGGCAGATGTCGACGAACCGCGCGAGCAGCGTGCGCAGCGGCCACTTGTCGTTGTCGCGCGTGGCGATGAGCTCGAGCAGCGTGGTGCCGGTGAGCCGCTTCATCGCGAAGTAAGGCGCGGCGTCGGTACCACCGCCGAGATCGTGGACCGGCACGATGCACGGATGCTCGAGGCGCCCCTGCACGCGGGCCTCGCGAAGGAAGCGCGCGACGAGATCTGGATCACTGCCGCCGCTCCCGCGCATCACCTTGATCGCGATGTCACGATCGACGCGTGCGTCATGCGCGAGCCACACCTCGCCCATGCCGCCCCGCCCCAGCTGCTTCTTGAACGCATAGCGGGCATCAGGTGCTTTCGGAGGTGCCCCGCTGCTTGGTCCGTGGGTGGGTGCCTGCGTCTCAGGGACGGTCGGCGCGTTCGCGTCGTCGGTCATCGCAACCACGATACCCCGCCAATGGTGAGGGAATGTGCGACCTATGCCGTCGCTCGCGCGCCTTTCAGGAAGGGCGCTTACGAGCGTAGTATGGGTAGTGCGCGGTTAGTTGGTGTCGAGGGACGCCACCGACCGCGAGGAGCTGTGATGACCAGACGCTTGGCCGGGTTTTCGCTCGTCGTTCTATTGTCCGTCTGGTCGCGCATCGCCGATGCGACGATCACGATCACGCCCTCGCCGGTCGATGCCGGACCGGTCGTGGTGCTGGCAACCAGCGCCGGAGCCAACGCGACGCTCGCGAGCGACATCAACGGCGACGTCGTCAGCCTCACGTTGACGAGTACGTGTACCGGCGCGGGCACCGGCACGTTCGCGTTTGTCGGGTCGGTCTCCGGTCTGAACCTCAACTCCAACCGGCAGATCACGGTCACGTACACGCCTGCGACCCGCGGGCTCCGCGAGTGCGATGTCACGATGACCAACAGCGGCACGTCGCCGCCGATCACGTTCAAGGTCCGCGGCACCGGCGTCGCCCCAGTGGTTGGTGTCACGCCCAGCCCGGGTAACTTCACCGCCGTTCGCGAGAACGACGAAGCTTTGGCGCCGGTCCCGTTCACGTCGACGCAAGCCTTCGCGATTGCGAACACCACGACCGACGCGGGTCAGACGCTCAACATCACGAGCGTCACGATCTCCGGAACCAACGCCTCCGACTTCACCGTGACCACCACCGGCGCCTCGTCGGTGGCACAGGGCGCCAGCGCCACGAGCTACACGGTGACGTTCAACCCGAGCGCGACGGGCGCACGCACCGCGACGCTCAACGTCGCGACCAACGATCCGCTCACGCCGACCCGCATGGTGACGCTCAACGGCGTGGGGCTCGGCGCGATCATCGCCGTCACCGACGTCGCGTTCGGGAACGTCACATGGAACACGACAGCGACCTTGAGCACTACCGTGTCCAACACCGTGACGATCAATGCCGGAACGCTCACCGCGTCGAGCGCGACGATCGCGGGCAGCTCGTGGGTCACGTTCGGGTCGGGCACGGGCGGATGCACGGCGGGCTCGACGACTTGCACGCTCATCGGCATCACCGCGCTCGCGAGCAAGAACATCCCGATTCGCTGCGCCCCGCCGACGAATGCGATCGGCACCCAGAACGCCACGGTCACGTTCACCAGCGACAGCGATCCCGGCGGCGATGCCGTGGCGGCGGTGTCCTGCACTGCGCCGTCGCACCCGAACATCGTACTGAGCAGCGCCTCGCTCGCGTTCGGCAGCCACCTCGTCGGAACCACCAGCCCCTCGCAGGCGGTGACCGTGTCGAACAACGGCAACGCGGATCTCATGTTCTATTTCGCCGACAGCGGCACCGACGCGGCCATGTTCGCCGCGAGCACCGGCATCACCTGCGGTACGTCGGCCGTCGATCAGTGCACGCTCACGCCGGGCTCGAGCATCGATGTCAACGTGACGTTCTCTCCGACAACCCGCGGCCTGAAGTCTGCGAACCTGAACCTGACCACGAACGATCCGGACACCGGCGACAACATCAAGGTGGTCACGCTCGGCGGTACCGGTGTTGCGCCGCAGGTCTCGGTGACGCCATCGCCGTACGACTACTTCGGCGTGCGCGAGAACGCTGTCGCGGTGGCGCCGACCAAGGCCCAGGTCTTCGCGATCTCCAATGCCAGCAACGACGCGGGGCAGCCGCTCACGATCGGCGCGGTCACGTTCAGCGGCACGAACGCCGGTGACTTCTCGGTGACGACCGCGGGCTTGTCGTCGATTCCTCCGAGCGGCACCACGAACTACACGGTCACGTTCAATCCTGGTGCCGCCGGTGTGCGCACCGCGACGATGAACATCGCGACCAACGATCCCATCACGCCGAACCGGACGGTCGCACTGACGGGCATGGGCACGAATGGCGTGCTCAGCGTCACCGACGTCAGCTTCGGTACGGTGGCCGCGGGCATGGTGGCCTCGTCCCCGATCACGGTCTCGAACTCGGCGGTGTCCAACGTTGGCGTGCTGACCGTTCAGGGCGCGGTGATCACGCAGGCCTCGACTTGGTTCTCGTTCGCGACCGGCAACGGCTGCACCGCCCCCAGCACGATGTGCACGTTCTCGGGTGTCACCGCGCCCGCGGACAAGTTGATCGCGATCCGCTGCAGCCCGCCGGCCGGCGCGACCGGCACGCAGACGGCAACGGTCACGTTCACCAGCGACAGCGACCCGGGCGCCGATAGCGTGGCGGACGTGTCGTGCACGTCGGGTCGTCCCGATATCGCCGTCAACGTGACGATGCTCGACTTCGCGAACGTGGTCGTCGGCCAGACCAGCGCCGCGCAGCCCGTCACGGTCACCAACAACGGCAACACGAACCTCACGTTCTACTTCTCGGAGACCGGCACCGACGTGTCGCAGTTTGCCGAGACCACGATGTCCGCGTGCGGTACTGGCGTTGGAAACCAGTGCACGGTTCCCCCGGGGACGAACATGGCCATCAACGTCACGTTCTCGCCCACCTCGCCCGGCATCAAGACGGCAACGCTCAACATCACCAACAACGATCCAGACAGCGGCGACAACGTGAAGACGGTGACGCTGACCGGTAACGGGACCTCCGGAACCGCGAGCCCGAGCACGTTGGCGCTCATGTTCGGCAACATCGAGGTCGGCAAGACGAGCGGCAACATGCCGATCACCGTGACGAACACGGGCATGTCGGCGCTGACGATCACAAACGCCGGAATCGTCGGCGCAACGATGCCCGCGATGACGACCGAGTACACGGTCGCGACCGGCACCACCGGCGCACAGACCACGGTCGTCCCCCCGATGGGCACCGTGACCTGGAACCTCAACTGCCATCCCACCTCGCAGGGACTCAAGAGCGCCACGTTCCGCGTGGCGAGCAACAGCTTCGGCCAGGCCAGCTTCGACGTCGCGCTGACGTGTACCGGTCAGCAAGGCTTGCTCGCCGTCACCGGCGGCACGAGCCCCGTGAACTTCTACGACTTCGGCCCGATCCCGCAGTTCCAGATGCCGGCCCCGTTCCGCGACTTCACGCTGACGAACAACGGAAACATCGCCATCAACAACATCAACTACACCGCGAACCCGAAGCTGCTCGGGTTCTCGATCCTGTCGCCCGCCTTCCCGTTCAACCTCGGGCCGGGTGCGAACCAGGTCATTCGCGTGCAGTTCTATCCGACGGCCGGCACCGACGGCTGCGTGATCGCAAACGCGGGCGACTGCGCCTTCACGCTGACCGGTGGCTGGGGCGTGACGCCGACGAATGTGTCGGCCACGATCGTGACGATCGGTGACGGCCTCGTCGCCGGCTACGACACGAGCCCGTCAAATCCGAACCCGGTCGACTTCGGGGACGTGCGCTTCGATACGACGAAGGACATGACGGTCAGCGTATTCAATACGGCCGGCACGGGTGGCGCCAACGTTGGAATCGGAGCGATGTCGATCACGCCCGGCACCGCGATGAGTGGAGAGTTCAGCATCGTGCGCTGCTGTCGCGGCACCCCGACGTGCGTGACGATGGCATGCCCGACGGCTGCCGCGCCGTTCCAGCTGCCGCCCGCGAGCGACCCGATCGTCGTGACGGTGCGCGTTGCGCCGAACAACCGCGTCGCGATGCTCGACGCGACGCTGAACTTCACCAGTAACCTCGGCTCGAACCCGAATCGCTCGGTCCCGCTGCGCGCAAACTCGACGACGGCCGGCATCGCAGTGACACCGGCCAGCAACGTGCTCGACTTCGGTCCGACCGATCTCGATGTCGTGCCCGTCTCGGTGACCAAGCGCATCACGCTGCAGAACACGGGCACCGCAGCGCTCAACGTCGCCACCGGCACCACCCTCGGCGGGAACCTCGACCGGTTCGCATTCACGGCCGTCACCGCTCGCGTCGTTCCGGCGGGCGGGACCTTCGACATCGACGTGACGTACACGCCGCTCGTCGAGAAGCCGTCGAATGCGCCCGACGTCGCGTCGCTGTCGTTCCCGATCACCGGTGTCCACGGTGGACCGGCGATGGTCACGATCCAGATCACCGGTTTTGGTGCTGACCGCCACATCGACGTGAGCCCGGCGCCGACGTTCCCTGACACGTTCAAGAACCCCGGTTCGCAGGCTCCGATCCTGCCGGTGACGATCACGAACAACGGCGATGCGCCGCTCAGCATCACCGCAGTCATGCTCGACAACAGCCCGATCTGGACGCTGGTCAACCCGGATCCGGTGATCATCCCGGGCCGCGGCACGCACGACTTCAACGTGCAGTTCTCGCCCGTCGAGGCCGGTAAGGCGCCGACCGGGCAGCTGATCATCAACAACAACGACGACGGCATGCCGATGGTGTCGGTCGAGCTCAATGGTAACGGCATCGATCGCCGCATCACGCTTGGCCCCCCGGTCGACCTCGGCTACGTCGGCATCGGCCTGACCGCGCGGCTGTCCGATATCGCGCCCGGCGTGCCGCTCGACCTCACCAACGACAGCGACTTCGAGTTCCTCGTCACCGGCATCAGAACCGACGACGACGCATTCGACATCCAGGACATGGACGGCAAGTCCGTTGCCGAGTCCTCGTTCGTCCTGGCGCCGCACAGCGTGCAGCACTTCGACGTGACGTTCTCGCCCGACCGCGTCGGCGACTTCAGCGCGAACGGTATCCTCTACCTCGAGGGCGTTGATGCGAACGTCGTCAAGCTCAGCGCGCGCGGCCTGTACGCGGATGCGCGTGGCGGTGGTGGCTGCTCGACAACCGGTCAGGGCTCACGCGGCTGGCTCGTGCTGGTGCTCGGCGCCCTGTTCGTCGCGCGGCGTCGCCGGCGGACGCGTGCGGCAGCGCTGGCAGCGGTGGCAGCGATTGCCACGCCGGCAGCGGCGGATGATCGCGATATCGACCTCGACGTGTTCGATCCGACGCCGGCGACCGTGGGCACCACGTTCCACGTCCAGAACGCGGACATCGGTCCCGACGGCAGCTGGGCTGCGAGCGCGCTCGTGACCTACGCGAACAACGCGCTCGTGATCGATACCTCGCAGAACGACAACACCCCCGTCGCGAACCGCGCGCTGCTCACGCTCGGTGGTGTCTATGTGTTTGGCGGTCGCTTCGAAGCGGGCGCGCACGTGCCGGTCGTGCTGCAGAGCGGCGATTCCTTCCTCGATCCGACGATGCAATTCAGCGTCGCGCCCGCGAGTGGTGCGGCACTCGCCGATGCATCGCTGCACATGAAAGTGCGGCTCGGTGTGGCCCCCGCGCTGGGCGGCACGCTTGCCTACGGTACTGCAGTCACGCTGACGCTGCCGACTGCCACGGGTGAGTTCGGCGGCAACGATCTGCCGACCGGCCGTGTGCTGCTGCTCGGCTCGCTGGCGCCGAGCAAGCGCCTGACCGTGACGCTCAACGCGGGCGGCATCCTGCGTGGTGCGACGCGATTTGCCAACATCAACCAAGGCAGTGGCGTCGCGTTCGGCGGCGGTGCGACCTATCGCGTGCTCGATCAGCTGTGGGCGACCGGCGAGGTCTTCGGCGAGCTCATCCCGGGCGGCAAGTTCGACGAGATGGGCAACAAGGTCATGCTCAACACCATCGAAGGCCTCGGTGGCGTGACCTTCCGGCCGGCGCACACGATGAGTCTCGGCGTGGCCGTCGGGCGTGGCGTGACGAGCGGTCCCGGGACCCCGGCGTTCCGCGGCATCGTGACGTTCTCGTATCAACCGAGCGCGGATCAGCTCAAGCCGATCCATCCAAAGCGTGCACCGCAGCCGCCGAAGGACGATGACGCCGACGGCGTGCCGAACTCCAAGGACGAGTG
>JBBQFU010000230.1:0-14217 GCA_038322185.1 Haliangiales bacterium
CGCTGGACCACGCAACACTCGGTACCGGCTGGATCGCTACTCCTTGCCGGGCAGGTCCATCTCCTGCTGGGGCACTGCACAAGGTTTCAGCTCTCCATCCATCCTCCTTGTCCGTCTTCATCTGGCGCACACCGATCAAAAATCCACCTGCGCTCCGCCGTGGAAAGCTCGTCGAGACCTGCAGCGCACGCCGGGCCTGGCACACGCAAACCGTACATCCCACGAGTGCGTACAGGGCAATGCCGAGGATGGCGCAGTACGCAAGAAACAGTGAGTTCAGGTGGATGACGAATGCGTAGATCACTGCCGTGTACACGGTAAAGAGCAGCACCCCGCCAAAGACCAGCAGACCCCGGCGCGAGCCGCGGCCCGCCCACACCGCTCCGACGACGAGCATCGGAACGGTGACGAGAAGATCAAACCAGTCCTGCGCGATTGCCTGCCCTGCCCAGAACTCCGTTTCACGCGAGTAGGTCTCCAAACAATACAGACCCGCGACGGAGATGGCGGCCATCAGCACAGCCAGCGTAAGCCCGGCGGCGGCAAGGATCCGATGGGGACGCCCCGACGCTGGCTCGTCGAGCATGGATGCGAGTTGGTGCATGGCTGTAGTTTCATGTTCAGCAAGTTGCATGCCTCACGCGTCCAATCCGTGCGGTCGCCGTCCGTGCATCGCTTGCGGCTGGTACGTCTCGTGGCTATCGTCGGAGAGATGGGCAGCGGGTACGTCCTCGTCGTCGACGACAACGCGGAGAACCGTGCGTTGGCGCAGGCTACCCTCGAGGACGAGGGCTACACCCTCGAGCTCGCCAGCACGGGTGAGGAGGGGATCGACGCCTTCGCACGCCGGCCACCGGACTGTGTGCTGCTCGACATCCGCATGCCGGGAATGGACGGGATCACCACGTGCCAGCGGATGCGGGCCCTGCCGGGGGCGGACGACATTCCGATCGTCTTCCTGACCGCGGAGCGCGACGTCGACACCTTCGATCGCGCCCAGGCGGCGGGGAGCGACGACTACGTGACCAAGCCAGTGCGCCCGACCGAGCTGGTCACGCGCGTCGCGAGCGCGGTGAAGCAGCGGCGCATGGCCGCCGAACGCGACGAGCTGTACGTGCAGCTACGCCGCCAGCGCGATGACCTCATGCGCCTGCAGCTGCAGAAGGAGGCGTTGACGGCCTTCCTCGTCCACGACCTCAAGAATCCGGTCAACGCCATCGAGTTGCAAGCACAGCGTGTGCTGCGGGACAGTGCGGCGAGCGACAAGAGCCGCGACGCTGCGACCAAGATCCGAGAGGAAGCGCGCTCGCTGCTGAGCATGATCGTCAACCTCCTCGACGTCAGCAAGGCCGACGAAGGTCGGCTGGATCCCGCGCCGGTCCCGATCGAGATGGGAGCCCTGCTCGCAGACATCTGCAGGACGATGCAGGCGCGCGCGGGAGCTAGCCGCGTGTCGTTGAGATCCATCGTCGATGACGGCGTCGTCGCGTACGCGGACCCTGATCTGCTGAGGCGGGTGGTCGACAATCTGGTCGACAATGCGCTCCGGCATGCCCCCGAGGACTCGGAGGTCATGGTCCGGGGTGTCACACTCGATGGCGGGACCCGGCTCACGGTCGCCGATGCGGGCGCCGGAGTCGCAGAAGATCAGCGAACCCGCGTATTCGAGCGATTCACACAGGGCGAAGCCTTCGCAGGCCACAGCAATCGAGGACTCGGCCTCACATTTTGCAAGCTCGCTGTCGAAGCACACCGCGGGCGTATCTGGCTCGAGGACGCGGCGCCTGGCGCCATCTTCTGCGTATGGTTGCCAGATGCGGCGACATGATTGAACACGAGCTCAGCTTCCGCGAGCTGGTCGAAGCGGCGCCCGATGGCATCCTCGTCTGCGACGCAGGCGGCGTGATCATGCTCGTCAATCGCCAGGCCGAGGCCATGTTCGGGTACGAGCGACAGCAGCTGATCGGCAAGCGTCTCGAGGACCTGATCCCCAACAGGTTTCGGCCGAGGCACCCGCAGCACGTCGCCAAGTATGTGAGTGCCCCGAAGTCGCGGCCCATGGGCTCGGGTGTCGAGCTGTTCGGCCTCAAGCGTGATGGCAGCGAGTTCCCGGTCGAGATCAGCCTGAGCCCCATCAACACGCCGACCGGCGTCGTCGTGTCTGCTGCGATCCGTGACGTCAGCGACCGCAAGCGGATCGAGGCGGAGGCGCGCCGTGCCAACGCTTATCTGATCTCCGCCGTGGACAGCATCCAGGACGCATTCGCGCTGTACGACGAGGAGGATCGCGTCATCCTCGTGAACAGCACATTCCGCGAGCGGATCGGCATCGCGGCCAAGGGGCCGATCGTCGGTCGCCGGTTCGTCGACGTCCTCGACGACCTGATCGCATCCGGTCAATTCGAGTCCGAGGCCGAACCCGGTGCACAGGTGCGGGCGCGCTGGCTCGCCTATCACCAAGCTCCGAGCGGCGCGATCGAGCTCGTCACCGCCTCGGGCCGAACCCTGCGCGTGACCGATCAACCAACCGCGGAGCACGGAACCGTGTCGTTGATCGTCGACATCACCGAGGACCGCGTACGCGCCGACGAGCTGAGACGCGCACGTGAGCAAGCCGAGGCAGCGAGCGCAGCGAAGAGTGAGTTCCTCGCATCGATGAGCCACGAGCTTCGCACGCCGCTCAACGGTGTCCTCGGATTCGCCCAACTGCTCCAGCGTGACAAGAAGGAGCCGTTATCGGACCGGCAGCTCAATCGCATCGATCACGTGTTGCGTGGGGGCGAGCATCTGCTCCGTCTCATCGACGAGGTCCTCGATCTGTCACGCATCGAAGCGGGCAATATCAGCATCTCGGCCGAGCCAGTCGATCTCGACGAGGTCGTCCGCGAGGTCGCCAACACGCTCGAACCGATGGCCCAGCGACTGGGCGTCACGATGTCCCACACACACGGCTCTGTCGCAGGCGTTCGTGTCGTCGCCGACCGTACGCGACTGGCACAGATCCTCATGAACTTCGGATCCAACGCGATCAAGTACAACAAGCCCGGCGGCAACGTGACGTTCAAGGTCGCACGCGATCGAGCGGCGCGCGTCGTCGTGATCGACAACGGCATCGGCATTCCCGAGGACAAACGAACCAGGATCTTCGAACCATTCCACCGCGCGGGTCAGGAGACCGGCCCGATTCAGGGTACCGGTATTGGTCTCGCGATCAGCAAGCGACTTGCCGAGCTGATGCGCGGCAGCGTCGGGTTCTCGACCGAGACCGATCGCGGCTCGGAGTTCTGGGTCGAAATCCCGATCGAACCGACAGGGGCTACGACGGTCGCTCCGGCCCCTCGTGTGCCGGTGGAATCGGCGCTGGTGTCCGGCCCGCGTCACAAGATCGTCTACGTCGAGGACAACCCGTCCAACATCGCCTTCATGCGCGAGCTCATCGGCGACCTCCCCGCGATCGAGCTGCTGATCGCACCGACCGCCGAGATCGGCCTCGAGTTGATCCGCGCTCACCGTCCACATGTCGTGATCATGGATATCAACCTCCCCGGCATGAGCGGAATCGACGCGACCAAGCAGCTCGCGCAGTGGCCGGAGACTCGGGACATCCCGGTGATCGCGCTGACAGCAGCGGCGCTTCCCAAGGATGCTGCCCTTGGACGTGAGTCCGGCTTCTACCGCTACATGACGAAACCCGTGAAGGTCCACGAGCTGACCGCGGTGCTCGAAGAGCTGCTCGTCACGAAGTAGCGCGCAGCCACAGCGAGGACGTCAAGCCCGTCGGCGAACGACGAGCACCGGACAGTGCGCGTGACGCACCGTCTTCTCGGCGACCGAGCCCAGGAGTACTCGCTTGATGCCCTTGCGCCCGTGAGTTCCCATGACGATGAGGTCGATGCTGGGATCCACATCCAGCGACGCGAGCGTGTGGATGCCGGCGAAGCCTGCACGCGACGACCCTCGGACCGTGGCGGTGGTCGTATGCTGGACGCGCCCCACTTCTCGCTCCAGTGCCGCCGCAGCTCGCTGCTCGATGTCGCGTGCAAAATCTGGAATCGGCGCGTCGCCGCTATACATCCCGGCGACTTCGGTGACGTGCAGCAGCGTGATCCTGCCACTCGGATCCACCAGTGTCGCGGCGAGATCCAGGGCGTGCATGGCGCTTTCCGAGAAGTCCGTTGGAACCAGAACATGATGGAACGGGTGGGCTTCTCCACCGGGACGAACTGCGAGCACGGAGCACGGAGAGTGGCGAACCACCTTTTCTGCGACCGAGCCAACCATGACGCGCGCGAGGCCGCTTCGGCCGTGAGTACCGATGATGCAGAGGTCATACGTGTCGCGGCCGAGCTCGTCGACGATCTCCAAGGCTGGCACACCCGCGAGGAGCGTGCCGCTGACATGCTGCGCACCCGCTGCGACCGCTTCCTCGACGGCTTCATTCAATCCGTGCTTTGCCTCGTCGATGATCTGCTGAATGAAGTGCGAAGGAAACAGCGGTTCGAGCGCGTATGGCGACGCCGGGACGTACCAGGCATGCGCGATGACGAGCTCGGCCCCCGTCGCACGCGCAATCCGAACGGCAACGAGCAGCGCTTGTTTGGCGCCAGCCGAGAAATCCGTCGGACAGAGGATCTTCGAGAAGGTCATGGTGCAACAGTTTGCAAGGCGACGGCCAGGTGCTCGAGTATTCGCCTGGTCACACGCTCCGGATCGAGCGCCTGCGGCGAACGCTCGTACAGGCGAACCCGCAGATCTTGCGAGTGGAGCGCACCGACTGCGCGAACCCATCCGCTGATACCGACCACGTGTGAATTCTGCGGGTATGACGCCTGCAGGAGTAGGGAAGATGCCGCGCGCTCCGCACGTACCGTCGATCATCGTTTCCTTCAAGACATCGCGCTTGTCGGCGGCAAGATGAGGACGCGCTTGGCTCGACCGGGCCCCAGGCCGTTTCGTACCTTGCTGGTGTCGACGGACTTCATGGACGGCAGCGGTGCGGCGATCGCTCGGGCGCTCGCGCTGCCACTGACGGAGGGTGCGCGGATCGAGATCCTCCACGTCCTCCCGGACTTGATTCCGGCCAAAGCGCGGGCGAAGGCCGAGGCTCGTGCACGCGAGGCGCTCGGGGACGCGGTGACGCGCGCGATGGGCGGCGGTCTCGCCGTCACCTCGGCCCTCGTCCGCGGCGAAGCGCATGTCGAGATCATTCGTCACGCGCGGAGAATCGGCGCCGAGCTCATCGTCATCGGCCGGCACGGGCGGCGTCCCCTACGCGACCTGTTCCTCGGTGCGACAGCGGCCCGCGTGGTGCGGATGGGGGACGTCCCCGTCCTCGTCGTCAGAAGTGCTGTCGTGAAGCCGTACCGCCGGCCGCTCGTTGCCACCGATCTCGGAGACACCGCGCGCGACACGCTGGCGCTCGGACTCCGGATCGTCGGAAGTCGCGCGACGGTTCGGGTCGTGCACGCGTTCCACGTACCGTTCGAGAGCTTCATGGCGTCGACTCGCGCGGCGCTCGGGGAGGTCCGTAAGCCATATCGCGAGAAAGCGCTCGCTCAGCTCGATGCACTCGTGGCCCCGTACGAGGACCAAGCACGCTGGCGCAAGACCGTCCGTGCCTGTGACGCGAGGTCGCTCGTGTTCAACGAGGCGGTTCGCAGCCACGCCGACGTCATCGCGATCGGCACGCATGGGCGCTCGGGTCTGTCGCGTGTGCTGATCGGTAGCGTCGCTGAGGATGTGATCGCGAACGCGCCGTGCGACATCCTGGTCGCGCGCCCGCGCCGGTTTTCGTTCGCGCTGCCGTGACCGGAGGCATTCACCCATGACGACGCAGCACAGCCAGGAACCCCTTCGCTCGCCGCAGGACGCGCGGCCGCCGTGGCACGCGTTACAACTCGCCGAGACGGTGGCGGCCGTCGAGTCAGACAGCGATCACGGGCTCACCGAGGATGATGTCCGGACGCGACTCGCGCGCTTTGGTCCCAACAAGCTGCCCGAGCACGAGCGTCGGTCGTTGCTCTCCGTTTTCGTGAGCCAGTTCAAGAGTCCGCTGATCTACCTCCTGTTTGTCGCCGCTGGGTTCGCGATGGCCCTTGGGCACCGCAGCGACGCGATCGTGATCTTCTCCGTCGTCCTCCTCAATTCCTTGATCGGTACGTTCCAGGAGGGGCGCGCCGAACGATCACTCGATGCACTCCGCAAGCTCGCGACGCACAAGACCCGCGTGGTGCGTGGTGGCCAGGAGGCGATGGTCGATGCGGGCGACGTCGTGCCCGGCGACGTCATCATGCTCGAGGCCGGGGACGCCATTCCGGCCGACGCGCGACTCCTCCACGGCGCCTCGCTCCAGATTGCCGAGGCAGCGCTGACCGGAGAGTCGGTGCCAGTGGCCAAGCATCTCCTACCGCTCGCACCAGATACGATGCTCGCGGATCGCCGGAACATGGTGTACGCGGGCACGCATGTCACGGCCGGACGCGCCCGGGCCGTCGTCGTGACAACCGGCCTCGCCACCGAGATCGGCCACATCGCGACCCTGGCCGGCACGGCAACGGAGCCGCCGACTCCGCTCGAGCGACGGATCGCCGAGTTCGGCCGCTATATCATCATTGCCGCCGTGGTGATGTTCACGACGGTCATGGCGATCGGCCTGTTGCGAGGTGTGCCCTTCGCACAGATCGTGATGATCGGAATCAGCCAGCTCGTGGGGATGATTCCCGAGGGACTGCCGGTCGCGATGACGGTCGCGCTCGCGGTCGGCGTGCAGCGGATGGCACGCCGCAAGGCGGTCGTGCGCCGGCTCGCCGCCGTGGAGACGTTGGGATCGACGACGGTGATCTGCACCGACAAGACGGGCACTCTGACTCGCAACGAGATGATGGTGATCGCGATCGCGCTGCCCGATGGGCGCGAGCTGAAAGTGACCGGCGCCGGCTATGACCCCGACGGTGCTGTTCTCGAGGACGGACGCACGATCGATCCGATCCCGGCTGATCTCCGAGCGCTCTTCGAGGCAGCCGTGCTGTGCAACGACGCACAGCTCGTCGGTCCCTCTGACGGTTCGGGACCGCGCTGGAAGCCGATCGGCGATCCCACCGAGGTGGCGCTCGTGACGCTTGGCATCAAGGCCGGGATCATCCCCGCGGAGCTGCGCGCTCGCATGCGGCGACGCGCAGAGATCCCATTCGATCCCGCGGCGAAGCTGATGGCCACGCAACACGACACACCGGAGGGTTCGTACGTGATCGTCAAGGGTGCGCCCGAGGTCATGCTCGAGCTCTGTCACGCCGCCCGGCAGGGTGGACGCGACGTGGAGCTCGACGATGTGGCCCGCGCTGGGCTGCGCGCTACCGCGGACGGGATGGCCGCGCGCGCCTTGCGGGTGCTCGCGATCGGCGTCGTGGACCGTGGCCAGATCGATGGGAGCGTGGGCTTCGAGGCGTTTCGGGGCCGGATCACCTTGCTCGGCCTGCTCGGCCAGATCGATCCGCCGCGCCCGGAGGTGAAAGACGCCGTCACGCAGTGTCGCGTTGCCGGGATTCGCCCCGTGATGGTAACCGGAGACCACAAGGCCACCGGGATCGCGATCGCGCGAGAGCTCGGCATCGCACGCGACGGCGACGCCGCGATCGATGGACGCGAGCTCGAGCAGCTCACCGACGCCGAGCTCGGCGAGCGCATCGACAGTATCTCGGTGTTCGCGCGCGTGCACCCGGCCCAGAAGCTGCGGATCGTCGATGCCTACCAGCGGCGGCACGAGATCGTGGCGATGACCGGCGACGGCGTCAACGACGCGCCTGCGCTCGTCAAGGCCAACGTCGGAGTGGCGATGGGCATCACGGGGACAGAGGTCGCCAAGGACTCGGCCAAGATCGTGATCAGCGACGACAACTTCGCCACCATCGTCGCCGCGATCGAGGAGGGTCGGGTCGTCTACCGCAACATCAAGAAGGTCGTCCTCTACCTGTTCACCACCTCGATGGCTGAGGTGCTGGTCCTGCTGACGGCACTCGTGCTCGGCTACCCGCCGCCACTCGCAGCGGTCCAGATCCTCTGGATCAACCTGGTCACCGAGGGAACCGTGACGGTCAACCTCATCATGGAGCCTGCGGAGGGCGACGAGATGAAGCAGCGGCCGATCTCGTCGCACGAACCCTTGCTCACCCGGAGCATGCTCGCGCGCCTCGCGTTCATGACGCCGGCGATCGCGATCTCGACCTTCGGGTGGTTGGCGTATCGCCTGTCGAGCGGCGTGCCGTTTCCGCAAGCCCAGACCGAGACGTTCACGGTGCTGGCGGTCTGTCAGTGGTTCAACGTCCTCAACTGCCGCTCGGAGCGCCAATCGGCGCTCAGCCTGAGCCTGCTCAAGAACCCGTGGCTGATCGGCGGGCTGGTGTTGAGCAACCTGCTCCACATCGCGGTCGTGTTCTGGACCCCGCTCGCGAACGTGTTCCACACTGTTCCGATCGACCTTCGCGAGGTGCTGGCGATCGGCGCGGTCGCGAGCCTGGTGCTGTGGGTCGAGGAGCTGCGCAAGCTCGTCGTGCGGCGCCGCGATCGGCGGCTCGCGCTCGAGGCCGCGCGATGACGTACCTCCTTCGTCACGAAGTAGCGCGCACCCGGTTCGCCCGGGGGAGGGCATTGCTGCCGCAGCGCACGATTTGCGCGCTTCGGCCGCCATGCGCCAGGCACGAGGCGTGCTGACTCCAACCGCGTGACCTATTCACCAGTTCGAGCGCTCGGCGAGCTCAAGGCCCAACACGAACTGCTGCGCGACATGATGGAGCGCTGTGAAGCGTTCGCGGACGAGCTAGAAGCGGGCCGCTGCGGCCCCCTGCAGCTGACCCGCGAAGTATCTCGACTGCGACTCGCGTTCGAGGCGCATAACAAGTTCGAAGAGAAGATGCTGCGGCCGGTGTTGCTCGCGGGCATACCCGCTGCTGCGATGGATCTCAGGATCGAGGAACACGTCGCCGCGCACCGCACCATGCGCTTCGCGCTCGCAACGAGCGAGACCGCGATGCTCCGCGAGGTGATCGCTTCGATCCGCGCCCACCTGGATGCCGAGGAGCACTTCCTGTCATCGGCAAGAGCCCTGCGTACGCTTCAGGCGCCGACAAAGCCCGAGAAGGTCCGCCAGTAATCGACTGCCTCCCCTGGAGGGCGATACAGCGCGCCACCCGGAAACAAGTAGACGGCTCCGCGCTGGATGTCCTCGCCGTCACGCGTCTCGACGATGCCGGAGAAGATCTGGGTCATTGCCCCGTCGACGCGATACACGTGCACCCAGGTCGCAGTCTCTCGGTGACCGCCTGCGGTCACGACGATCGCCAGCGCGCGCGTGCCGTAGACCGACCCCGTCGCGACAACCTCGAGCTCGTCATACGAGCCCTCGCAGGGAAACCCCTTGGTCCGCAGGACGAGACGACCCTTGCGATCGAACACCGACAATCCGCCACTGAACGTTCCGACGATGATCTCGCGTCCGGCCCCGAGCCCGATGTCAGCAACGAGTTTCACGGGTTGAGCTGCCGACATCGAGCAGCCGGGCTCGGGCTCGGAATCGAGCTGAAGCGCAGGCTCGTCACTCTCGATCGACGAGACCACATCTTCGATCCCGTGGATCCACGGTAATGGCTTGGTCGAGCTGCAGGCGGTCAACGCAACCAGCGCAAGCGCAGCGCACAGGCCCGGCCACCGCGCATCGTATGCACGAAGCTGGCGGGCCGCCTCGTTCACGATCCTCCTGGTTTGCTGCACGGGCATGCAACGCTGCAGTGCAATCCCCGAACCGGCTTCTCGAACGCATGGCACGGCGGATGCTCCCCTCGAGATCATGCGCCCTCTCGTTCCTATTTTGACGAGCGTCGCGATGCTGATTGCCGGCACCACGGTCGCTGAGCCGCTCGGCGATCCATTCGATGGCAAGGCGTTGCTGATGCCCGCGAGGCAGACGCTGTCTCCGCAGGAAGTCATGCTGTACGCCCTCCCCTACCGACCGGCCGTCGCGCAGTGCTATCGCCGCCACGTCAGGTTTGACCGCCGAGCGACCGGCGACCTCGAGCTCTATGTCGTCATCGCGCGCAGCGGAAAGGTCGTCTACTCCGCGATCAGTGCGCCCGGAGTGAGTGCCTCGCGAGCGCTCTCTCTCGAGCGTTGCCTGAAGACCGAGATATCCACCTGGCGATTTCCAGCGCGCAGTGGCTTCACGAACGTGGTGCTCCCCTACTTCATTCCGCGCATGCCGACGAGCGGTGACACGGGATCCAAGGTCGCTCTGGCTACCGACGACGGCGGGGCACGATGACCCCGTTTCCGCACCACTACCGTGTCACGCTCTCTCATCGCACGCTGTCGGCGCCGCCGCGTGAGCCGATCGCCGTCGGACCGCCGCCGCAGTTCGGCGGCAGTGATCGCGACTGGAGCCCCGAAGATCTACTGGTCGGCGCGACGCTGGAGTGCCTGTGGACCACGTTCGAAGCGCTCGCCCGCCGTCAGGGCCTCACCATTCGCGACTGGACCGGCACCGGCGTCGCGATCCTCGATCGCGGTGCACCGATCCCCGTCTTCACCTCGATCACACTGAGCATCGATCTCGGGGTCGACGCAGGCGACGAGGAGCGTGGCCGCGCACTCCTCGAAACAGCCGAACGTGGCTGCATCATCTCGAACGCCCTCAAGGTGCCCGTCACCCTCGTGGCCAACGTGGTGTCACGCAGCGCGACGGGCGTGCCACCGGCAGTCGCGATCTGAGCACGACCCAGATCCCATCATCGGGTCAGGCCATCGCCGCCCGCACTTCGGCATTGAGCACATCGCCCACGGTGACCAGACCGATCAGCGCGCCGAGCTCGACGATCGGCATCGCTCCGATGTGAGCGCTCGCAAGGCGTCCGGCAACTTCTGTGAGCGAGTCGTCGGGACCCGCAGTCTGCAACGTCGCAACCATGGCCGTTGTCACCGGTACGCGCTGCCAGTCCTCTTTGAACGAGGACAGCGCTCGATAGTGAAGGATGTCGCGCTCCGACAGGATCCCGACGAGACGGTTTCCTCGTACCACCGGAAGGTGTCGGATCTGGTGTGTCATCATCAGCCTCGTTGCATCGCCGAGACTCGTAGGTTCGGTAATCGTCACCACTGCAGTTCTCATCAGCTCACGCATCTTCATGTCGGCCTCCGGGCACCGAGACAAGCAACGGGCGTGCCCTGGCTTCGAAGCGGAGAGGCTGGAGAGCGCGCACTTCATGCGCTGCAAGCCTGCTTGCACGCAATTCGAGACAGGTTGCCGACGCGAACAGCGGACGGTCCGCCTGATGCATCAGGTCAACCCATGGCGACGATGAAAGCGGCAGTATTTCTCGGCAAGGGTCAGATCAAGATCCGCGAAGTACCAAGGCCCGAGCCCGGCCCCAACGAAGCGCTGATCAAGATCACGCTGACCACGATCTGCGGCACCGACGTTCACATCCTGAAGGCGGAGTATCCCGTCAGGCCGGGACTGATCGTCGGCCATGAGCCTGTCGGTCGCATCGAGGCACTCGGCGCGGGTGTACGCGGTTTTGCGAAGGGCGACCGAGTCATCGTCGGAGCGATCACTCCCTGCGGGCAGTGTAGAGCCTGCCTCTCGGGTAATGCCTCGCAGTGCGATCACGGCGGCAATGGCTACGAAGCGCTCGGAGGCTGGCGGCTCGGGAACACGATCAATGGTTGTCAGGCCGAGTACGTCATCGTTCCTGACGCCCAAGCGAATCTGGCGAAGATCCCCGACGAGCTGACCGATGAGGATGTGGTGCTCTGCCCGGACATCATGTCGACCGGATTCTCGGCCGCCGAACGCGGTCACGTACGGATCGGCGATGCAGTCGTGGTGTTCGCGGAGGGACCGATCGGTCTCTGCGCGACGGCCGGCGCAAAGCTGTCGGGCGCTTCGCTCGTGATCGGTGTCGACAGCGTGCCGAGGAGACTCGAGCTCGCGAAGCGCATGGGCGCCGACGTGGTGCTCGACTTCAAGAATCAGGATGTCGTCGCCGAGATCAAGCGGCTCACCGGCGGCGGCGCAGATGTCACGATCGAGGCACTCGGACAGCAGGCGACCTTCGAGAACGCGCTCCGTACGCTCCGACCTGGCGGGACTCTCTCGAGCCTCGGTGTCTACTCGGGACATCTTCAGGTGCCATACGATGCCTTCGGCGCCGGTCTCGCAGATCACACGATCGTGACCACCTTGTGCCCAGGCGGCAAGGAGCGCATGCGGCGCCTGATGAGCGTCGTGCGGGCGAAGCCGTATCCGTTCCGCGACCTGGTCACTCATTCCTTCAAGCTCGACGACATCGAAGACGCCTACGAGCTGTTCGCGAATCAGCGAGACGGCGTCATGAAGATCGCGATCCGGCCGTGAAGCGCCGGTTCAAGGCGCCGACGGCAGGAATCGAGGCATATTGAACGCATGAGAAGTCGCCTGACTCCGATCGCTGCAACGTTCGCACTCATGGTTGCGTGCTCGCGCGACTCCACGACCACCTCTCCTGCCACGACCGAGGTCGCCACCGCCGACACGGCGCGCGGCGCGGCGACGATCGGGGAGCTCAAGCAAACGCTGGTTGCAGCCCTGACCCAAGCCATGGCCACCAGCGTTCCGGCGGCGATCGAGGTCTGCCAGATGAGGGCGCCGGCAATCGCCGCCGGACTGTCCTCCGACGGGATCACGGTCGGACGCGCCACGCGCAAGCCGCGCAACCCCGCCAACCTCGCTGCAGGGTGGCAGGCAGAAGCGCTCGCCCACTTCGAGGAGCTTCGCGCTGCGGGAACCAAGCTCCCCGGCACGAGCTTCGCGCGCCGGCTCGCTGATGGACGGATCGCGTACGCCGAGCCGCTGATGATCCAGCCGCTCTGCCTCATGTGTCATGGAGCGAGCCTCGCCCCGGAGGTGCAGCAGGTTCTGGCGACGCGGTATCCCGAGGATCGTGCGACCGGCTACGCCGAAGGTGACCTGCGCGGCATCGCGTGGGTGGAGCTTCCTCGGTCCGGCGTCTCGCCCAAGCAGCTGTGAAGGTCGCCGCCGTCATCGTCGACTCGGACGGCGATGTAGCACCCTCGAGGAGACCGCAAGGTCTGCACGATGCAGCCAGGATCGGCGCAACGTCTGCGCGGCTGGAGCGACTCCAGGTCGGTAACACCAACCTTTGTGCTGGCACATCGCTGGCACGATCGAGTGGACATGAAGGCCCATCCACTGACCGTCGCCGATCTCATGTCCACCGCACTGATCACGATTACAGCCAACGATCCCGTCACTGGCGCGCACGCCGAAATGCAGGTCGGTGTCGTGAGGCACCTGCCGGTGATCGATGACCGCGGCCACTTGGTTGGCGTTTTGTCGGACCGTGACGTCCTGCGCGCCACGGCGGCGAAGAAGGCGAAGCGAGTTGGCGACATCATGACGCGCGACGTGGTCACGACGCGTCCCGAGACACTGGCGCATACTGCAGCTGGCCTCATGCTCGAACACGGCATCAGCTCGCTGCCGGTCGTGGACGAGAACTCCACCCTCGTCGGCGTCGTGACCATGACCGACTACGTCGACCTCGCCCGCCGGTCGTTGCTGGGCTTGCCGCTCGAGCGCTGATCTCGCTCGCGGATCCGCGCGAACTATTCGCGCGCGAACGGCGCAGTCGCCGTCGGTGCCCGGACGCCGCAGGCATGTCCGATGCACTGAGGGTTGCAGCATGAGCTTCCTCGAAGCCCCGCCGCGATATCTGTTCTTCACCGGCAAGGGCGGCGTTGGAAAGACGGCGCTGTCGTGTGCCACCGCGTTGCGTCTGGCGGATCGGGGCAAGAAGGTCTTGCTCGTCAGCACCGACCCGGCATCCAACCTCGATCAGATGCTCGGTACGGCTCTCACGAATCATCCGACGCCGATCGCCGGAGCGTCGGGTCTGTTCGCGCTGAACATCGATCCAGAGCAAGCAGCGGGCGAGTACCGGGAGCGCGTGAGCGCGCCGTATCGCAGCATCTGGACCGCTACGCAGATCGCGCAACTTCAGGAGCAACTCGCGGGTGCATGCACGACCGAGATCGCCGCATTCGACGAGTTCGCAGGGCTGCTCGTCGGCGATCACGACGACGGCTGGGATCTCGTCATCTTCGATACGGCACCGACCGGACACACGCTGCGGCTGCTCAGCCTGCCGCGCGCATGGACGGGCTTCCTCGAGG
>JBBQFU010000231.1:0-14079 GCA_038322185.1 Haliangiales bacterium
GAGCTGCAGCTACGCACCGCACCCAAACGCTAGCGGGTGTGGACGAGCTCGGGAACGGGGACCCACACGCCTTCCAAGGAGTCGAATTTCGTCACGCTGCCGTCCCGCGTCACCGCTGCGCTGAAGACGGTCTCTTCGCCACGCACGAACGTCAACCAGCCGCGCGTGAACTTCCGGCCGCCGACATTGAGCTCGGCGGTGATTCCGGGCACGGGCTTGCCGTCGAGTGCCACCAGCACGAGCTTCATCTTCGAGATGTCCGCGCATGCATCGGCATCGGCCACGAAGTTGCGGGTTCCGCACGCCGCGGCATCACCCATGAATCCTTGCGCACGTGAGTGCTGCTCCAGCTGCTGCTGCGGCCTGGGGAGCTCGAGCTTGAACTCCAGTGGTGCGTTGTCGGCGACGGTGAGCTTCCACGTGCCAGCGATCGCTGCGGTCATGTCGGCCTGACCGAAGTCCCACGGCTCCTCGCCGCACAGGAACCCCGGGTTGAACACGAACACCACACCGGCGAATACGGTCAGAGCGAGCCTGCGCATCGCTCCGAGTGTAGCGCGGCAATCAGCCTTCCTTCGCGTACTTTCCGAGCGCCGTGAGCGCCGCCTCGAGATCGGGGCGTGTCTCGAGGACAGCGAGCACCGGATCCTGCTGCCAGGTTGTCAACCGGTCGAGCGCGTTACGCAGATGGAAGCGTTTCGGGTCGAGATCAGGTGTGACCTCATCCCACGTCAGCGGCATCGACACCGACGCGCCGGAGACGGGCCGCACGCTGTACGGCGCCACGAGCAGCTGACCGTGCGCGTTCTGCCCCCAGTCGAGATACACGCGACCGCCACGCGCTGCCGGGTTGCGATTCGTGGTGGCCATGTCGGGATGCTGACGCTCGATGATGAGACCGATCAGATAGGCGAGGGTGCGCGCCTGATCGAACGTGCACTGGTTCGCGAGCGGAATCAGTACGTGCAGCCCCGACTGCCCCGACGTCTTCACGTAGTTCGGAAGCCCGATGTCCTCGCACAGCGCGTGAATCGCGAGCGCGAGCGGAACCACGTGCTCGCGCGGTGCGTTCTTCGGATCGAGATCGAGGATCGTCCAGTCCGGTCGCTCGAGGTTGGTGATGCGACTCGCCCAGCAGTGGATCGGGATCGACGCGAGGTTCGCGACAAACGCGAGCCCATCGGCGTCATCGATCAGCACGTAGTGGATCTCGCGCTGGCTGTGCTCGGACCACAGCGTCGTGGTGCGCAGCCATGGCGGCACCCAGTCCGGCATGTCCTTTTGATAGAACATGTCGCCATCGATGCCGTCGGGGTAACGGTGCAGCACCGTCGGCCGGTCCTTGAGATAGGGCAGGAGCCACGGCGAGATCGAGCGGTAGTACTCGATGAGGTCACCCTTGGTGATGCCCTCTTCCTTCCAGAACACCTTCTTCGGGTTGGTCAGCCGCAGCTCGCGCGTCGTGGTCTCGACGACCAGCTCGAGCGAGTCGCCCGGGCCCGGCTCCTTCGTCGCCGCTGCCGGCGCCGCGACGGCCTCGCCCGTACGCCGGATCGGCATCTCGCAGTCCTGCGCACGCTTGTCGCGGCGCAGCCGCTCGAACACGGGAAACCGCAGCGAGCTGTCCTCGGGCCACTCGCGATAGCGAACCTGCACGACGAGCTCGGGCTCGATCCACAGCGCATCGCCGCTGGCCTCCGGCCGCGGGAACGTGGGCTTCCAGCGTGGCTTGGCGCCGAGCTCCTTGGTCAGCTCGGCAAGCAGTTTGTCGTCGAGGCCGCTGCCGACCTTTCCGGCCCACACCCACTGGCTGTCGATCCGCACACACAGGTGAAGCGCGCCGAGGCCCGTCCGCGATCCCTTCGGCGCGGTGTAGCCACACACCGCGAAGTCCGCCTCTGGATCCTTCTTCATCTTCAGCCAGTCGGGCGAGCGCTTGCTCTTGTAAGGCGAATTCGCCTTCTTCGCGACGACGCCTTCCATCCCGCGCGCGACCACCTGATCGAGCAACGCCTGGCCGTGCCCTTCGATGTGCTCGGAGAATCGCAGCGGGCCGAGGTCGGGCAGGATGCGCTGCAGCGTCGCCTTGCGCTCGAGCAGCGGCAGCCCGCGCAGGTCGTATCCGCCCACCGCGAGTAGATCGAACACGATGTATGTCACCGGCGACGCGAGCGCCGCGCGCTGGATCTCCGCCGAGCGATGCATCTGACCGCGGAACGACAGCTTGTGAAAGTCGGGCTTGCCCTCCGCATCGAGCGCGACGACCTCACCGTCGAGGACCAGCTCTGGAATCGGCAGCGCGCGCACCGCGCTGGTGATCTCGGGATAGCGATCGGTGGGATCGAGACCCGAGCGATAGCGCAGCTTCGCCTGACCACCACCGCCGTAGGCCAGCATGCGAAAGCCGTCGTACTTGAGCTCGTAGATCCAATCGTTCGACGAGAACGCCGCGTCGGCGGTCTGACACAACATCGGCTCGACATTGCCGACCGCACGCTTGGGGACCTTCGCGGTCGCGAGCGCGTGCAGCACATCCTGGTGCCGCGGCGCGCGTGCATTCAGCTCGTCGACCGTGAGCCCCGACAGCACGGACCGCGCCGACAGCGGCCGGCCACTCGCGAGGAACTGCTCCGCCGGCACATCGCGCTTCTTGATCAGCAGCCAGTCGTTGCTACCGCGGCCGGAGTTCTTGCCGCGCGTGTTCTTGCCGGTGTGCACGAGCGTGAACGCGCCGCGCAGCTTGTAGCCGTAGAGCTCGAACTTGATCTCGCCATCGAGCAGGCCCTGCGCTGGATCGATCAGCGGCCGGAACAAGCCGCGGTCCCACGCGATCATCGCGCCGGCGCCGTAGTTTCCCTCCGGAATCACCGCCTCGAAGTGCACGTACTCGAGCGGGTGGTTCTCGACCTTGATGGCCATCCGCTTGTCGTCCGGGTCCATCGAGGGCTCTTTGGGCACCGCCCACGAGCACAGCACCCCATCGATCTCGAGCCGTAGGTCCCAGTGCATCCGGGTGGCGTCGTGCTGGTGGACCACAAACATCCGGGGACCACGCGCACTTGCCGGCACCGTGCTGGCCATGGGTTCAGGTGTGACGCCGCCTTCGCGCTTGGCGCGGTATGCATCGAGACCTGTCTCGTCTTTGGGATCACTCACGGCAGCCCGGTACAATTTAATTCATGCCCGCTCGTTCCATTGGTACCGCCACCATCTCGTTTGGTCTGGTTTCGATTCCGACCAAGCTCTACACGACCAACGAGTCGGGTGGGGACATCCACTTCAACATGCTGCACGACGCCGACGGCGCTCGGCTCAAGCAGCAGTACATCTGCACCAAGTGCAACGAGGTCGTCGATCGCGAGCACACGGTGAAGGGGTACGAGCACGCCAAGGGACAGTATGTCGTGTTCTCGGCCGAAGAGCTGAAGGCTCTCGATGCCGTCGCGACCCAGACGATTGCACTCGAGGAATTCGTACCGGCGACGGCCGTCGACCCCCTGTTCGTCGAGAAGAGCTACTACCTCGGTCCCGACAAGGGTGGCGAGCGCGCCTACAAGCTGATCCGCGACGCGATGGTCGAGACCGGCCTCGTCGGCATCGCGTCCTACTCGGCGCGCGGCAAGCAGTACATCGTGTGCGTGCGCCCGTTCCACGAGGGCCTGATCATCCACCAGCTGCGCTACGCCACCGAGGTCAAGCCGTGGAGCGAGGTGCCGCTGCCGGCGCTCCCCGAGCTCAAGCCCGCCGAGATTGGTCTCGCCAAGCAGATCATCCAGCAGATTGCCGCCGAGACCTTCACCGCCGAGAAGTACAAGGACGAGGTGCAGGAGCGGATGATGCAGCTCATCAACCAGAAGGTCGAAGGCCAGGAGATCACGATCGCGCCGGAGGCTCCCGCGGGCAAGGTCATCGACCTCATGGAGGCCCTCAAGCTCAGCCTCGGAATGAGCAAGGGCGACGATCGCAAGCCTGCACTCGCCGTCGCGCCCGAGGCCAAGGAAGAGGCTGCACCGAAGAAGAAGGCCGCGTCGAAGAAGAAGTAGCGCGTGAGCGAGGCCTGGCTCGAGCGCTACATCGCCGACGAGCTCGCCGCGCACGGCGCCGTTCGCCCACCGTGGGCGTACGCCAACGAGCACCCGTTCGACATCTGCTGGCGCATGGGCGGCGGCGAGTCACACGTGATGGCGTTCAGCGCGTGGTGGGACCGCGACGAGCGAATGCTCGACGAGCGCATCGCGTTCATCCGCCGCTGGAGCCCGCCGCCGTTCTGGTTCCCGTGGAGCGCGCAGCTGATCTGGCCCGAGCTCGCGCCCGCCGACGACGAAGACGATCACGAAGCAGTCGAGCGGAGATCCGTCGAGGCATTCGAAGCGGCGGGGCTGGGTACGGTCGCCGCGTGGGACGAAGCCAATCGCGCCCTCGACGACGATGGTGTATGACGGTAGCCATGGCTTCCAAGAGCATGCCGGGTGTGTTGGTGGTGTTGGTCTGTCTGCAAGGCCTGGGGGCGTTGCTCAACCTGTTGTCGGGGTCCCTGCTAGCGGCGGCGATCGGCACCGCGTTGCTCGTCGGCATCCTGGTCGGCAACGATGGCGTGCGCTCGTTCATGCGTGGTCTTGCGGTGATTCAGATCCTGATGAACGTGGTCCTGATGGCGGCTGCCAAGGGAGCCGGAGTCAGCACAGATCGAATTGCAATTGCCGCGATCTTTGGTGTTGGTGTCCCGGTGTTCATCATCTGGACGCTGGGCCGCCCCGACGTGCGCGACTGGATGTTCCGCAAGAACTTCAACCTCGACGACGTGCCGCCTCCGCTGAGCTGATGCCCGAGCTGCCCGATGTCACCGTCTATGTCGAGCGCCTTCGCGCGCTGACGATCGGCCAGCCGCTCGAGGGCATGCGCGTCGCCAGCCCGTTCGTGCTCCGCACGGTGTCGCCATCGCCCGCCGAGCTCAATGGCGCAAAGGTCGAGTCGATCGAGCGCCTCGGCAAGCGCATCCTGATCGGCGTCGACGGCGAGCGGTTCATCGTGATCCACTTGATGATCGCGGGCCGCCTGCGCTGGAAGAAGCGCGGCGAGAAGGTCCCCGGCAAGATCGGGCTCGCCGCGTTCGACTTCCCGAACGGCACGATGGTCTTCACCGAGGCATCACCGAAGAAGCGCGCGTCGATCCACCTGGTGCAGGGCAGGGCGGCGCTCGCCGAGTTCGACCGCGGCGGCCTCGATGTCCTCGGCGCGACGACCGCGCAGTTCGCCGAACGGCTGCGCAGCGAGCGCCACACGGTGAAGCGCGCCCTCACCGATCCGACGCTGTTCGACGGCATCGGCAACGCGTACTCCGACGAGATCCTGCACGCGGCGAAGCTCTCGCCGTTTCGCATGACGTCATCGTTCACCGACGACGAGGTCGCGTCGCTCCATCGCGCATGCAAGGACACGCTGACCACCTGGGTCGCGCTACTACGCGCCGACGTGGGCGACGGCTTTCCTGACAAGGTCACCGCGTTTCGCCCGGAGATGGCCGTGCACGGCAAGTACGACCAGCCATGCCCGGTGTGCGGCACCAAGGTCCAGCGCATCGTGTACGCCGACAACGAGGCGAACTACTGCCCGACCTGCCAGACCGAAGGCCGGCTGCTCGCCGATCGGTCGCTGTCGCGCCTGCTCAAGGAGGACTGGCCCAAGACGCTCGAGGAGCTCGAGAACCGCAAGCAGACGCGTAAAGGCTAGGCCTCGGAACGGCATCGCGCAGCGCGACCGAACCTGCGTCGATAGACGCTGCCCCACGTGGGGCGCGCGCCGGACCTCGCGTGTGTCCAGGCCCGACGGACGGCCTCGGTCCGCAGAGTCCCTGCGACCGATTGGGCCGAAGACCGCGTGCGCCGGCGCTCGAGCTGTTAACGCGGTGCCGGTCGCCATCACCGGCCGCAGCCCATAACACCGCTGCCGTCACCCACCTCCCGGGAGGGTCTCTTTGGATCCAGAACACCCGCGCGGCGGCCGACTTTCGATCAGGTTGGTCGAGCTCCGATCCACAACCTGAGCGGCAGCGAGAGCGCCAACGCTGGCCTGCCCAGATAGCAGCGGCGACCTGGGACAGGTCCTCGTCACAACCGCACCGTGCGATCCGCTACACCCGCGTGACTGTCCGGGTATCGGACATCGCGTGAGACGTGGCACGGCATCCCGCACTGAACTTTTCGCGAGCGCACTTCGATTTTTCGTCGACATTTCGTCGATTCTTCTTGACGCGCCATCGACGCGTCTCGCTGCGCCGGTTGCGACGGTGTCGCAAGTCTTCGCCGAGCAGCGACCAGCTGCGCCCTGCGAGCGGTTCGTCGCGTGAACGTTTTCGTTTCGGTTTTCCTGCGATTCGTCGTCGAGAACGCAGCAGGTCGCGTCGAAATTGTCCGTGATAGAAGCGACGTAGCTTGGCAAGGAGGATGTGATGCTGCGTGATGAATCGGTCAACTTCGAAGCCACGGCATGGGTCGACTACGCCGACTATGCCAACTACGACGGCTACGGCCACGACGGCTACGCCGACGACGGCCACGACGACCACGACCACGACCACGACCACGACGCCGTGGAGCTCGAGTGGGAGGCGATCGATCGCGAGCTCTGCGACATCGCGAGACGACGCGGCGCGCTCGATGGGCAAGAAGCCACGCTGTTGTGCCAGGCGATTCGCGCCGACGTGTGGCGCAAGCGCGGCAACGGATCGCTGCTCGACTACCTCGAGGAACGGCTCGGGTACGGACCCAAGGCGGCACACGAGCGGGTCCGGATCGCGCTGGCGCTCGACGAGCTACCCGCGCTCGGGCACGCCCTCGCCGCGGGCGAGCTGCCGTTCTCGGCGATCCGCGAGCTGACCCGCGTCGCGACGCCGGCGACCGAGCGCGCGTGGATCGACGAGTGCCGTGGCAAGCGGCTGCGCCAGATCGAGCACACGGTCTCGGGGCGCAAGAAGGGTGACTTGCCGACCGATCCGCCCGATCCGAAGCTCGTGCTGCGCACGCTGCGCCTGGAAGTCAGGCCGGAGACGTTCGCCCGGTTGCGCGAGGTCCAGCGGGTGCTCGATGCCAACGCCGGCATGCGACTCGATGACGACGCGCTGGTCGCGGCGTTGTGCGATGCGGTGCTCGAGCCCGCCGGCGATGACCGCGGCGCCCACCGTGGCCGCGCGCGCCATCAGATCATCACCTTCAAGTGCGAGCGCTGCGCGCAGGGCTTCGCGGAAGGCGGCGGCGTGAAGTTCGCGATCAGCGCCACGGCGCTCGCGATGGCCGAGTGTGACGCGCAGCGGATCGGCACGATCGAGGGCGACACGCCTGCCCGCGCGACCCAGGATGTTCCGCCGCGCACGCAGCGCTTCGTGCGACTCCGCGATGGCAACCGGTGCTGCGTCCCTGGCTGTCGGGCAGCACGGCATTGCCAGATCCACCACATCGTGCCGCGCGCCGACGGTGGCGGCCACGACCCGAGCAATTTGACCTTAGTGTGTTCTTTACACCATCGCGCCTTGCACGACGGACTGCTGACGATCACAGGGAACGCTCCGAGCATCGAGGTGCGCTGGACACGCGAGGCCCAGCGCTCGCCCCACGTGGGGGCAACGCCCGACCCGCGGACCGCGAAGCGGAACACGCTCGAACGCCGGCCCCACGTGGGCCAGCCCCCAAGGCCATCGCCCCGGGGCCTGAACCGATGCATGCGCGTACGGCGAGCGCCGCATTTGAAGCGGTCGTGATCAGAAACGACGCGAACAAGGCGCTGGTCCAGCTGGGCTTCAAACGCCACGAGGTCCGCGCTGCGCTCGACGCGGCCTGCGCCGGCCTGGGGCCGGATGCAACGCTGGAGCAAGTTGTCATCCAAGCACTCAGGCACTGCCCCAGGCCACGCGGCTGATCGAGAGACCGGAGATCGGCGATGCTTCGGAGTGCCAGCAGCTCGCATCGCGTGTTCGAGCAGAAACCTGGGAACGCAGCCGTCGTGGGCATCGTCGTCGCAGCGATCTGGCCACCGTCCGCGCTCACGTTGCCGCTCAGGTCGTGGATCCGAGCTCGACGGACCTGATCAAAATTCGGCCGCCGCGCGGGTGTTCTGGATCCAAAGAGACCCTCCCGGGAGGTGAGTGACGGCAGCGGTGTTATGGGCTACGGCCGGTGGTGGCGACCGGCACCGCGTTAACAGCTCGAGCACTGCAGCACGCGCTCTTCGCCACGATCGCTCGCAGGGAATCGGGGCACCGGGAGCGTTCATCGCGTCCGGACCCGCGAGGTCCGGCTCGCGTCCCACGTGGGGCACGCTCCGCGCGTTCGGTCGCCGTCGCGATGCGCGTGGCCCCACGTGGGGCCACCCGCGAACCGAACACGCCAGCCCCCGAGCACGACAAGTCCAGTGCCAGCAGCTCGCATCGCGTGTTCGCGCAGAAACCTGGGACCGCATCGTCGTTGCAGCGGTCGCCGTCGCAGCGATCGTCGTCGCAGCGATCTGGCCCGCGTCCGCGCTCTCGTTGCCGCTCAGGTCGTGGATCCGAGCTCGACGCACATGATCAAAATTCGGCCGCCGCGCGGGTGTTCTCGATCAAAGAGACCCTCCCGGGAGGTGGGTGACCGCAGCGGTGATATGGGCTACGGCCGGTGGTGGCGACCGGCACCGCGTTAACAGCTCGAGCACCGCAGCACGCGCTCTTCGCCACGAGCGCTCGCAGGGAATCTGAGCACAGAAGAGCCCGGCGCGGCTGGCCACGCGAGGCGTCTTGGCGGCTCAGAGGAGGAAGCAGTTGCGGCTAAAGCGGCGGCTCGAGCGCGAGGACGGCCGTGACGTGCACGGCTCGCGAGGACACCTCGCGCAGCGGGGGGAACACCTCGGGCTGCAACCGGACCAGCCCGCGCTCGCATCTGCGCGCGGCGTCGTCGAACCAGCCCAGCTCGGTCGCCTTGGCGAGGCACACCTGATAGCCCTCGATCGCACGGCCTTGCAGCGGCGCGCGGAGCACCTTGTGACCGTCGCAATGCGCTTTGATCCGCGCCTCGCGATTCGTGCCTTTCAACAGTTCAGCCGGGAGCTCCTGGGTCATCAGCGAGATCACGATATCGTCGGTCTCGCGAGCGATGCGTGCCGCTGCGGCGATCGACGTCGCGGCATCCTTGATCGAGAGGATCTGCTCGTAGCTCGCGATCGCCTGTTGCCGCACTCTCGTCTCGTCGATCACCCACGTGTCGAACTTCTTCTGCGCTGCGAGGCTCTGGCGGCCGGAGATACCCACGGGAGGCACCACCAGCCGCTGCGCTTCCACCGCGGCATCAGCGGTCGCGAGCTTTGCCGTCGCATGGTAGTAGCGGGCGCCAGCCTCGTCGCCACCAACACTGCCGCCGAATTTCTCGTACAGCTTGTTGGCCATCGCGAACGCCGCGAGCGCCTCCTCGACCTGGCGCGGGTCGCGTCGCACTGGCTGCGTGACGGGCCAGCTGGCCTCGCAGCGCGGGGTTCGCGGGCGCTCGACACGCACGCATGCGCCGTCGACCTGCTTGACCGGACAGCTGCGCTCCCACAGCGCCTGGCCGATCTTCGCGTACGCGATGACCAGGCGATCGTCTCCGCCGCGGCTGCCGTACTGCCGTATGTACTCGCGCAGATGCTTCACCACCGAGTCGCTGTCGCCGCGCTTCTCGTAGATCGCGGTCAGCGAGAAGTGCGCGTTCGCTGCCTCGCGTGGCTGCTTGGTGCCGTACACCTTGATGAAGTACTTCGTGTCCTCGATCGCGTTGTCGTCGTCTCCGATCGCCTTGCGGTAGTACACCGCGTCGCTGATCGCGGCGTACGCGTCCTTCTCGCCCGCGTACTTCTTCGCGTACTCCTCGAGCAGCGCGGCGGCACGGTCATACATTGCGACGTCGGCGTAGAACCTCGCCTGGCGGGCGAGCGCACGCGGCGCGAGCTTGCTCCTCGGGAAGCTGCGGCGCAGCAGCGCGAACGTCTGCATCGCGGCCGAGCGCGACTTGCCGGCATCGAACATCACCCCGGCGTTGTAGAGGACCTCGTCCATCGTGGGCTCGGTCGGCGCCTGGTTGTAGTAGTCGATGAAGCGCTGGGCGCAGGCGACGAGGTCCGCTCCCACCTGCTCGCACTCCTGGCGGACGACGGCAAACTCCACCGGGGTGAGCGTGGCGGGGGCGTCCGCGAGGGCAGGGGTGAGGCTTCCAAGCAGCGCTGCGACAAGGCCAAAGCGGAGCATTCAAGTCCTGGACACCGCCGCCGGGCGGGCGTTCCGGAAGGTTTGGGAATATTTTGCGGCTGATTAGATCGGGGCGCGCAGCTGGCGCGTTTGCCCCAGGAATGAAGAAGGTACTCGCCGGGTTCCTGCTCGCCGCCGCGCTCACCGGCTGCGGGCCCAAGCACTCCTCGTTCGTCAAGGTCGACAACGTCGCCCTCGGACGGGTCGTGGTCTATCGCAACGGCGTCGCGTTCTACGAGCGCCGCGCCACGGTGACCGGAGGCTTGCTGACCGTCAGCGTTCCGCGTGATCGAGTCGACGACTTCCTCAAGTCACTGACCGTCGTCGACGCGATCACGGGCAACCCGCTGCCGGTCTCGATCCCGCGCGATCAGGCTGCGGACGGCAACTACCTGGTGATGAAGCTCCAGCTGCCGAGCAAGGAGAAGGCCGATGTCGTGCTCACCTACGTCACCGAGTCGCCGTCGTGGAAGCCGAGCTACCGCGTCGTCGTGGGCGACAAGGGCAAGGTGATGCTCGAGGGTTGGGCGATCGTCGACAACACGTCGGGCGAGGACTGGAAGGGCGTCAAGGTCGGCGTCGGATCGTCGTCGGCGCTATCGTTCAAGTACGACCTGTGGAGCGTGCGGCAGGTGCAGCGCGAGACGCTGGCCGCCGAGGAGAAGTTCGCGGTTGCGCCCCCGACGGGCATCTCGCCTTACGGCGGCAGCGGCAAGGAAGGCGCCGGCGAGGCCGTGCTGACCGAGCTCGGCGACGACGAGATCCGCAAGCCCGATGGTCACCCGCAGAACGCCGAGACCACGCGCGTCGCGGTCCACGAACCGAGCCCGGCCGCGCCCGAGCAGGAGGACTACGAGCTCTCGCGCGACTCGGTCGCAACGACCGGCAGCAGCAGTGGTGGTGGCGGCCGATACCGCGCGTCGAAGAAGTCCGGCAAGGCCGGTCCTCGCATCAGCGCCAAGACACCCGCGCGCCGCGAGCCCGCGCCGCCGCCTGCGGCAAACTACTCGCAAGGTGACACCAAGATGCGCACGGTGTCCGACGCGATCGTTCGCTCCGACAAGGTCATCGTGATCGAGGGCTACGCCGACGCCAACCGCACCGGCGCCGAGACTCGCGCCAACGACCGCGCCAACATCGTCCGCAATCAGCTCATCGATCAGGGCGTCGCTCCGGCGCGCATCAAGGTCGAGACCAAGGTCGGCCCGGGTAACGCCGAGCGCGTTCGCCTCGTCGCACTGGCACCGTCGCCGGCCGAGGCGCAGCAGGCCGCCGCCGCGAAGGCCAAGGGCCTCGACATCGATGCCGAGCCCGTCGGCGAGAGCCACTTCGCGAACCCCACGCCGATGACGGTCGAGCGCGGCTCGAGCGCGATGGTCTCGATGGTTCGCCAGGAGACCAACGGCGAGGTCGTGTACCTCTACGCCCCCGACAGCGAGCGCGGCAACTCCACGTTTGCATTCCGCGCGGTCCGATTCACGAACCCGACCACGTCGACACTCGAGACCGGACCGGTCACCGTGTACGGTCAGGAGAAGTTCATCGGTGAAGGTCTCACCGAGCCGATTCCGCCGAAGTCGTCGGCTGTCGTGCCGTACGCGCTCGACCGGCAGATCGTCGTCGAGCGCAACATTGGCGAGGAGAACAAGCTGTCGCGCCTGGTCACGATCCAGCGCGGCATCCTGACCGCCGAGGTCCAGCACATTCGCCGTCAGAAGATGCAGATCACCAATCGCCTGCCCGAGCTCGCGAAGGTCTACATCCGCCACACCGTGAACAAGGGCTGGAAGCTCCTCGAGTCGCCGCCTGCATTCGAGCGCGTGGGCGACGCTCACCTGTTCGAGGTCCACCTCAAGCCGGGCGAGACCAAGATGGTCGAGATCGCCGAGGCAACGCCGATGTCGCGCACGCTCGACCTCAACGCCGACGTCACGCTCGAGATGATGAAGGTGTGGGTCGATGCCGCCGAGGGCTCTGCCGAGCTCGAGGGCAGCTTGAAGAAGCTGCTCGCGATTCACAAGAAGCTGCTCGATCTGACGCAAGAGCAGACCAGCCTGCGCCGCCGCCTCGGCGACTACCGCGAGCGCATGGACGAGCTGCACGCGCAGATCGTCACGCTCCAGGCGGTCAAGACCGGCGGCGAGCTGATGAGCCACCTCAAGACCAAGATGAAGGACATCTCCGAGCGCGTGCAGAAGGCCACGATCGCGATGGTCGACACCGAGGAGAAGATCATGCTCACCCGCGTGCAGTTCCAGGATTCGCTCGCCGAGCTCACGCTCACGGACGTGACGCAGACCGCGCTCAAGAACTAGAGGGTGGTGGTAGCGTCACCTCGATGACGCTGCTCCGCCCGCTGGCCCCCATTGCCCTCATGCTCGCTGCCTGCAGTGCGTGCGGCGATGATGGCGACTCGACCGCCGATGCGGCGCCACCTGACCCGTGTGCGCCGCTGATGACGTTCACGGGCGAATACGTCGACTGGGACGGCGGGAGCGGCATCGCCTTCGCGAACATCACGCTGCGATCAGATCCGACCTTCACCGATGCGACGGCCCCCAACGGTCGCTTCTTCGCTGGCACCTGCATCCCGAGGGCAGACGCGCTCGCAGATGTGCTTCCGATGAGCGGCACTACGTACCCGCCCGGCATCATCGTCATCAACCGCATGGTCCAGGCAGCACTGCCGACGCTGAGCTATCGCGCATTCACGGCGACCCGCGCGGCGGACTTCGGCTACTCAGCTTCGCTCGCCCACGTGTTCGTTCAGGTCATCGGTGGATCGCGGACGGTGACGACCGCGGCCACGCCCGCCGTGATGCAGGTCAACAGCGGAGCGAGCTGGGCCGCTGGTAACACCGGCACCACGATCTACCTCGGCAACATCCCGGTCTCGGCGCAGACGACGCTGACCGTGACCGGTGGCGACGTGACTGGACCGACGATGATCCCGCTATCGGCCGGCGCGTTCACCTACGTGACGCTGCTCGCGACGGACTAAGGCCGCAGCGCCGAGCGCACGTTCGGGCTCAGCGCTTCGACCTGCGCGTTGATCTTGGTCTGGGTGTCGGGCTCGAGCCGACCCAGCAGCGCCTTCATCGCCGGCGCCACCTGCTTGGCGAAGGCAATCCGTTCTGGCTCCGGCAACCGCCGATCGGCGAGCGTCAGCACGCTACCGTGCAGCATCTCGCCGTAGCCTTGCTCCATCTGGCGCAGCCCGCTGAGTCGCGCTTCGCGCTTGGGATCGTCGGGACCGAAGCTGTCGATGAACGGCGTGGCGATCCGGTCGAGGTCGACGGCCTCGAGCAGGATCAGGTGGATCAGCGCGCGGTATTCCGGCGGTGTCGTGGCCAAGGCGTCCAGGATGTAGAGCTTCGAGATCGTGTTCGCGGCCTCGAACCTGCGCATGTGAAACAGGAAAGACGTCCTGGGATCCGGCAGCACGTCGGTGATGTCGACTCGCTCGATCACGCGAGCGAACACGGCACCGGACCGAGGGCCACCCAGCCGTGGCAGTCGCTCGCGGTGACCGGCGCTGAGCGTTCTCAGTGCCGAGACCGCGGTCTCGTGCTCGTCGATCGACCACACGTGATCGCTCGCCGGCACCCCCGCCTTGAGGTAGTCCTCGCTTCCCCACGTCTCGGCTGGCAGCTTGTTTCCCGAGGAGCCGCACGCGATCAGGACGATCAGCGCGAGCGTTCTCACGCGCTGCCACGCATCGCAGAGTACTCGCGCGGATCGTGCGAGCAGAACACGTCGAGATCGCGGTAGCTCGAGCACAGCTGACGGATCGCGGCGACACTCGCGCGTCGCTGCGCCGGAATGGTCTGGTTGAT
>JBBQFU010000232.1:0-13971 GCA_038322185.1 Haliangiales bacterium
GATCGCCAGTGGGTGCGCTCCGTGATCGAGGCCGCCGAGAACAGCTTCGCGGCCGGCAAGAAGGCCAACCCGGACGAGCCGGCGCAGCACGCGATCGCGATGGCCTGTCACCGCGCGGCGAAATCGATGCAGGCGGCGACGCAGCGCTGCCTCGCCGGTAAGCGGCCGCGCGTCGACTGATCCGCTGGAGCGCTCGCTCACGGCGCGGCGGACAGCGTGGCGTGCGAGTCGCGGCTCGCGAGAGCAACAGCGGGCGCAGCGATCACCGGCGCGACTGGCAGCCGCGCCAGACGTGCGAATCGAACCGGCGCACCAGCGCGTGCACGCTGCATCGCGTGCTGTGCGAGCCACGCGAGCCACATGGGTACGATCGCGAGCGCCATGCCGGTGCTCGCCGCGATGCGCTTGGGCCACGTGTCGTGGCGCTTGCTGTCACTGCAGATCCACTCGATGCAGTGGAACGCGACGAAGTAGATGTACGCGGGATAGAGCAGCAGGAATCGCCACGGCCGGTAGTGGCCGACGATGTTGTGCATGAACGTGAACACGCGGCGGGCGTAGCGCGGGCCCGAGAGCGTTCGCTTCGCCATGCCGCCGGGCACGTCGAGCCGGCGGATCATCTTCACGTCGGGATCGAACAGGAGGAACTCGTCGTCACGCTTGCCCGCATTGATGCGGAAGGCGAGCGAGGGCTCGTCCTCGATCGGCGTGCACTCGTCCCACAGGCCGAAGCGCTCGAGCGTCTTGCGCGGGATCGCGGCGTTGCCGCCCATCAAGCTCTCGACGTGCTTGCGCACGTCGGTGCGAGCGTAGACGCGCTGCCAGCCGAGCACGTTGAACGAGAGGACGTTGCGGCGCGCGCGGTCGGGGTTCGCGTAGGGCTTGGTGCCGCCGTCCTCGTCGACGAAGCGACCGGTGACGCCGAGGCACTTGTCGCCGCCGGGCCCGGTGAAGTTCGCCTCGTGGCGGCGCAGCCAGTCGCTGCCGTACGGCAGGTCGTCGTCGTCGATGAACACGAGGAGATCGCCGCGCGCTGCACGGACGCCGGCATTGCGCGCACCCGGGCCACCGAGCGGCTTGAAGCGCTCGATGCGAACGCGCGGATCGCGGGCGAGCGACTCGACGACGGCGAGCTCGTCCGGCGGGCAGACGGTGCTCTGGTCGATGACGACGATCTCGAAGCTGTCGTGGTCCTGGGCGAGCAGGCGCGTCAGTAGCTCGGCGAGCGCCGAGAGGCGGTTGTAAGACCGCACCACGACGGAGATCCGCGGAGCCACCATGCACGGATCGATTATCACGACGCTCGCGGCGGCGCATCTGTCTGGATCTGCACACCTTGTCAGGAATTCACCACGCGTTAGCACTGCGAGAGCATTGGGGGTTGTCGCGCAGAACGCGCTACCTTGCGTTCGTGCACTTGCGTGTTGGTCTCGTCGTCTGCCTCGTCGGTGCTTGCGGCTCCAAGGGCGCAGTCACGCCATCGTCGGCGCCGATCGTCGGCGCGAAGCTTCCCGATGGTGCACCGCTCATCACGCCACGCGAGCACATGTCATATCGGCTCTCGCTCGGGGGCATGGACCTCGCGCAGTACGACCTCGCCGCCGGTGATGTCACCGAGCTCGACGGCCATCAGGTGATCGTCGTCCAGGGCCACGCCAAGTCGCGCGGCCTCGCGAGCGTGCTCACCAATGTCGACGACGTGTTCACGTCGTGGATCGACGTAGAGACCGGCCGATCCCGCCGCTGGAGCGTCGAGGAATCGACCGCAGAGGGCAGCGTCCGCGAGCGCACCGATGCGCGTTTGGATCAGCGCACCGAAGATGTCGTGCCGGTCCAGGTCTGGATGGGTGACAAGCAGGTGAGCGAGCCGCAGAAGGTCTCGACGCCGGACGTCTGGGACTACAACGCGTACCTCGTCGCGCTCCGTGCGTGGGAAGCGCCGAAGGGGTCGACCGTCACTACCGAGGTGTTTCGCAGCCGCTACCTGTGGAACGTGACGATGACGATCGCGGGCGAAGAGAAGCTCGTGACCGAGCTCGGCGAGTTCCCGACCTTGCGCTTCGAAGGCCGATCGTTTCGGGTGACCCGTGACGGCAAGAAGTCGACCGACGCCCAGGAGCGGACGTTCGAGATCTGGATCACCAACGACTCGGGTCGCGTCCCGGTTCTCACGAAGGCGCGGACGGACTACGGCGACATCGAGCTGGCCATCGTCGACTACCAGCCCGGCACCGGCGAACGTCTACGTCCTTGATTTCTGGGCAGCCTGTCGGGAACTGCACAACCTGTCAGGTTTTCACCACCCCGCGGGCGCGGGCTGCGGCGACGGTCTCGGCATAGGCCTTTCGCTCATCGGCGCTGAGCGTCATCCACGCGGACAGGCAGTAGCCGACCATCCAGAACCAGAGCAGGTCGAAGAAGAACTCACGCTTCAAGAAGCCGATCACGATCGAGCTGATGAACGCGATGACTGCCGCCACGACCGCGGCCGGGCGTAGGCCCTTCACGAGGTGGTGGCTCGGAAACGGCCAGTACGTGAGCGTGGCGATGCCCATGAACGGGATGAGAAAGACGCCAAGCCACCAGCCGCCCGGGGCGTGGGGCGCGAGCCGTGCGTTGCAGTACGCGATCGCGATGAAACCGAGCACGCTCCGCGGCAAGCCGACCCAGACGCCCTTGTAGCTGACCGGGTTGACGATGTTGCGCGCGTGCCGGACCGAGACACCGAGGATGAGCGAGCCCGCGAGCGCGATCGCGAGGATCTTGTCCCACGGCGCGGGCACGATGCCGACGTCCTTGTAGACCGTATAGACGACGACCGCCGGCGCGATCACGTGCGAGGAGTGGTCGGCAATCGTGTCGAACTCGCTGCCGAACTCGTTCTGCGTGCCGAGCTTGCGCGCGACGGAGCCGTCGAGCGTGTCGCCACACAGGTAGCCGATCATGATCGCGAGCCCCGCCTCGAACGGTTTCCCGTCGACGCAGAAGCACATCGCGACGACGCCACCCATGAGGTTGATCGTCGTGAACAGGTCCTTGATGCCAAACATGGCGAGCGCTCGGGGCGAGCGAAAGAACCTAGGCGGTGCGACGGATCGTGGTCGAGCTCGGCTTCTCGATCGGCTGCTGCTGCTGCATGTCCGAGGCGTCGCGCTCGAAGCGCGTGATGTACTCGAGCTCCTCGAGCTTGCGGCCGCTGTACGATGCCGTGACGAACGCGGTGATCATGTCCTTGTTCGCGAGCAGGCCGAACTTGGCGCCGAGGCAGATCACGTTGGAGTTGTTGATCGTGCGGCACTGCTCGGCGTCTTCGGCCGTGGTGCAGCGCGCCGCGTAGATGCCCTTGAACTTGTTCGCCGCGATCGACATACCGAGGCCGGTACCGCAGCAAAGAATTCCGACACTGTCGGGGTCGGCCTGCACAGCACTGCAGACGAGCTCGGCCGAGGTCAGGTAGTGGAGGTAGTTGCGGTCGACCGCGCAGATAACCTCCGCGCCGTTCTTTGCCATGATCGCGAGGTACTCCTCGAGATCGGGCAGGACGTACCGGTCGTAGCCGAAGTAGATCCGCTTGCCTGAATGGGTACCTAAGCGACGAATCACGGTATTAGGCGACGCTTCTACCAAGGTTAAGCCTGAAAGAGCAAGAGTTAGACCATCACCGAAATGCCCCTGAACTGTCACATACCTGGCACCTCGGGCCCATGTTTCACATAGCTGCGCTGGTGGTTCGACCGCGGGGGCGGTGGGCCCTCGACACGGTGACAGGTCGCTGACAGCGACGCCGGTTCGGACGTTTACCTGCGCACCGCCTTCGGCGGTGCTGCGCGGTCCGGCAGAGCCGGACCTTGCCGGACTTTACCTGACCGGCTTACTTAACCGAGGACGCGGGACAGCGCGCGCTTGGCGCCGTCGACGTGAGCGTCGGAGAGATCTCCGATGGTGCTCAGCTGGAAGTGAGTCTGGTCGCCCGGGATGCCGTACAGGCAGAAGTAGCCCTCGCCCTGCATCCGCTTCGCGAAGTCGCTGTAGGTCTGGCCGACCGGCAGCTTGAAGTTGACCGCTATGTTGCTGCGGAACTTCGCATCGAGCATTGGCTCGACGCCCATGCCGTGCAGGTGGTCGATGAGCGCCTGCATCTGGCGCTGGATGCGCGCGTAGTGGTTCGTGATGCCCTGCTCGGTCAGCACGTGACACGCGGCGTTGAGCGCGGCGTGAAGCGCGACCGGCTGCGCGAACCGCGGCTGGTTTTCTTTCGACTGCTTCTCGTACTCGTTGACGACGTCGAGGTAGTAGCCGCGCGGCCGGCCCGCTGCCTTGATCGCAGCAACCGAGGCCTTCTTCGTGAACACGATGCCGAGACCCGGCGCCGCCATGATCGCCTTCGCGCTGGAAGCGGTGGCGAAGTCGACACCCGATGCTTCGAGGTCGACCTGATACGCGTACGCGCTCGAGATGACATCGGCGGCCACGAACTTGCCGCGCGCCTTGCAGACCTTGCCGATCGCCTCGAGTGGATTGGTGAGGCCTGCGCGCGTCTCGTGGCTGACGAAGAACACCCACTTGATCGACGGGTCCGCGACCAGCTTCTGGGCGACCGCGTCGGGATCGAGCGGCCGATCGATCGGCGACTCGATAACCTCGACGGCGATGTTGTTCTGGCGCGCCTGATCAACGGCGCGTGCTGCGAAGAATCCGTTATTGAGAACGAGGCCTTTGCCGAGGTTCTCGAATGCGAGCATGCACGCTTCGTTCGCGCCGGTGCCGGTCGCGGTGAGAACCGTCGAGTAGTACGCGTCCGCTTGCTTGATCCCGATCAGGTCCTTCAGCAACCGCTCGGTCTCGACGAACATCGAGGTGAACGCTTCTTGCCGATGGTAGTTGCACGGCGGATTCGACAGGGCGTTCGCAACGCGCTCCGGGATGCGCACCGGGCCGGGCGTGAATAGGATCAAGTCGGGCACAACGACCTTCGTGTATCACGAAGCTGCGAGGGGGGAATGGGAATTATCGTGCAGACTTGTGGCGGTGATCGAGACTCCGCAGCAGAGCCAGGCAAACCGGGGCAACGACGAGCGCCATCGTGATGCAAGCCACCTCTCCGACCAGCGCGGCGAGTCCGAAACTTCGTATTCCTCCGTTGGCCGAGAGCATCAGCGTTCCATATCCGACCGTGGTCGTGTACGAGCAGAGCAACACGACGCTACCGGTGGTCGCGACGAGATGGCGCGGACCGAGGTCGCCGTCCTGTCGCTCGCGCGCCGCGAGGTTCACGGCGTAATCGATCCCGATCCCGATCGTGATCGGTAACGCGATCAGATCCAGAAAGTGGACCTTCACGCCGAGCAGCGAGCACACCGCGATCATCACGGTCACGCCGGCCATGCCGCAAGCGAGCGTGACCAGGCCGTGGCGGCGAATGCCGAGCACGATGATCACGGTGAGCACCGAGCCCGCGAGCGCGAATGCGATGATCTTCGGTGCGTCTGACTCCATCACACGAATGATGTCCGCGACCACGAGCGCCTCTCCGGCGACCAGCGCCCTGGGCGGCAGCAGCGGATCGAGCGCGCGGACCTCGCGAGCGAAGTCGAGCCGGTCTTCGACATCAAACGAGTTGAAGCGTGCGGCGCCGCGAATCACGACGAGCCGGCCGCGCGTGCCGTCCTTCTCGACGAACGGCCAAGCGATCGCGATCGGTACGTCGGCATCGGTGACCGGCGTGAGATCCTTGGGCGGCCGCAGCCGCTCGAGGCGAGCCTTGTCCTCGTCGGACAGCGTCGCTTGCAACGCCTCGTCGCTGAGGAGATGACCGATCTCGCCGAGCACGGCAAGCTTGACGTCCTGGTCGGGCGGCAATGCATCGTCGAGGCTGCGCGCATCGCGGAGCCAACGCTTCTCGACCGGGCGCCCCTCATCCTCGGCGCGGAGCTTGGCAACGAACGGAGCCACTTGCTCGCGCTTGTCGACCGCGATCACGATCTGGTAGGCCTGGCCCGACAGCATCGACTTGTTGTCGAACGCGCCGCGAATCTTGGCGTCGATCACGCGCGTGCCCTGGATGTCATCGGTGCTCGACTGCAGATCGCGCCAGTCCTTCGTGAACGGATCGCGCACGATGTAGAGCACGGCGATGACAAGCGCGATCGCGGTGATGCCGATGCCGATTCCGATCACGATTGGATAGCCGCGCTCCGACGGAATCAGCTTCGCCAGGTACAGGCTGAGAGCCGGCTGCTTGGACTCCTTGATCATCCCGCGCCGCGCCATCGCGAACAGCAGCGCGGGCAGCACGGTGTAGGCGGTGAGCCACGTGACGGCCATGCCGATGCCGGCGATCGCGCCGAACTGCTGGAAGCCGCGGAAGTCGGTCACGAGCAGCGACGTGTACGCGACTGCCGCGGTCGCCATCGCCGCGATCGTGCCGCGCACCGTACCGGCGAGCGCGACGGGCAGCGCTGCACGCGCATCCATGCCGCCGCGAAGCTCTTCGAGGTAACGCGCCGCGAAGATCATTCCCGCGTTGATGCCATTGCCGATCACGATCGCGAACAGAAACGCTGTCATCACGTTGAGGTGACCGATCGCAGCCCACGCAATGGCGAACGTCGTGCTCACGCCGACCGCGAGTGCCCACAGGATCGCGAGCACCACGCGACCGCTGCGGTAGTAGAGCAGCAGCCCCGCGGCCACCAGCACGAGCGTGAGCAACGCCGCGGTCGTCATCCCCTCGAGCACGGAGTCGTGCTCGTACATCGAGACCGTGATGTTGCCGGACAGTCCGTAGAGCACGCCCTGCCCGACCTCTTTGTTGGTGGCCTCGATCGCCTGCTTCACCTCGCCGATCAGCTCGTTCGCCTTCTTGGCGTCGGATGCGGCGAACGTGGTCTGCAACACCAGCAGCTGGTAGCGCCCGTCCTTGCTGACGCGCAGCTCGGGATCCTTGGCCTTGCGCTCGAGATCGTTCAGCTGCTTCTCGAGCTCGTCGAAACGATCGGTCGGCGCCTCCTCGATGTCGTCGAGCTGGATGTAGAGCGGATTCGCGGCGAGCTTGCCCTGCTCGATGCGCGCCTGCAGCGCATCGCGCGCGGCGGTCAGGTCCTCGAGCTTGGCCCACAGAAACCGGTGCTCCCAGGCGTAGCGCTGCGTGGCGCCGTCATCTGCCGTGAACTGCGCGACCAGATCAGGCCGCAGCGTTGCGAGCTTGGTCGCGAGAACGGCGCCCGCCTTGGTACGCAGCGCGACGTCCTTGGATTCGAGTAGCACCTGGACGGTGCCAAACGGTCGGGCCCGATCCTGGATCGCGTGGAGGTCCTGCACGCTGCGCTGTTCCGGCGGCAGCAAGTCGGTCAGGCTCGCCTCGACCTTCATGCGGCTGGCGAGGTAACCGCCGAGGAGCGCGAGCACCAGTGACAGGACAAGCAACCCGCTGCGGTTGTTGTCGAGCCACGTGGCAAAACGCTCGGCAGGTTGCTGGCCCACGAAGGCGCACTCATAGCCTTGTCGGCATCCAAACGCCAGCCAAGTCCGCGCACCTGCGCTATAAGGTCGCATCATGCGCGCCGGTCCTTCGGAAGCGTGGATCCTGGCTGGCACGCTCGACGGAGCGCTCGCATATCCTGCGCTCACCGACGAGGTCGCCGGGATGGCGTACGTGCTGCGCCTCGCGTGTGATCTCGTCCACGCTGGCTGCACGACGATTCACGTCGTGTGGGCGAGCGATCTCCCGCCGCCAAACATCAGGCCAGTCGTCACCGATCCGCGGCTCAAAGGCGCCGTTCTCGCTGTCACCACCCAAGTGCCAGAAGGTGCCGGGGCCGATCCGATCGCGGTGGTGCGCGCCGATCGCATCTACCACCGGGACATTCCCAAGCAGGCGGTCACGGCTTGGCGCACGACGAGCGCGCCCGCGGCTGTTGCGGAGGGAAGCGACGCCCTCGTGATCACCGACCGGGTTCACGCCCGAGCCCTTGCGACCGCGGCACCCACGGCGGGCGGATACAGCGCCGCGTTGAGTGGTCTCGACCAGGCCCAGGGCACCCCGCCCTATCTCGCGTTCACCACGCAGGTTCGCAATGCGCGCGAGTTGCGCCGCGCCGAGCGGACCCTGGTGTGGTCGCTGCGCAAGCCGGCCGACGGCATCGCGTCGCGCTGGATCAACCGGCATATGTCGCTACCGATCTCGTGGCTGCTGATGCGGACGCAGGTTCACCCGAACCACGTGACCATCTTCTGCTTCTGCTTGGCACTCACCGGCGGTGTGGTGATCGCGCACGGTGGCTATCTCGCGGCCGCGAGCGGAATGCTGCTGGTGAACCTCGGCTCGATCATCGACGGTGTCGACGGCGAGATCGCCCGGCTGAAGTTCCGATTCTCGCGACTGGGCCAGTGGCTCGACACGCTCGCCGACGATTTCGCCAACATCGCGTACATCACTGGCATCGCGCTGAATCTGCGAGCCGCCGGCGTCGACTGGGCGTTACCGTTCGCGATGTTTGTGCTCGCCTGTTTCGTCTACACGCAGTCGACGCAGTACTGGCTGATCGCGCGCGTCTACAAATCGGGCGACCTCGCCGCGATCCCGTGGGCGTACCAGAGCCACGACTTCCTCACCGCGCCCGATGTCGGCTTCAAGAAGACCGTTGCGAAGATGATGAAGCGCGACTTCGTGCTCACCGTGTTCGTCGTGCTCGCACTGTGCGGCACGCTCACGCCGATCTTGATCGCATTCTCCGCGGGCTGCCTGTCGTTCACCGTGATCTTCACGCTGCAGCTGCTGCGAAACCTCCGCTCTATCCGCGCGGCGCTCGCGCAGCAGTGAGCGCCGAGAGCGGAACGTCGGGCGCTGGTTCGAACTTGCGACCCTGCCCGCGCCACTCGTCCCACCGGCTCGCCGTCCGCACGCAGCCGACCGTGCACGTCGGCGCGCAGTCTTTCTTGGTGTCGAACTGCTCGCGCAGGTCGGCGAACGTGTAGTCCGCGAGCGGCTTGGTGAACACGCCGCGCTGCTGCGAGCACCAGTGCACGATGCCGAATTCGTCGACGTACAGGTAGCGTGCGCCCGCGCGGCACTTGAAGTCCGCGCGTCCAGTCTCGAGCAGGCGCATCCGGTAGTCGCCCGACTCGGCGAACCTCGAGCCCACGATCTCGCCGACCTGCGCCATCAGCTCCTTGCCCCGTGCGTCGAGCACCATGCCGCCGCTGCCGTCGTGGATGATGCTGGCGCGCGGTCGGAATCCAGCCGCGCGCGCGAATGCCAGTACCTCGAGCACTTCCTCGTCGTTGCCTGCGCCGAGCACGGCATTGAGCTGCACGGTGAACGTGGCGTGATTCTGCAGGTGCTCGATCTTCTTGCGCAGCGCCTTGAGCACCTTCACGGTGGTCGCGTTGGGCGTGACGCCGTCGATGCTGATCTGCAGGTGCGTGAGCCCTGCGCCGTTGAGCTGCTTCACGATCTCGGGCGACAGCAAGTAGCCGTTCGTGATGATCCAGCGCTCGTTGAAGCGATACGACGAGGCGTAGGCGACGAGGTCGATGATGTCGGGATGCAGCAGCGTCTCGCCGCCGGTGTACTCGCAGAACAGCGTGCCGAGGCTGGCGAGCTTGTCGACCCGCGCCTTGAGCAGCTCGGTCGGAACCGGAGGCGACGTGGTGTCGTACTCGTTGCAGTACCCGCAGGTCAGGTTGCACTTTCGGGTGACCACGAGCTGGGCGAGCAGTGGTCCGTAAGCCAGTGCCTTGGGAGTCCAACGTGACAAGCGATTCCGAACGACCGTTGACGAAGCCATCCTTTGTCCGTACTTCGGACAACGCACGCTCACAATTACCCGTTCGTAGGCCAAACCGCGAAACGTACCCGCTCAGGTGATAACAAAGAGCGGCAACGTTACGTCGGCGGCGACTCGAGCTCGCGCAGCTGGCGATCGGCGCGATGCATCTCGACCGCGCGGACCACGACCATCACGAGCATGAGTGGAACCTGGGTGAGCACCATCAGCCACAGCACGAGATCGATCCGATCGATCAGCATGGCGAGGCCGAGCCAGAACCACAGGTCCATCTCCTCGAACGCGAAGACCATCAAGATCTTCTTGCCGAACCAGATCGCCCAGTCCTTCGGCGTGCGCTCGGGCGGCGGCTTGATGACGATTGGCGCGGTGCGCTTCGCGATGAGCGATGGGTCGCGCTTGGCCTCGAACCAGCGGATGCGCTCGGTCTCGGCCTGCGACAACCACTTCATGTAGCCGCGCAGGTTCAGCGCGATCACGCTGGCCGCGGCGAACACGATGTACATCGCCTTGCCGCTCTGTACGTAGGCTTGCCAGCCGACCGTCATCACGATCAGGCACCACGTGATCATGTCGGAGACCTTGTCGTAGTAGGACCCGAGCTTCGTGAACGTGCGCCGGTAGCGCGCCATCGTGCCGTCGAGGTGATCGAACAGGATCCCGAGCTGGAGCAGGATCACCGACGCGACCCAGTGATCGCGGTCGAGAATCAGCACGGTCCCGGCAATCTTGACGAGGTTCGCGATCGTCGTGAGCCGGTTCGGCGTCAGGAATTGCCAGTCGGCAATGATCAGCATGATCCCGATCGTGAGTGGACGAATCACCAGCGCCGGGTACCAATCCTGGCTCTGGAAATTTCGGATCCGCTGCAACCGTTCCCGGTCCATGCGGGCGCATCCTAGTCTTCCTTGAGCACAGAGGATAGTTGCGGTACTTGCAACCCATGAGCGCGAACCCTGTTGCCGTCGCCGTGCCGGCGCCCACCGCGATCGAGGCGGTCGCGGCGTGCGATCTCTGCGGCCACACCGGGTTCCGTCACCGGAAAACCTGGAGCGATCCACTCCTGTTCGGGCCCGAGACCTGGAACCTCGTGATGTGCGAGGGGTGCTCGCTGCACTTCATCAACCCGCGTCCGACGCCCGGCGCGATCGGCCGCTTCTACCCGACCGACTACGGCGCGTACACCGCGAAGCCATCGTCGCCCAAGGCGTGGCACCGCCGCGTATCGGCCAAGGACGCCGCCGCGGTGTCGGCCGTCGCGGGCCTGTGGCTGCACGTGCGGCAGAGCGTGTCCTGGTATCGCTTCCCCGCGTGGCATGGCGACGGTCACGTCCTCGACATCGGCTGCGGCAGCGGCGGTCGCTATCTCGACGTGCTCAAGGGTCTGGGCTGGACCACGCACGGCATGGATCCGGCGCCGAACGCCGTCGAGGCTGCAAAGGCGAAGGGTCACGACGCAGTGGTCGGCATCGCCGAGGACAAGCACTTCGACGACGCGACCATGGACGTCGTCACCATGTGGCATGTCCTCGAGCACACGCACTCGCCGACGAAGGCGCTCGCGTCGTGTCACCGCATGCTCAAGCCCGGCGGCCAGCTCTCGCTGTGTGTGCCGAACTGGGGCAGCCTGCAGGCCAAGCTCTACGGCCGCTGGTGGTGGAGCTGTGACGCGCCGCGCCACCTGTTCCAGTTCACCAAGACGACGCTGATTCGCTACCTCGAGCAGGCTGGCTTCAAGATCACGATGATGACGACCCGGACGGGCGCGACCAGCTATCAGCGTGCGGTGCGCCAGTTCCTCAACTCGGTGCTCGGAACCAGGTGGCAGAAGGACTCGGCGCTCGCAGTCTCCCTCGCAGATCCGTGGGTGGCGTTCGCGTCGCTGTTCCGCTTCCTCGGCGTCGGCTCCGAGATCCGCGTCGTCGCGACGAAGATCTAGTCCGCGGGCCGCGGTTGGCGTGAACATCGAGTGAACTGGCGCAGTTCCTCGTGAAGGACGCGTGAACAGCCGCTCACGGCACGCTCGACCTCGCTAGGGTCGTTTTCGTGATGAAGACGACGAACCTTGTGACAGCCGTGGTGGCGGTGGCGTGTGCGGGGCTGCCCCAAGCGCATGCCGACGAGACCTCGGAACCTGCGACCCAGCCGACCCTCGCCGCGCCCGCCGTCAACAGCGGACGCGACATCCACTTCGGCATCAACTTCCGCACCGACATGGGCGCGCGCTACTACCGCGCCGACTTCGGCCTGCGCTTCGGCAAGTGGGACGCGCTTCTCGTGGTCGACCCGCTCGGCGTCTCCAAGGGCGACTACGACTTCGACGCCGTGCTGCGCTACGTCGGCACGAGCTGGTCGGTGTGGGGCGGCGGCCGCCTGTCCATCACGCCGATCGGACGCGAGTCGCAGTACACCGAGAAGGCGCTCGTCGGCGTCTCGACCCAGCTGCCGTCGGTCGCAACCGACCGCGTTCGCATCCACGCGGGTCTCGAGCTTGCTGTCCACGTGCGCGCCCACGGCGCCGACATCATGAGCCGGTGGGTCTGTGTCGACGCACCGGATTGCCGCGAGGATCACTTCGTGTTCGGTCTGTTCGGAAGGGTTGAGTATGCGTCTGCTTTCTAGTCTTGGCGTTCTGCTCGCCCTCACCACCGGTTGCATCGAGCTCTATCCCGAGATCGATCCACTGGTCATCTGCCACAACACCAACTGCTCGGGCACCAAGCTCTACGGCGACGACACGCTCGAGGCACTCGAGGAGTCGCTCGCGCTCGTGTACGACGACGGTCGTCCCAGCTTCGACGGCATGGAGGCGGACACGTATCTCTACTTCGACGGCAAGAAGAGCACGTGCCTGTTCGCGCATGACCTCGAGCACCTCGAGACCATCGCGACGCCCGACCAGGCATCGGCGTTGCTCAACGCGCACCTCCAGAAGGATGTGGCCGCGTTCAATGGCGAGCGCTTCTATCTCAAGCTCGAGCTCAAGCCGACTGTCTACGGTACCGACGCGTTCCACAGCGCGCAGCAGCTCGCGCAGCACGCGCAGTGCGGGCTCGAGATGGCGCGCAAGTCGACGGTCAACTCGCGCCACCCGGTGACGATCATCTTCGACACCATGTCGGAGTGCATCCTCAACGAGCTGCAGTATCAGATCGCGCTACCCGAGTGGGCAGAGCTCGCGAACGACCCCAACCTCGAGATCCTGTACAGCGCGCAGGTCGTTCCAGCACGCGCGTGCATCCCTTCCAGGGTCGACATCCGCTCGATCAACGTACGCAGCTGGCGCGCCACCTCGGTCGATGCGATCCGCCCATTCATGGTCTGGCTCGATAGCCACAGCGAGAGCACCGAGACGATGAAGATCGTCCGCCACCTCGACCCCGAGTACATCTCGACGAGCGAGGTCCCGTTCGTGCGCGGCTACATCGAAGGGTTGCGCTGATGCCCTATCCGGCAAGAAACGGTAGCCGGAGATACCCTCCTTTACTCGGTGCCGTCGGGGTGATATCCGATGCTCATGTCTCGAAGCCTGCCCGCGCTGCCGACGGTCGTGCGCGCGATCATGTTCGACCTCGATGGCACGCTGATCGACACGATGGGCGGCTTCGCCGATGTCGCGGCGGCGGTGATGGAGAAGCGCCACGGCTTCGACCTCGCGCAGGCGCGACGCCGCTACATGGAGACGTCGGGCATTCCGTTTCGCCAGCAGCTCGAGGTGATCACGCCCGGGCATGTCGACAACGACGCCGCGTCGGACGAGTTCGAGACCCGCAAGCGCGTCGTGTGTGACGAGGCGCGGATGACGCCCGAGACGGTTGCCGGGCTCGAGCAGCTCCGTCGCGCGGGCATCAAGCTGATCGTGTCGAGCAACGGCGCGCAGCACTTCGTGGACCAGTTCCAGGCGCAGGAGACGTTCCGCTTCGACCTCGCGCTCGGCTTCGATGCAGCGGCCGGGCTGGCCAAGGGCGAGCCCCACGTGGTGCGCACGCTGAGCACGCTCGGGCTGTCGCGCGAGGGCATCGTGTTCTGTGGCGATTCACTCAAGGACGGCGACCTCGCACGCGAGTGTGGCCTCGCCTTCATCGGCCGCCTCGGCACGTTCAACCGCGAGGAGTTCCGCCGCTGGGATGCGACGGCATCGATCACGTGCGTCGACGACATCGCGGCGCTCGCGGCGTATCTC
>JBBQFU010000233.1:0-13900 GCA_038322185.1 Haliangiales bacterium
AGTCGTCGATCGAGAGCTGTTGCCCGAGGAGCGCCTCGCGATTCGCGAGGTCCGTCGCCTTCAAGAGGCCGTCGCGTGGCTCGTCGATGAGCTCGGCCTCGAAACGGAGGAGTTGCCTAAGCTGACGACCTCGACCAAGCCCGAGATCGCCGGACGGCGCCTGCGGGACCTGCTCGGGGTCGACGTCGCATCGCAATCCACATGGCGCGATCCTGGTGTCGCCCTCAAGGAATGGCGTCGCGCGATCGAGAAGGTCGGCGTGCTCGTGTTCTTGCTACCGATCGGTGGCGACGCCGGTCGCGGGTTCTCGTTGTGGGACCCGCGCGCTCCCGCGATCGTCGCAAACACACACTGGAATCCCGCCGCGCGCATCTACACCCTGTTCCACGAGCTGGCACACCTCCTCACCCGCACCAACTCGGTGTGCGATGACAATGGTGCCGGCCGCTCGAACCAAGATCATCCCGATCTGGAGCGGTGGTGTGAGCGTGTCGCAGCCGCCGCGCTGATGCCCGAGGTCGAGCTTCGCGAGTTTGTCGGTGACGGGACCCGTGCCGACCTTGGGACTGCGGGACGCGTGGCCACCCAGTTTCGCGTCAGCCTCAAGGCGGCGGTGCTGCGTCTGATCGATCTGGACCTCGCGACGTGGGGGCTGTTCAAGGCGCTGCCAGCAGGTACCGACTCGAAACAGGGTGGTGGTGGCGGCAAAGGACGCAATCGGGTTCAGGTCCGCATCGACGAGTACGGGGCACGGACGATCAACACGTTCCTCCGCGGCGTTCAACGCGACGTCATCGGGATCTCGGATGCGATGCGCTACCTCGACGTCAGCGATCAAGATCTGTCCGAGCTGGAAAAGACGCTCGCGGCGTGACCAAGGTGGTAGGGGTGGCCGGGGCGCGGGAGATTTACGTGGTCGACACGTCGAGCATCATCCAGGTTCGGCAGGACATGTCCCAGGAAACGCAGACGAAGAAGACCGGCGTCTACCAGAAGCTGATCCACGCGGCGCGCGCAGACGTCTTGGTGTTTCCGAAGGCTGTGATCGATGAGATCCTGGTCGGCCCGACGAAGGCCGCCAAGGGACCAGACCCGGCATCCGGCTGGGCAACGGTCTGCAAGCCGATGGCGGTGCAGAACGACGAGCTGTTCGGCGAGGTCCGCGAGGTCCTCGGCAAGGTCCCCGACCTGCTCGACGTCGCAAAGACCGCGACCACGGACGAGGCCGATCCCTACGTCGTCGGGCTGGCGCTCAAGCTCCAGCGCGAAGGGAACCAGGTCATCGTGATCACCGAGGAGACGAAGGACTCGCCGGTGAAGACCTCGATGCGGAGCGCGTGCGGCGTGATGGGCCTGCCCACGATCTCGATGCGCGTGTTCCTCGCGCGCCAAGGGATCTGGAAGGCGCCGTAGCACGTGGCGAAAGAACGCGCGCAACAAGCTTCGCCGCCAAGATCCGCCCAATTCTTGTCTCCCTCTTGTCTCCCGCAACTCGTTCCTCCTCGACGAGAACGTCACGTCGCCGTCGTTGACCGCGTTGCAGAGATCCGAGCGATGTTGCGCACATCGCCCAGCAGGTCCGTCTACAAGATGGAGAAGTACGGGCTCAAACCGCCGCCGCAGCGAGACTAGCCTCGCGTAGCTGATGGAGAGATGACGGCACTTGTGCCGCCGGCATCTCCACTCCAGGATGACCGCTCGTGGCCTCGTCGACTGACCAGCGGATGGCCCTCGAGCTGACCTTTCCGGGTGAGAGCGAGATGGCGCGGCGCTCGCGCGCCTTCGACTGGGCGTCCACCTCCCTCGGACCGGTCGACAGCTGGCCACCGAGCCTCGTGGTCACGGTCCGCAACCTGATCACCGCTCGCAGCCCCATGTTCCTCTTCTGGGGCCCGGAGCTGATCCAGTTCTACAACGATGCCTATCGCCCCAGCCTGGGCAACGACGGACGCCATCCCCGCGCACTCGGCGCCTCGGGCCCCCGCTTCTGGACTGACATCTGGGACGTGATCGGGCCCGAGATCGACGGCGTCGTGCGCACCGGCGTGGCCACCTGGCACGAGGACCAGTACATCCCCATTGACCGCGACGGAGGCCGCGACGACGTCTGGTGGACGTACGGTTACAGCGCCGTCTACACGGAAACCGGCAGCGTCGGCGGGGTGCTGGTGGTGTGCCAGGAGACCACGCAGCGCGTGACCGCCGAGCGCAAGCTTGCGGCGCTCGCGGCGGCGCAGGAGACGGACCGCATGCGTCTGGCGGCCGTCTTCGAGCACGCGCCCGCGTTCCTCGCACTGCTGCGCGATCCGGACCACACCTTCGTGCTCGCAAACTCTGCGTACGAGCGACTCATCGGGCGCCGCGACATCATCGGGAAACCGGTCGCTGTGGCGCTGCCCGAGCTGCGGGACCAGGGATTTTTCGAGCTGCTGGACCGCGTGCGCGAGACGGGCGAGCCCTTCGAGGGTCGGCACCTGCCCGTGACCCTCGCCCGGCAGCCCGGTGCGCCCCTCGAGACGCGCTACGCCAACTTCGTCTACCAGCGCCTGCGCGAGGCCGACGGTGCCTACGCCATCGTGGCCCATGGGGTGGACGTCACCGACGAGGTCGTGTCGGTGCGGGAGTTACGGGAGGCGCAAGCCGAGCTGCAGCGAAGCCAGAAGCGTCTGCGCGATCTCATCGACGGCGTCGGTCCGACGGTGTTCGTGGGGTTGCTGACGCCGGAAGGGATCGTTGTCGAAACGAATCGCTCGGCACTCGAGGCCGGTGGATTACGGCCGCAGGACGTGCTCGAAAAGCCATTCGCGGACTCCGCGTGGTGGGCCCACTCTTCACGCGAGCGGGAGCGGCTGCGCAACGCGATCGCGCGCGCCGCGCAAGGCGAGGCGTCCCGCTTCGACACGCAGGTGCGTGCGGCGGACGGCAGTCTGATCGACGTTGATTTCTCCCTGCAGCCGGTGCACGACGAGGCCGGCCGTGTCGTGTTCCTCGTCCCGTCGGCGTCCGTCATCACCGAGCGCAAGGCGACCGAAACAACCTTGCGGGAGACCACCGACAAGTTTTACCAGCTGGCGAACCACATCACCGATGTGTTCTGGATCCGTTCGGCTGACTTGCGGGAGGTGCTCTACCTCAGTCCGGGCTTCGAGCGGATGTGGGGCGTCTCCGCGGACACCTTCTACGCAAACCCGCAGCGGTGGACTGATTTCATCGTTGCCGAAGACCGCGAGCGTGTCCGGATCGCCTTCGATCAGCTCACGCGGGATACGCCCAGTATCGACGTGCAGTATCGCATTACCCGGCCCGATGGCGAGATCCGCTGGGTCCGCGGGCGCGGGTTCCAGGTCCGCGATGCCGCGGGCACGGTGATTCGACTGACCGGCATCATCACGGACGTCACCGAGTCGCAGCGCGCCGCGAAGGCGCTGCAGGAAAGCCTCGACGAGTTCCGGTCTCTCGCAGAAGCGATGCCCCAGATCGTCTGGACGACGCGACCCGACGGATGGAACGTGTACTGCAACCAGCAATGGTACGACTACACCGGCCTCACGCCGGATCAGAGCCGCGGGGCCGGCTGGAGCACGCCGGTCCATCCCGACGATCAGGCAACCGCGCAGGCTGCGTGGCAGCGCGCGATCGACACCCTCGGCACGTATTCGCTCGAATGCCGGCTCCGCCGCGCGGATGGTGCGTATCGCTGGTGGCTCGTTCGTGGTGTTCCCATCAAGGACGCCGACGGCACGCTGCTCAAGTGGTTTGGCACCTGCACCGACGTGCACGACCGCAAGCTCGCGGAGCTGGAGATCTCGCGCATCAATCGCGCGCTGCAGGTGCTGAGCAACTGCAACAAGGCGCTCACCCGCGCGGAGCACGAACACGAGCTACTCGTTCAGATCTGCAAGGTCGCCGTCGAGAACGGCGGCTACCGCATGGCGTGGGTGGGGTACGCGCACGACGATGCGGCGCGCACCATCACGCCGATGGGCCACGCGGGTGTGGAGGACGGCTACCTCTCGGAGCTCCACATGAGCTGGAGCGAGACCGACGCGCAAGGCCTCGGACCGGCGGGACAGGTCATTCGTTCGGGCCAACCCGTGGTGTGCGAAGACATCGAACAACACCCTGGATTCGCGCACTGGCTCGAGCCCGCACGGCGGCGCGGCTACCGCGGGGTGATCGTTCTACCGCTGCGCGATACAACGCACACGTTCGGGTTGCTGGCGCTTTACACGTCCGAGGTGAAGCACACGAGCGGCGAGGAGCTCGCGCTCCTCCGGCAGATGGCCGATGATGTGGCGTTCGGCATCGGCAACTTGCGCGCACAGCTGGAGCGACGCCGCCTCCAATCAGCGGTGGCCACCGTCGCTGCGGGCGTGTCGCTCGCGACAGGCACGGAGTTCTTCGAGAAGCTCGTGCTGAGCATGACGTCAGCGTTGGGAGCGCAGGCCGGGCAGATGTCGCAGTTGCTTCCTGGACAGCCACCGACGGCTCGCACCCTTGCCGTCGTCGTCGACGGTCAAATCGCGGCGCAGGGCGAGTACGTGCTTGCAGGCTCGCCGAACGAGTTTGTCCTCGCGGTGGACACGCATGTCATCCGGCGACGGGTGTGGGAGCAGTACCCGCACTCGCCGATCATGCAGCGCCTGAGGCCGGAGGGAATGGTTGCTTTACGCCTCACCAGTTCGACCGGTCAGCATCTGGGTCTGCTCGCCGCGTTGTTTCGCGAGCCGCTACAGCAAGTGGACTTCGTCCTGGCGACGCTGAAGATCTTCGCGGCGCGTGCGGCGTCGGAGCTGGAGCGCCGGGACGCGGACACGCACATCCGCGAGCAGGCCGCGCTGCTCGACATCGCGCACGAGGCCATTCTGGTGAAGGACCTGGACGGCCGCATCACGTTCTGGAACAAGGGCGCGGAGCGCACGTACGGGTGGACGGCGGCGGAGGCCCTCGGGCGTACCGACGCCGACCTGTTCCATGCGGAGATCGATGCGTTGACCGTGGCGGAGGCCGCTCTGAAGGAGAACGATGAGTGGCAAGGCGAGTTGGTGAGGCGCACCAAGGATGGCCGCGAGATCACCGTGGATGTCCGCTTGACGCTGGTGCGGGATGATCAGGGCGAGCCGAAGGCGGTGCTCTCCATCAGCGGCGACATCACCGAGAAGCGGACGCTCGAATCGCAGCTGATGGTCAACGACCGCATGGCGTCCGTCGGCACCCTCGCTGCGGGTGTTGCGCACGAGATCAACAACCCGCTCGCCGCTGTCATCGCGAACCTCGACTACGTCCTCGAGGGTCTTGCGAACACGAGCGACCCGTCCGACGCACTGACCCTCGAGGAGATTCCGGGACCGCTGGCCGACGCGCGCGAAGCCGCCCACCGTGTCCGCGTGATCGTGCGCGATCTCAAAGTGTTTTCACGGTCGCCCACCGAGGACGCGACCGGTCCGGTGGACGTCAAGGCGACGATGGAATCGTCCGTCGGAATGGCGTGGAACGAGATTCGTCATCGCGCGAGCCTGGTCAAAGAGTACGGCTCCATTCCACCGGTCGAGGCCAACGAGGCTCGGCTCGGCCAGGTCTTTCTCAACCTGCTCGTCAACGCCGCGCAGGCGATGCCCGAGGGGAAGGCGGACCGCAGCGAAATTCGCATTGCCACGCGGCTCGAGGGCGCGCAGGTCATCATCGAGGTCAGCGACACCGGCGCCGGGATACCGCCCGAGATCATCGGCCGGATCTTCGATGCATTCTTCACCACCAAGGACGTGGGGGCTGGAACCGGGCTCGGCCTCGCGATCAGCCGACGCATCGTCACCGACATGGGAGGAACGCTCACGGTCGAGAGCAAGGTTGGCTACGGCACCACCTTCCGCGTCGCGCTGCCGGTCGCACGAAGCGAAGCCCGCGTGCCGCCCCCGGCCGGCGTCCCCATCCAGGGCTCCATCCGCCGAGGGCGGATTCTTGTCGTGGACGACGAGGCGGCCATTGCGAGGATCGTCCAGCGGGTGCTTGCGAACGAGCACGACGTCGTCACCACGCTCGTCGCCAGCGAAGCGCTGGCGATGTGCGCGGCGGGCGAGAAGTTCGACCTCATCCTCTGCGACCTGATGATGCCGGAGATGACTGGGATGGACCTCTATCGCGAGCTGATGGTCGTCGCCCCGGAGCAGGCGAACAAGATGATCTTCCTGACCGGCGGCGCATTCACAGCCAGCGCCCGGGCATTCCTGACAGAGCCTCCCAGGGAGTACATCGAGAAGCCGTTTGACGCAGCGAATCTCCGCGCTGTCGTTCAACGGTATCTGCGATAGCGTGGGCGCGTGCCACCGCGAATAGCGGGCCAAAGTGCTACGAGAGTTCCCTAACGCGGGCGTATCTCGCCGGTTGCACCAGTCGCCGGGCTGCATTGCGCCTATTGTGGTCGGTTTCATGCAGTTCCGTGGCAGCGGGTATCTCGTCGCGATCGCCCTCCTGGTGGCCTGTTATCGACCGGTCACGGAGTGGACGCAGACGACTCCATACCCGCTGGAAACGGGTCCGTACGTGCTGATCGCCGGGCCCAATGAAGCGATCGTCGCGTTCCAGCGGACCGGATCCGACCGCGCGATCAACGTCGAGTGGTCCGCCCCCAACGGACAGAGCGGCACCCAGCGTGCGGAGCGCAACGATACCCTCTACTCCGCGCGGCTCACGAAGCTGCCGCGTGGCCTGCCGATCACGTACGGGGTGATGAGCGAGGGGAAGACGATCGGGACAGGAACGTTTCGCGTCGGCACCGCTCCTGGCGAGACCAAGTTCCGATTCGCTACCTTCGGGGACACGCGCACCAACCACCGCATCCACCGCGCCGTCATCGATGCGCTCGCGCTCGAGGACATCGACTTTTTTCTGCATACCGGCGACATGGTGGAACGCGGAGGGAAGCTCGATCAATGGGTGACGTTCTTCCAGATCGAGCGCCCGCTGATGATGAAGGCAGCGATCATTCCGGCGATCGGCAACCACGATCTCGGCAACCGGGGAGACTACAACCGACTGTTCTTCCTCGACGACTGGACCAATGGAAAGCGCTACTACGTGACCGACTGGGGCAACGTCCGGCTGATCTCTCTCGACCTCGAGATCGCATGCCAGGACCGGTGCAGGCAGTACCGCTTCGTCGAGCGGGCGCTCGCGGAGGGGGCAGCCGCGGACAAGATCATGATCATGTTCCTGCACTACCCGCCGTTCTCGTCGGGAGAGCACGGGTCCAACATGGCCGTGCAGGGCCCGATTCGGCATCTCGCGAAGACGTATGGCGTCGAGCTCGTCATCGCCGGCCACGATCACAACTACGAGCGCACGAACCCGATCGACGGCACGACCTATATCGTCAGCGGTTCGGCTGGGGCACCCATTCGCCCGGTCCGCCCGCAGCCGTTCACGGCGGAGGCCCGCACCGAACCGCACTACGTGCTACTCGACGTCGATGGGATGAAGCTGTCCATTCGAGCGGTGAACTTGAAGGGCGAGGTGTTCGACAACACGGTGATCCCGCTCAATCCACCCGGCGGCCCGGTGATCAAACCCGCCGAGGTGAGCCCACCATGAAGAAATTCGTGGTGCTCGCGCTGACGCTGGTCGGTGGACTGCGCTTGGCGAGCGCGTGGCCCTTGCCGCCGGCCGATTCGACGACGCCGGCTGAACCGACGCCGGCCGACCTGAGCGACCCCCAACCGCCGCCGCCGCCCGCGGCTGACACGACCGTGGTCGTTCCGGTCCCGGCCGAGCCCCTGACGAATCCCGATTACGAGGTCGTCGAAGCGGACGTCCACGACTCGATGACCACGAACACGTGGCGCCCCGCACGCACGTTCGATCTTCACTGGCGCTTGCTGTATCTACCGCAGCATCTCCTCGAGCTCGCCTTCTCGCCGATCGGCCTCCTCGTCGCGGCGACCGAGAAGTACAGACTCGATCGTCGAGTGGTCGATTGGCTGGGCTTCGACAAGAATCGGTATGTGATCCGGCCGAGGATCAAGTTCGCCTTCAACGACGGCCCGGGTCTCGGGGCCAGGTTCTCACGCAAGAAGTTATTCGCTCATCGAGCCGAGCTGTCGCTCGCCGCGATGTACCGCACGTCGAACCGTGACTGGCAGATCGATCTCGAGTACGAGCACAGGCTGCTGCTACTCGGCGGGCGAGGAATCCGCGCGCACGCGACGGCCGAGCTCGACCAGAACCAGCCGTTCTACGGCATCGGCGGCGCGACCGAGCTCGAGGATCGGCGCGTGCTGACCTCGCGCGATCAAGCAGTGGCCGCCGAGGTCGACCTCCGGCACACCGATCGGTACACCTACTCGGGGATCCTCGAGGTCGCATTCCGCCGCCAGACCTTGGAGGCCGGCGTCGACAAAGTGCGAATGCCGGTAGGTACCCCCGGAGATTCCGTCCTACCGCCACCCGGCTTCGACGAGACCTCGCACTATGCCGACCTCCGAGTCGTTGGCAGCTACGACACCCGCGACACCGAAGCCCGCGCGACTCGCGGATGGCTCGTCTCGCTCGGCACGCTGGCCCGCTTCGAAGTCACAGGTGCAGAGCGCTCCGCGGCCACGTTCACCGGCAACGCACGCCTGCACCTGCCGCTCGTCGGCGAGCTGCGTACGCTGATGATCGCGGTCGGAGGCGCTGCGAGCATTCCGCTGTTTCGCGGCCACTCGGTTCCGCTGTACTCGCTCGCCGGTCTCGGCCGCCACAACGTGCGCGGATACGATCGCTCTCGGTTCTACGACCGGTTCGCGTTCACCGCGACGGTCGAGTATCGATTCCCGCTCTACGAGTACCTCTCGAGCAAGGTCGGGCTCGATGCGCTCCTGTTCGTCGACACTGGAACGAGCTTTGGCGAGGAAAAACCATTGCCCGGCGACTGGGTGCGCTACTCCGCCGGCATCGGGCTGCGCGGCGCCCACGAGACGAAGCTGCTGTTCCAGATGTTCTTCGCGTTGTCCCCCGAGGGTGCGCAGGTCGTCTTTGGCGCGGAGAAGCAACTATGAGAGCTGCCATCGCAATCGTCGTGGCGCTCGGCGCGTGCGCACCGAGCTGGAAGCAGGGCCCCCATGCCCGGATGTTCCAGCAGGAAGCTGCGCGCGCCATCAAGAAGCCCACCCCCGTCGAGGCTTCACAGTACTGGACTCTCGGCACCACCCTGATCGTGGCTCCCATTGGCCGCGCGCTCAGTCCGGGGTTCTACATCCGCGGCATCATCGGTGGGCGTGATGCGCTGGACGTGAATGCGTTCGGCCAGGTCCCCGACTCGAGCTGGTTCAAGAACCGGATCGGTCGTCACCGGATGCCGGCCGACAGTGGCCGGGTCGGCGCTGCGTCGGACTCTGGACCTGCCGCCGGTTCGCTCAGTGTGATCAGCGGCAAGCTCGACGGCGTCTCGGCGGGATTCGTCATGCGCGACGAGAGCGGCGTGATCTGGTTTGCCAAGCTCGATCATCCCGCGTTCCCCCACCTGTCGACGAGCGCCGAGGCCGTCGCGTCGCGCCTGCTGTGGCTCGCTGGCTATCACGTACCGTCGATGCACGCGATCGACATCGAGGTCTCGCGACTGCAGCTCGATCCGAAGGCGCGCGGCAGAGACAGCTACAACCGCGACGTGCCGCTGACGCAGCAGCGCCTGGACCGGCTGCTCTCCAACACCAATCCCGATGCCGCAGGTCGGATCCGCGTGCTGGTATCCCGCAAACCCGAGGGGGATGTGCTCGGCCCCTTCTCCTATCGCGGACGACGGATCGATGATCCGAACGACAAGATCGATCACGAGCATCGTCGCAGCTTGCGCGGGCTGTGGCTGTTCACCGCCTGGCTGAACCAAACCGATACGAAGGATGCGAACACGTTGGACATGTTCCGCCCGATCGCGGGCGGGGGCGGCCAGGTAGACCACTACCTGATCGACTTCGGCGATGCGTTCGGCGCCACCGGTCTCGGCGAGAAGGTTGCCGTCGAGGGCTGGACGAATCTCTTCGACTGGTACGAGGTGGGGAAGAATTTCTTCACGCTTGGCCTCCGCCGCCCTGGCTACCTGGACATGCAGCGTAGTCCGTATCGGTCCGTGGGCCTGTTCGAGGCGACCAAGTTCGATCCCCATGCGTGGACGCCCGCGCAGCCGAACTGGGCCTTCGATCAGCGGACCGTCGAGGATGTGTTCTGGGCGGCCTCGATCCTCGCGCGCATCCAGCCGGAGCACATTCGTGCCGCGATCACGTCCGGCTTCTACGTCGAGACTGGCGCGGCCCACATGATCGAAACGGTGCTCCTCGCCCGCCGTGAGAAGCTGCTCGAGTACGGTCTGCGCAACTTCCTCGCGCTCGATCGTCCCCGCGTCGAGAACGATCGGCTGCGCCTCGACGACCTCCGCGCGCTCGGCGGTCTCCAGCCGTTCATGGGCGCCACCAAGTACCGGGTCTACTGGAATCGCACGCGGCGGTTCGATCAGGACCTCGCGAGTGGTGAGCTGTCGCCGCCCGTCAACGGTGAAGTCGAGCTCGACCTCACTGCCATCGCAGCGAAGGCTCGCGTTACGTCTGGGTTCGCTGACGATCCATACCTGACCGTCGAGCTCCACCGGCACACCGGCACCCGGCTCGAGATCCACCTCAGGGTCACGAAGGACCGGATCATTCCGGTCGCCGTCGATCGCTGACCCGCTATCGCCGAGCCGCGTCGGCGCGGGGGCGCACGATCGCGTGACAGTTCGCGCAGGTGTGCAGCATGAAGCCGTAGACCGTCGCGCGGTCGCGGTGGTCGGTGGTCGTGATCGCGCGGCTCGCGAGCGAGCTCATCAGTACGGCGTCTTCGACGATTTCGACATTGGGTGGGGTGTTCGTGGCCAGGTCGATCGTCAGATTGGACATCGCGCGCGCGCCATCGAGCCACGCGTCATCGTCGGGACCGACGACGCCCGCCCACAGACGTGTCGCCGCCCACTCGTGACGCAGCATCTGGGCTGCGATACCCGGCGCCGCAACAGGCTCCACCGGAGTCGGAAGCACGGTACGCACGCCGCGGTCGGTGTGGCAGGACACGCACGCGCCAGCGAGGACGCCGGTCAGCGCCGCCGCCGTCTTGATGTCGGGCGCATGTGAGATCTGAGACGCGGCCGTCGCAAGCTTTTCTGAGCGGGGATTCGCGTAGCGCTCGATCCAGGCGGCAAGACTGCGCGCGTCGGCGAGTCGGCCGTGCGTGATCGCCCGCTGCAGCTCGGTCGCAGCGTCGTAATGCGAACGCGTCGATTCTTCGAGCGGCGGTTGCCGGGCCCCGTTTGCGGGGTCCTGCACGGACTTGGGAGCGCTCTCGCAACCGAACCAGACCGCCACCGCACACCAGAGCATTCGCTTCATGAGGCCGGTAGAGCATCCGGCGAGCCAACTGGTTCCGAGCCCAACAGCACGCCACGATACGTGGTGCGCAGAACCTGCGGCGCTTGCTGCTGGCTGCGCAAACGGTGCGGTAGCCAACCTGGGCCGCTACGCAGTGCCGGCGAACGCCTTGTGATCGCGCTTGAACAGCTCGTGCAGCGCATCGACGACGACGCGCAGTCGCGCCTCGGCTGCTCGCTCGGCGACATAGACCGCGTAGACCTCGCTCACCGTCTGCACGTCGGGCGTGAAGCGAATCACGTCGTGCTCGTCGCTCAGGTAGCACGGCACGATGCATAGGCCCTGGTGCGCAGCCGCGGCGTCGAGCGCCTGGCGCAGCCCGCCGACCTCGACGGCGATCGAATCGGGCTTGGCGTTCGCGGCGATCCACCGGCCGCCGGCCGACTTCGTGAAGTTGTTGTCGTACGCGATGAACTTCTGACCGTCGAGCAGGTTCGCGCCGCGTGGATGCTCGGCGATGTACTTCGCACTGCCGTACAGCGACCAGCCAATCTCGCCAATCTTGTCCATCCCGAGTCCGGGCGTCGAGTCGCGAAACATGCGGACCGCGATGTCGGCTTCCTTCTGGGCGAGATTGACGACGTGCGACGACACCATCACGTCGACATCGAGCGAGGGGTGCTTCGCTCGAAGCGTCTCGAAGGCCTTCATCGCCCGCGGCACGAAGCCGGCGGTCGAGGTCACGCACACGGTGCCTCTCACTTCGCCGTTGGCGCCGCCGAGCTCGGCCGCGAGCGTCGCGAGCCGCGCCTGGAATGCACGCGCGACCTCGACTGCCTTCTCGCCCGACGCGGTGAGCTGCGCGCTGCCGGTCGACAGCGTCACGAGCTGGCAGTTCAACGCCGACTCGAGCGCCGTGAGGCATCGGCGCACCACATGGGCCTGCGTATCGAGGCTGCGAGCGGCGCCCTCCACGCTACCGGTGTCCTTCACCGCCATCAGGATCCTCAGATCGTCCCAGTCCACGGAACCACACTACTATAGAACTCGGGGTTTCTCCGATGCACGTGCCTCCTCGGCGAGGCCCGTCCACACTTGAGTATGTTCGAGTGGAGCGCAGAGCTCGAGGCTGCGGCCCCGCCTCGCCGTGAAGGAGGTTTCGAGCTGGTGACGCATCACATGGGTCGCACGCGATTGTTTCGCTCCGCACTCAAGGCGCGCGCGATCGGCTACGAGCCTCGCCAATCGCTCGTGCGCCTGATGAAGACGGGTGACGGCGCGCCGGCCGATGAAGCGGATGCGTACCTGCTCGCATGCAGTGCTCCGCGCCGAGGTACGGGCGTCGGCAAGGTCAGCGGCCTGTCGGAGGTCGAAGCATCCAAGGTCGCGGTCGCGGGGGTCGATCGCTGGGTGCAGCCTCACGGCATCGCGCGCGCCGTCGAGATCTTTTCGTTGCTCGGTGCCTGGCGCCCGGTGCCGCTGTTCTCCGACGAGCATGCGCGCGTGCTGGCGGCGATTCGCTTGCGACAGTGGCTGGCGCACGTCGATCGCAAAGGCTACGACGAGGCGCTCGCATTCGTGACGGGGGCCGGCGGATTACCGAACGGCATGCTCGGGTGGCGGACGTCCACTGGCTACAACGCGGGTTGGGAGGCGCTCGCGTACCTGTTTCCCGATCATCGTCCGTTCTTCGCGGCTGCTGCCGAGGAGGTGCGAGCGCACGGTGCGCAAAGCTCACTTCTGCTCGGTGCGATTGCGAGTGTCGAGGAGCACGATGACATCGCCGATCTCGTCGGTGACGCCGACCTCGATCGCAACGCGCTCGTGATCGCCAGGGAGCTGCGCGAGCAGGGATTGGTGCGTCTCGCGCGACATGCGCGACGGGCCTCACGGGCGGTGCCGCGGTCGATCGCGCACGTTCCGGGCGTGGTGCGTGCCCTGAGTGCCTACGCGAGCCCGGAAGCCGCGCGTGCGCTGGCCCTCTTCGTCGAGCATCGCGCGGCGCATCCCGTCCTGCGCCGATACTTCGCTGCGCATCCGCAGCTGGAGGAAGCGGCAGGTGTCCGTCGCGCGTTACACTGCGTAGGTGGCCAAGCCCCGTACGCGTCGCACGAAGTCCGCAGGCAAGAAATCGCCGCCGAAGGCGCCTGGCGTCCTCGGCCGCGCCGCACTTCGACGCGTGGAGAACGCGGCGCAAGCCGAGAGTAAAGCGCGCCACCGCGAGGGAGAGCGCCTCGGCAGCGGCGCGGCGGACGGCGTCAAGCGGTCGAAAGGCGCTGTCGTGCGCTTCGAGGTCGACGACGCGCTCCGCGATCCGGAGGCGGCGAAGACTGAGGACGAGAAGCTGCTCGACCAGCGCGATGAGGAACCGGACTTCCGGCGCAGCGAGCCATGGCGCGTGATGCGGATGACGAACGAGATCGTCGAGGGCATGGATGCACTCGGCGACATCAAGCGCGGCGTGTCGATCTTTGGCTCGGCACGCGTCGGACCAACGGATCGGTTTTATGCGGCGGCGCGCAAGACGGCCGAGT
>JBBQFU010000234.1:0-13855 GCA_038322185.1 Haliangiales bacterium
GCTGCAGGCCCTTCATCTTCGTGAGCGCGGTGACGTGCTCGGTGATGTTCTCGCCGGTCAGCGCGAGCGCGCCGTGACCGCGAACCTTGGCGTACTCGTGGCTGTGCGCGACAGCGGCCGCAAATGCCCCCTGCGCGTTCGGGTTCCTCGGCGCGTGCTCGAGCAGCGCGTCGAAGATCGCATTGGAGCCGAAGTAGGTCTCATCGTGGACGATCGAGAAGTCCCAGTGGCGCGCGATCGCAGCGATCACCGCTTCGTCCGTCGGGGCGACCTCGACGAGCTTCTCGACGGCGGCGGCCATCAAGAGATCGTCCCCGCGCGCCGCGATGCGGTCGATGATGGGCACCAGCAGCTTCACGATCGCCGCGGCCTTGCCGTGCAGGTTCTCGATCGCAACCCGCGCGACACCAACCGCCTTGTGACTGATGAGCTCGCGCAGTGCTGCCTGAGCCGCCGGCAGCTTCTCCATCGCGGCGATGCCCTCGACGGCACCCTCGTGTACCTCCTCGCTGGCCTTGCCGACGAGGACCTTGATCAAGACCGCGAGGACCTCCGCATCCGGGAACTGCCCGAGGGCGTCCAGCACCGCACTCGTCGGCTTCTTCTTCGCGCGCGCGAGCAGCTCCTTGCGAACGGCTGCCCGGTCCGCCTTCGACAGTGGCTTCAGCAGATTCTCTGCGTCCCACGGCTCCTCGACCAGTTTCTCGATCACGTCGGTGACACTCATACGGGCCCGATTGTTACGGGCATGCAACGCTGAGCGCTAGCTCGTTGTTGTCCTCGCGGCATTCGAGCGCGACGCCTCGGCTGTCGCCCCGGTCATCAACGACAACAACGGCATCCGCGTTCCCGCCGGTCCAGTTGCAACTCACGGTCGCGCACATGCCGGGGTTGATGCGCGTGATGGTGTCGGCCGTGCACCGAAGCTCGCGCGGCGGGCCCGCGGCGTCGACCGCGACCGGCAGGCCGGGGGCGACCGGCTCGGTCCCGCGATTACAGATCTCGACGGTGATTGCCGCACCGCCTGGCTCGCACGTCGCCTTGCCCTGGCGGAGCGTCAGGTCAGGAATCGCGCCCGCCGTCTGGCCGTCACCCGGCGAGTTCTGTCGGAAGTTGTTGAGGCCGGGCTGCGTCCAGTTCTGTAGCCACTGGCTGGTGCGCGGCACCCGGCCAGCGCCATCGATGTTCGTGACGCTGTACGCGTGCTGGTTCCAGATCCCGCGCGTGTTGATCCAGCGATCGACGCTGTCCGCGAGCACGCGCACGCCGGTGGCGGCGCTCGAGGCTGGATGCGACGCGCGGCAGACCTTGCCCGTCGGCGAGACGCCCGCGATCGGATCGGCGCAGATGAAGCCGTCACCCCCGCAGTCGACATCCTGCTGGCACCGGCAGCGCCCGAGGGGATCGCTGGTCTGCTCGCGGCCACACGTCGTGGCACTCGGGCAGTCAGAGTCATCGAGGCACTGCACGCCGTCGAAGATCGGATCGACGAGGGGGCAGGTGACGTTGCAGTTCGTATTCGACGTGCTGACGATCTCCGCATTGAAGTCGGCATCGACATCCGCGATCACCGGGTTCTCGAACCATGTGCACGACGTGCGATAGCGCGAGTAGTAGACCTGTCCGGTGCGGCCGTCGTAGACGCGCGTGAAACACTCGTCCCCGTACACGACCTCGGCACGGCCGTCTCCGTCGAAGTCGAACACGGACGAGCCAGTCACGTTCGACGACAGGTCCTGCGAGGGCTGCGACCACGCGACGCCCGTGGTCGTCATCGTCGGACAGAACTGCGGGTCTGGCGTCCCGAGGCAGTCCGGGTCGAACACGTTGTAGGCCGTCGCGCCCGCGGATGCGAACTCGACGCGCCCGTCTCCGTCGAAGTCTGCAATCGTCGGCGGCCCGCCGGTGCCCACGGTGGTCCCCTGAAGGGCCGCGGTGAAGATCTGGCGCCCGCCGATGGAGAACACGTGCGCGACGCCGTCGCGAATCAACGCGATCTCCGCGATGCCATCGAGCGTGGCGCGATCGTCAACGGCCGAGGCCGGGAACGTTCCGAAATCCGCGACCGCCAGCTGGCCAGCGCCGCCGGGCAGCGCCTGCTCCGGCTGCCACTTCTTCATCGCCTTGTCCCAGCCGTAGATCTGGGTACCGGTCAAGAGCTCGACCTGACCATCGCCATCGATGTCCGCAGCGATCGGGATGTACCCAGTACCCGTTGCCGGCGCTGCACCAATGGTCTCGTCGAGCGCGGCGCCGGCCGCATCGTAGACGTTGCCGTAGAACAGGATCTCGGGAACGCCGTCGTCATCGAGATCGTGGATCGATGGACCACCCCAGTTGCATAGCGTGTCTGCGAACACCGAAGGCGTCTGCCACAGCACCTCCCAGCCAGCGGCAGCGAGCGTGAATGCCACCAGGCCGCCGTCGCTGCGCGCCGCAACGATCTCGGGAGCCCCGACGCCGTTGAGATCGGCGATCGCAACCGTCGCCGACGCGACGACCGTCGGTATCGCGATCGTTGCCTGTTGCTCGCAGGTGCGTCCATCGATGATCCGGATCACGCCGTAGTAGTTCGTGGGGTCGATGCTCTGACACGCCTCGTTGCCCCCGTCGGTGTGGTTGTAGGTGGTGAACACGATCGACGGCGTCGAGATCTCGCCCTGCGCGTAGAGCGTCGCGACCATCGGCGTCGCGAGCACGTTGACGTGACCGTCGTAATCGCCCGACGGCGGAGCGAGCCACTCGCACTGTGCACCGGGAAAGAACACGCCCGGCACCGGCTCTCGCCTGCACTCGGGGTCGTTGCCGCCGATGCCGCCCGGCCCGACGCCCCACGGGAGACACTCGTTGCGGGTCACATCGCAGTACTGGTCGCCGGGGCAGTCGACATTCGCGGTGCATGCGGTCGGCGGCGGCACGCACGTGTCGTACCGACATACTCGATCGGAGGGACACGCCAGCGTGCAGGCGTCTCCAGCATCCGAGGTCGCGTCCGAGTGGTTGTTACAGTTGCAGGCCGGCCACAAACCGAGCGCCGCGATCAACATCCACTTCATGGATGCATGTTACCGCTTTGCAAGCTCGCGAGCGACGTCCGCGAGGATCGTCGACGCGGTCGCGACATCCGACATCGTCGTGTCGAGCCCGAACGACAGGCGCACCATGCCGTGATCAGCCGGCATTCCGATCGTCTCGAGCGTGGGCGATGCCTTCGCGTCACCGTCGGCGCACGCCGAGCCGGTCGCGATGTAGACGCCGCGCGACGACAGCACGTTGCGCAGCGCGGAGGCCGGCACGCCGGCGATGCCGAGCGCGAGGATGTGCGGCGCACGGCGATGATCGGGCACGAGCTGGCGGAACGCGATGCCGCGGTCGGTCAAAGTCGTCGTCACGCGCGTCGCGAGCTCGAGCCAGTTCGTGCGCGCGGTCGTGAGCGCGGCAGCGGCACGCTCGGCAGCGAGGCCGAGGCCCGCGGAGCCGGGCGCATCCTGGGTGCCGCCGCGGAGCCCCTTCTGCTGGCCGCCACCGGCCCACAGCGGCTCGATGGTCACGCCATTGCGCAGCCACAGCGCACCGACGCCCTTGGGGCCGTGCAGCTTGTGACCGGCGAACGAGATCGAGTCGACGCCGAGCGTGGTGACGTCGATCGCGACCTTGCCGAGTGCCTGTGCGGCATCGACGTGGATGTGCGCGTTCGGTGCGCGTGCGCGGATGGCTGCCGCGATCGCGGCGATCGGCATCACGACGCCGATCTCGTTCTGCACCATGATGAGCGCGACCACGGCATCGGCGTCGACGGCGGCGGCCACTTCGTCGGGGTCGAGCACACCACCGGGGCCTGGGGCGATGCGGATGACCTCGCGGCCCTCGGCAGCAAGCCGATCGGCGAGCGTCGAGATCGCGGGATGCTCGAGGGTCGAGATCACGATCCGGCCCTTGTGGACGCGCGCGGCACCGAGCACGGCGAGTGCGTTGGACTCGCTGCAGCCCGAGCTCCAGACCACGTCGCCGATTCCCTTGTCCCCGATCGCGGCGAGGATGCGCTGGCGGGCGGTCTCGATATAGGCGCGGGCGGCTGCCGCCTGCGGATGCGAAGCGCTCGGATTGCCCCAGGCGGTGCGCATGACCTCGGTCATCAGGGCAACCACGTCGTCGGAGACGCGGGTCGAGGCGGCGTTGTCGAGGTAGATTGGCTGCATTGGGGGAGATCGGCGTCTACATCCATTACCCGTGGTGCCGCAAGCTGTGCCCGTACTGCGATTTCGCGGTCGAGGTCGGCTTGCGCGAAGACCAGGGGTACACGCTCAGCCTGATCCTCGAGCTGGAGCAGCGCGCACCCGCGTTCGAGGGCGGGCAGCTGGTGTCGATCTACCTCGGGGGCGGTACCCCGTCGCTGTGGACCGAGTGGTTTTTGCAGATGGCGATCAGCCAGGTCGTCGAGCGGTTCGGCGCGAACAAGGCGGACCTCGAGATCACGCTCGAGGCCAATCCCACGGACTGCACCGACACCAACCTCGCCATCTGGCGTGCGATCGGGATCAACCGGCTCTCGATCGGTGTGCAGTCGCTCGCGCAGGAGGAGCTCGTCGTGCTCGGCCGCGATCACCGGTTCGGCGACGGCCGCACGGCGATCGATCGCGTGCAGGCCTACGCGGGGTTCAGCGTGTCGGCGGACTTCATCCTCGGGGTGCCGCCGAGGAGGAAGCCGGAATTCATCACCACCGTCGACCACCTCTCGGTCTACGAGCTGACGATCGAAGACCGCACCGCGTTTGGTCAGCGCGTGAAGACCGGGCGGTTCGTGCCGCTCGACGAGGATGCGCTGACCGAGCTCTACATCGCGACGCACGACGAGCTGACCGCGAAGGGATTCGAGCACTACGAGATCTCGAGCTACGCGCGACGGGGTAAGCGAGCGGTCCACAACTCGCTGTACTGGCGCGGCGTCCCGTTCCTGGGGCTCGGCGTCGGCGCGGCCTCCCTCGCCCGGTTGCCCGACGGCAGCTACGAGCGCGCGACCAATCCGCGGCGCGCCGAGGCGTACATGGACGCGCCCGGCGTGCCCGCCGAACGTGTGACGATCAGCGCAGCCGAGATGGCTGCCGACCGGCTGTGGCTCGGAATGCGCACCAAGGATGGTGTCGCCGAGGAGGCACTCCCAGCCGAGATCACCACCTGGCTCGTCGGGGAAGGCCTTGCCGAGCGCCGAGCGGGCAACATCTGCCCGACCCTGCGTGGCTTTCTGATGGCGGATCGAATCGCGGCGCGCATCGTTCAGGCGATGTAAGCTCGACGAGCACCGCCATGGCCGGAAACGACCTGTCCAGACGCTCGCAGAAGATTCTGCATGCCGTCGTGACCGAATACCTGGCGGGCGGGGACGCGGTTGGATCGCGCACGGTCACGCGTCGCCACGACCTCGGTCTGTCGCCGGCGACGGTTCGTAACGTGATGGCCGACCTCGAGGAGATGGGCCTGCTCGAGCAGCGTCACACCTCGGCCGGTCGCGTGCCCACGACCACGGGCCTGCGGTTCTTCATCGACAGCTTGCTCAAGGTGCGCGGCCTCACCCCGCGCGAGAAGGACGAGATCCGCGGCCGCGTGACCGCACAGTCGCCCGATGCGGTCGTGCAGAACGCCTCGCGCCTGCTGTCGGATCTCACGCATCACGCGGCGGTGATCCTCGCGCCCGATCCCGACCAGCAGCGGCTCGAGCGCATCGAGTTCATCCCGCTGCGCGACGGCAAGCTGATCGCGGTGCTCGTCACCACCGACGGACGGATCGAGAACCGCCTGCTCATCGAGGACGTCGACGCCGGCCGGCTCGATCGCATCCACAACTATCTCAACGAGCTGCTCTCGGGCATGACGATCGACGACGTCCGCGAGCGGGTGATCCGCGAGCTCGGCGAGGACAAGAACAAGTACGACGAGGCGGTGGCGACCGCCCTGCGGCTGAGCCACGCGGTGTTCGTGAAGCCGCCCGAGCGGTCGGCCGACGTCGTGGTCGCCGGCCAGGCCAACCTGCTCGACAACGTGCAGCCCGACCAGATCCGCGACCTGTTACGGACGCTCGAGGACAAGGAGACCCTGGTTCGTCTCCTCGACCGGACCCGCAATGCCGAGGGGCTCCAGGTCTTCCTCGGTGCGGAGACCGCAATGCAGGCCCTGTCGGGTAGCAGCGTGGTGGCGATGCCGTACGGTCCCGAGGAGACGCCGATCGGCGCGCTCGCCGTGATCGGCCCCATGCGTATGAATTACGGCAAGGTGATGTCGGTCGTGGACTTCACCGCCGACACGGTCAGCCAGCTCCTCGCGGACCTGGCCCGTGGCGGTAACTCCTAGGTCTTGTTATGGTCCGCGGTGATGAGTGGAGAGCCGTCCCAAGATGATCCGAAGCCGGCCGTCGAGGCCGAGGCGGCCAAGCCGACGGCCAATGACAGCGGCGGGGTGATTCCCGTCGAGGTCGAGGCGCCCGAACCCGTCGAAGCGGCCGCTGCGGAGCCCGCGCCGCCGCCCGATCCGCTCGCCGAGCTCGAGAAGAAGGCCGCGGCCCTCGAGAAGGAAAAGAAGGACAACTGGGACAAGTACCTGCGCTCGGTCGCCGACCTCGAGAACCTGAGGAAGCGCCAGAAGCGCGAGGTCGAGGACGCGAAGTTCGAGACCAAGAACAAGGTGCTCAAGGAGATGCTCCCCGTTGTCGATAACCTCGAGCGCGCCATCGAGCACGCGGCGAAGGGCGACGAAGTCGATCCGGCCCTGAGGCCAATCCTCGATGGCGTGCAGCTCGTGCTGCGCCAGTTCACGACTGCGTTCGAGCGGCTCGAGGTCAACCCGATCGAGGCGCTCGGCCAGCCATTCGACCCGAACCTGCACGAGGCCATCTCGCAGCAGGAGAGCGATCAGCCTGCGGGCACGATCGTTCAGGTGCTCCAGCGCGGCTATCGCGCAGGCGAGCGTCTGTTGCGTCCGGCTCTCGTCGTCGTCGCAAAGGCGAAGGCGAGCGCTGAATAATGAGTCGCGTCGTCGGGATCGATCTCGGGACGACGAACTCGTGTGTTGCCGTCATGGACGGTGATTCGGCCGTCGTGATCGCGAATGCCGAGGGCACGCGCACCACCCCGTCGGTCGTTGGATTCGCTCCGTCGGGCGAGCGACTCGTCGGACAGTCGGCCCGCCGTCAGGCCATGACGAACGCCGAGAACACCGTGTATGCGGTGAAGCGTCTCATGGGGCGCAAGTTCGAGGACGACGAGGTGCAGCGGCACCTGCTGACCTGCCCATACGAGGTCGTCGCGGCGCCGAACGGTGATGCGCACGTACGCGTGCGTGGCCGCGACTACTCGCCGCCCGAAGTCTCCGCGATCGTGCTGCAGAAGATGCGGCAGACCGCCGAGGACTGGCTCGGCGAGGAAGTCACCGAGGCGGTCGTCACCGTCCCGGCATACTTCGACGACGCCCAGCGCCAGGCCACCAAGGATGCCGGCCGCCTCGCCGGGCTCAACGTGCTCCGCATCGTCAACGAGCCGACTGCGGCCGCGCTGGCCTATGGCGTCGAGGCCGAGGGTGCTGCCCGCGTCGCGGTCTACGACCTCGGCGGTGGCACGTTCGATATCTCGATCCTCGAGCTCTCCGACGGCATGTTCACCGTGCGCAGCACGGCGGGCGACACGTTCCTCGGCGGTGAGGACTTCGACAATGCGATCGTCGAGCACATGATCGCGTCGTTCGCCGATCAGAACGACGGCATGGATCTGCGCGGCGATCGGATGGCGCTGCAGCGCCTCAAGGATGCTGCCGAGCGCGCGAAGATCGAGCTGTCGAGCGCGACCCAGACCGAGGTCAACCTGCCGTTCCTTGCGGCCGGTGCCGATGGTCAGCCGCGCCACCTGATGCTGTCGATGCTGCGCGAGGATCTCGAGGCGCTCGTCGAGCCGCTCGTGCAAGCGACGCTCGAGCCGTGCCGTCGCGCGCTGGCGGATGCCGGCATGACCGAGCACGACATCGACGTGGTGATCCTCGTCGGTGGCCAGACGCGCATGCCGCGGGTGCATCAGGTCGTGGCCGAGATGTTCGGCAAGGAAGCCAGCCGCAAGGTCAACCCCGACGAGGTCGTCGCAGTCGGTGCCGCGGTGCAGGCTGGTGTGCTCACCGGCGAAGTTCAGGATGTCCTGCTCCTCGATGTCACGCCGCTGTCGCTCGGGCTCGAGACGATGGGTGGCGTGTTCACGCGCCTCATCGATCGCAACACGACACTGCCGGCGCGAGCGACCGAAGTGTTCTCGACGACGATCGACAACCAGCCATTCGTGAACGTGCACGTGCTCCAGGGCGAGCGCGAGATGGCGGCCGACAACAAGTCGCTCGCGCACTTCGAGCTCACCGGCATTCCACCGGCGCCGCGTGGCGTACCGAAGATCGAGGTCGCGTTCGACATCGACGCCGATGGCGTGCTCAGCGTGTCCGCGCGCGATCACGGCACCGGTTACGTCCAGCGCGTGACCGTGCAGCCGACCACAGGTCTCACCGAGTCCGACATCGAGCGCCTGGTCGCCGAGTCCGAGCAGATGCAAGACGACGACGCGGTGCGCCGCCTCATCATCGAGGCCCGCAACAAGAGCGAGGGCCTGTTCTACTCGTCGGAAAAGGCGATCAGCGAGTTCGGCAATCTACTCCCGCAAGAGGAGCGAGATTTCCTCGCGACCGAGCTGGCGCAATGCCGGGCCGCGCTCGAGATCGACGACCTGACGACCGTCGAGGACGCCGTGGCGCGCCTCGAGGTGGCCGCCCAGCGAATTGGTGAAGCGATCTACGCGGCAGCGGACTCGTCGGGTGGCGACCCGGGCAGCGGCATGTAACGGTCTCCCAGAACTCATGGCCAAGCGCAAGCGCGACTACTATCTGGTCCTCGGCGTCGAACGCGGCGCGAGCGAGGGTGACATCAAGCGCGCCTTCCGCGAGCTCGCCCGCAAGCTTCACCCCGACGTCAACCCGGTCGACGCGGGCGAAGCGTTTCGCGAGATCAACGAGGCCTACGCAGTGCTGTCCAACAAGGATGCACGCGCTCGGTACGATCGCTGGGGACACGCTGACGACAGCGCGAGCGGTTTTGGAGCGGTGGTCGATGCGGCGCAGGACATGATCCGCGAGGTGCTGCGGCGCGGGCGTGGTGGGCGGCAGAAGGGCCGCGACCTGCGCTACACCCTCGAGGTCACCTTCGAGGAGGCTGCGTTCGGCGCGAGCAAGACGATCCAGATCCCGCAGCCCGATGGCGGCGCGGCGCGCGACTTCACGGTCGTCGTTCCCGCCGGCACCAAGGAGGGTGCGGTTCGCCAGATGAAGAGCGAGGGCGAGCCCGGCAAGGGTGGGGCAGGGCCCGGTGACCTCCACGTGATCATTCGCGTCGCCGAGCACAAGACGTTCCGTCGTGACGGCGAGGACGTGCACAGCGATCACACGATCTCGTTCACCGAGGCAGCCCTCGGTGCGGTGCTCGATCTGCCGACGCTCGATGGCAACGTGAAGATGAAGATTCCCGAGGGCACGCAGCCGGGTCGCGTGTTCCGCATCCGCGGCCGGGGTATCCCACAAGCATCGGGCAAGAATGCGCCGCGCGGCGATCACATGGTGCACGTGCAGGTCGAGGTTCCGACCGAGCTGACCGCGCGCCAGCGCCAGCTCATCGAGGAGCTCGCGCGCGAGAGCGGCCAGCGACACCAGTTGCCCGAGGGCGAGCAGAAGCCGCGGCGGTTGCTCGACCGCGTGCGCTCGCTCCTCGACGAATGAGCGAGGAGAGCGACGACAGCGAGTCTGCACGTACACATGCACGTGCACGTGCACGTGCACGTGCTCGCCTCCTCGCGTCTTTGGCGCTGGCGCTATGCATGGCGGCGTGCGGGCCGAAACCACCCAGGGGATCGTGGATCGAGCGCGAGGCTCCGCTCGGGACTTCGCGCGCGGGCGGCGGCGACGGAACCACCGGTAGTGGTGCACCCATCAACATCAATCTCGCCTCGCTCGACGCCGCCACGATCGACGAGCTCGACTACGCCACCGCGCTCGGCGCGCTCGACCAGCTTGGCGATCGCAAGCCTGCCGCACGGGTCGCACTGCGCGCGGCCCGGCTCGCGTACCACCAGGGCGACATCGCCGAGGCTCGCGCGCTGATTGCACGTGCGACCAACGCAGCCGACGAGTCCGAGGTGCATGCCGACCTCGCGGCACTCGCTGCGCTGACTGCCACGCCGACCGTCGATACCAAGACCATCGCAGTGCTGCTTCCGCTCACCGGCCGGTTCGCCGCCCTGGGCAGCGAGATCAAAGTGGCGATCGAGCTCGCGCCGCCCGACGGCACCAAGTGGCTGTTCCTCGACACCAAGGGCGAGCCCGACGGTGCGGCCGCTGCTGTTGAAGTCGCGGTGCAGAAGGGCGCGATCGCGATCCTCGGTCCGGTGGGTACCCGCGAGGCGATCGCCGCGGCGCGTGCTGCATCGCTGCGCCAGATTCCCATCGCGCTGCTCGCCCCCTCCGACGGTGCGGACCCGGCGGCCGGCGTGTTTCGCGTGGTCGGCTCACCCGGCGATGAGGGCCGCGCCGTTGCGCGCATCGCACTGGCCGACAATTTTCCGACCGTCGGTGTATTCGCGCCGCGCGACGATGTCGGCCAGGAGACGGCGGACGCCTTCGTCGCCGAGGCCACCCGTCTCAAGCTGCAGGTGACAGGGCAGGGCACGTATGACCCGACCGGCGGCAACCTGGAGCCCGACGTCAAAGCGTTCCTCAATCTCAATGCCGCGAGAAACCCGCGGCTCGCCGAGCATTTGCGGCGCAATCCGAAGGACGGGATCAAGACGTTCTCGCCCGACGTTCCGTTCACGCTGCTCTACATCCCCGATCGCTACGACCGCGCCGCGCTCGTCGCCGCGTTCCTGCCGTACTTCGGCGTCGAGCTGCGCTCGCAGGAGTTCGCCGATCCCAACATGCTGCAGCGCAAGCACGGCGGTCACATCCCGCAGATCGTCCAGCTCGTCGGCGGCGCAGGCTGGAATCATCCGAGCTTGCCCATTCGCGGCGGCGAGGCGGTGCAAGGCGCGCTCATCGTCGATGCGTGGGGCGGTGGCGGTGGCGGCGACCTCGCTGCGAACTTCGCCGCCGGGTTTCAGCAGCGCACGCGGCGCACACCGACGAGCGCGGCGGCCGAGGCGTTCGATGCGGCGCTGATGGTCGTCAAGGCGCGTGCCGCGGCGGCGAGCTCGCCGGATGCACGCGGCGCGTTCAAGTCCGCTCTCGCGCGCGGCAAGCTCGATGATGGTGCGTGCGGCGCGGCGGCGATGGATGTCGACGGCGAGCTCGTGCGTGAGCTCGCGGTGCTCGAGGTGCAGGGCGACGAGCTCGTCATGGCGCCGTGAGCTACAGGATCACGTCGCGCCCGGCCTCGATGAGCTGACTGCGCAGGCACGCCTTCGCGATCTTGTCGTCGCGCACGCCCACGAACACGGGCTGGAACAGCTGGTGATCGTCGGTCGCGTACAGGTAGCGAACCTCGCACACAGGCTTCTCGCCGCGGCCGAGGCGCGCGTCGAGATCCTTGCGCGACGCGTTCGTGGTGCCGGCGAACACGTGGCCACACACGAACAACGAGCGGCCGTCGTAGACCGCCATCTTGTACGCGTTGCCAGCGTTCTCGACGACGATCACGTCGGCGCTCTTGATGAACTTGTACTTGCGCTGCGTGGTGCCGCGACCGCTCGTGTACGGCGCGTCGCGGTGCTTGAACACCATGCCCTCGGCACCTGCAGCGCGCAGCCGGTCATGCAGGGTCCGCTTCTTCTTTGCGCCGCGCGCGAGAGGCAGGATCCGTGCATCTCCAGTCAGCGCGGGCTCGAGCTCGTCGTCGAGGATCTGCCAGCGCTCGAGATAACCTCGATCGCGCACGTCGTCGCCTGCGAGCTGCAGCACGTCGAACAGCCAGAACGCGTTGCCGATCACCTCCCCGTCGACGATCGTGTCCTTCGGCAGGTAGGCGAGGCCGCCGAGCGACGCGCCGGCCATCTGCGTGGGCTGGCCATCGCGGTTCGTCGCGACGAGCGTCTTGCCGACGGTCACGAGCACGCGCACACCGTCGATCTTCTGCTGCGCGATCATCGTGTCGTCGCCCATGAACCGGTCGAGCTCGTCGTCGCCGATTGCGGTCAGTAGCTGCGCGGCATGGCCGACCTTCGCGCGCTTGGTGCCCGCACCCGCCTTGCTGCCCGATCCCTGACCGACGGGTGGCGCGACCGGCGCGGGTCCTTTGCCAGCCCCGACTTCTTCGTAGCCCTTGCTGCGCTTCTCGCGAACGCACTTGTCGAACTCGCGCTCGGCGAGGGCCCGGCTTACTCGCACGCACTTGTTGCCCTCGCTGAGCTTGCTGCCGCGGCGGCCCCACTCGACCTGCACCGTATAGGCGCCGGCGTCGTCGACGAGCTTGGCGTTGTAGACCTTGTCCGAGTTGCCTTCCTGGAAGAACAGCTGGACTGACTTGATCGTCGCCATGCCCTACACTCTACGCCGTGACCAAACGGGATGCGGCGCTGCACGGCGGGCTGTTCGTCGCCTGCTGCATCACCACCACGTGGTTCGGTGGCGTGGCGTTTGGCGCGACGCTGATGTCGATCCTCGCCTGTCACGAGCTCGGTCACTACGTGGTCGGGCGATGGCGCAAGGTCGATGTCTCACTGCCGTACTTCATCCCGCTGCCGCCGCAGCTGTCGCTCGGCACGATGGGCGCGGTGATCCAGATGCGCTCGCCGATCCATGATCGCCGCGCGCTGTTCGATGTCGGTGCGTCCGGCCCGATCGCTGGCCTCGTCGTCGCGATCCCGCTGCTCGTCGTCGGGCTGTCGTTGTCACACGTCGGACCGATCAACCCGGGCGGCCAGATCGAGGGCAACTCGCTGCTCTACGCGGTGCTCAAGTTCGCGGTGTTCGGGCGCTGGTTGCCAAGCGATGGCGTCGACGTGCAGCTCCACCCGATGGGCCTCGCCGCGTGGGTCGGCCTGCTGGTCACGATGATCAACCTGCTTCCGATCGGACAGCTGGACGGCGGTCACGTGGCCCGGGCCGCGCTCGGGGATAGCCACGAGCGCTGGTCCGCCCGCCTGCACGTCGCGCTGCCGCTCATCGGCCTGATGATCGGGACCGCCATGTTCCTCGTCGCGCGCGAGGCCGGCCGCGACATCAAGGGCGCGCTGTTCTACGCGTCGAACGGCATGTTGCCCTGGGGAATCTGGGCGCTGATGCTCGGCTGGATGCGGCGGCAGGCGGGCGAGTACCACCCGGCGGTCAGCCCCACGCCACTCGATCCCAAGCGCAAAGTCTTCGCGGCCGGGATGCTCCTCGTGTTCGTGCTGATCGCAACGCCAGCACCGTTCACGCCGGTGCTGTAAACTGTAGCTGTGCACGACGCGGTCACCGCAGCGTGGGACAAGGTCACCGAGGACTGGGACAACCAGGCTCGGCACGACGCGTTGCTTGCGCTCGCCGCCGAGAACCAGGCCTTCAAGTGGGTGGCGACGAAGTATCGCGAGCGCAAGGGCGATCCGATTGCCGACGCGCAGCTCACCAAGATCGGCGCCGCGGCGATGGCGACGATGTTCGCGAGTGCGACGGCGAAGCGCGAGAAGTCCGCTTCGCCGTACAAGCGCGCACTGGTCTGGATGGTCGTCTTCGTGATCCTGATGGTGTTTGGATTGGTCGCCGTCAAGCTGATGGCGATGTCGCACCACACGCCGCCGCCGTGAGCTAATCTCAGTCACGTGGCCCAGGTCGATTTTGCCGAGCGACAGCTGACGCTGAGGCTCGTGTATTACGGGCC
>JBBQFU010000235.1:0-13824 GCA_038322185.1 Haliangiales bacterium
GACGAGCCACGAGTGGATCGTCGAGCGGACGGGGATCGAGGAGCGTCGGTGGGTGAGCGAAGGCGAGACCGGTTGCGATCTGGCGACCAAGGCGAGCCGCGAAGCGATCGAGCGTGCGGGACTGACCCCGAAGGACATCGACCTCTTGATCTACGCGACGCTGTCTCCCGACTTCATGTTTCCGGGTACCGCGGTGTTCGTGCAGCGTGCGCTCGGTCTCAAGGACATTCCGTGCCTCGACATCCGCCAGCAGTGCACGGGCTTCATCTACGGGCTGTCGATCGCGGACGCGTATATCCGCAGTGGCGCCTTCAAGAATATTCTCATGATCGGCTCGGAGGTCCACTCGACGGGCCTCGACGTCTCGACCGCAGGCCGCGACATCACGGTGCTGTTTGGGGATGGCGCGGGCGCCGTCGTGATCGGCCGCGCGACGGACGACAAGCACATGATCCTGTCGACGCACATCCATGCCGACGGCAGCGACGCGGAAATCCTGTGGGTAGAGTATCCGGCGAGCCGCCAGCACCCGCGCATCACCGCCGAGGCGATGGCGGAGCGGAAGCACTTCCCAGCGATGAAGGGCAAGAACGTCTTCAAGCACGCGGTCACGCGCATGCCGCAGGCGATCATGGAAGGCATGCAGGCGAACGGCATCAAGAGCATCGCCGAGATCGACATGATGATCCCGCACCAGGCGAATCTGCGGATCAATCAGATGGTCGCGCAGATGATCGGCATGCCCGCCGAGAAGACGCACAACAACATCATGAAGTACGGCAACACCACGGCCGCTTCGATTCCGATCTGCATGCACGAGGCGATCGAGATCGGCAAGATCAAGCCGGGCAACCTCGTGTGCCTGGTCGCGTTCGGTGCGGGCCTCACCTGGGGCTCCGCGTTCCTGCGCTACTGACGGCGCGTTCGCCCGCTAAGCACCGCTAAGCAGCGGCGGGCTTGAACAGATCGTCGATCTCGGCGCCGATCTTGTCGTCGCCCACGCCCTTGGCGAGCGCGAGCTCCTTGATGATCAGGCCGCGCGCGGTATCGAGCATCTTGCGCTCGCCGAACGACAGCTCCTTTGTGGTCCGAAGAACACAGAGGTCACGCATGACCTCTGCGATCTCGAACACGGAGCCGGTCTTGATCTTCTCCATGTACTCGCGATACCGGCGATTCCACGTCTGCGTGTCGCGCGGGATATCCCGAGACTTGAGGATCGAATAGACCTCCTTGACCTGCTTCGAGGTGATGAGATCACGGAGGCCGACCGAACCTGCGTTCGTGGTCGGAATCATGATCTTCAGCCCCGAGTCGAGGATCTTGAGGATGTAGACCGGAACCTTGCTGCCACCGACGTCGCGCAGCTCGTGCGCTACGACCTCGGCTACCCCGTGAACTGGATAAACAGCCTTGTCCCCTACTGCGAATTCTTGCGGCTTCAATGCTTTGAAATGGTAGCAGCCGGGAGGGGCATTGTCAAATTGCGCAACGAGTCAACCGCGCGAGATTCTTTGACAAATCGGTATACGGCTGCTACGCAGATCAACGTACATCAGCGTTTTGCGGTCGCGTACTCGACGATCGTGGCCACCGCAAAGCCTGTCCCGCCCTTGGGCTGAGACGGGCGGCCGGCCGACGTCGACGCCGGTCCTGCGATGTCGACGTGGACCCACGGAGTGTCCTTGGCGAACGTCTTGAGGAACAGGCCCGCGGTGATCGCGCCGCCGTAGCGGTCGCCCGTGTTGCGCATGTCAGCGATCGGGCTCTTGAGCTGCTCGCGAAGACGGTTGTTGAGCGGCAGGCGCCACATGTCCTCGCCCGCGCGCTCCGCGGTCGCGAGCCAGGACTTCACGAGCGGCTCGTTATCGGACATCACGCCGGCCGTGTACGGGCCGAGCGCCACCATGCACGCGCCGGTGAGCGTCGCGAAGTCGAACATCTCGTCCGGCTGGATCTTCTGGCGCGTGTACGTGATCGCGTCACCGAGCGTCAGGCGGCCTTCCGCATCGGTGTTGTTGATCTCGACCGTGGTGCCGTCCATCGACTTGAGGACATCACCCAGCTTGTAGGCGCGACCGGACACCAGGTTCTCGCATAGCGCAGACACCACGTGCACTTCGTTCTCGGAGCCGAGAGTCGCGATCGCATCCATCGCGGCGATGACAGCTGCCGCGCCGGACATGTCGATCTTCATGTCCTCCATGGCCGTGCTCGGCTTGAGCGAATAGCCGCCAGAGTCGAACGTGACGCCCTTGCCGATGAAAGCGATCTTCTTCTTCGCCTTCTTCGCCGGCTTGTAGGTCATGTGGACGAACTTCGGCTCCTGCTCGGAGCCCTGTCCGACGGCGAGGAACATGCCCATGCCGAGCTTGGCGCACTCCTTCGCATCGAGAACGGTGACGGTCAGCGAGCCCTTGTGCTTCTTCGCGATCGTCTGCGCGTGACCCGCGATGTGAGCGGGCGTCGCGATCGCGGCGGGCTCGTTGATGAGGTCGCGTGCGTAGTTGATCGACTGCGCGATCACTGCACCGCGCGACATCGCGGTCTCGAGAGTCCGAGTCTGAGCGGCAGTGGGCTTCTTGCCCTTTGGATCGAGAATGATGCCGAATGACTGGAGCGATTGCGGCTTCTTGTGGTCGTCACCGGTGAGATACCGACCGAACTTGTAGCTGCCGAGATAGAGACCTTCGACTGCCATCTGCACGACTGCAGACTCACGATTTGCACCGAGTGCGGGAACGACGAACGCGATCGACTGCGCGCCAGTCTTGTTCGCGAGCTGTGCGATCGACGCAGCGACATCGCGGATCGCGGCGTTCGTGAAGTCATTGCGACCGCCTGCACCCGCGATAACGACGCGTTTCGCCCCTAGCTTGCCGTGGGTATAGACGGTCAGCGACTGACCGCTCTTTCCTTCGAACGACTCCGCCTTCGCGACCTCGGCGAGATGTCCACCCAGGGCCTGGTCTGCCGATTTGAAAACAGCGTCCTTGGTCGGGTCACCAAAGGTGGTGATGGCCAGAATATCGACCTGCGTTTGCAGTGCCGAACCCGTGAGAAGCGTCACTGTAAAGGCGCGCGTATCTTCCATAAATCCTTGGAACTCCGTCGAAAAGAGGGGGCGTTATACGAAGCGACCCGGTGGAAGTAAAGGAATCAGATTGCCTACATTGACTTGTCGCGACCCCGATTCGTAGAGTCGTGGGCGGACAAGGCACTGGGGGAAATTGAATGCGAAATCAGGTGAAGACCGCGCGCCCTGCGGCGCGTAAGGGAAACGGAACGCGCGCCAAGAAGACCGTCGCCGTTCCGTCGCGGAAGTCTCAGCCGATCATCCAGATGGTGGAGCGTCGTTCATCGCCGAACATCACCGAGATGACCAAGAAGACCGGCGAGCTGCCGATCCCGCTGGCCACGTTCGTCTTCTAGTCTTCTTCTTCTCCACGCAACAACTTCAGTAGGTTGCGCGCGTCTTGCCAGCGTTCTGGTGACGCAAACGCGACCGTGATCTCGAGGGTGTCGTAATGCTCCATGAGCATGGCGATGTCCTCGAGTCGCTCATTCCGGATCGTTCCGGCGCGAGCGCCTTCGGGCCGCAGGTAAAGCGCGCTCACCTCGAGGTCGTGATGAACCTCGACCGGCTCGCCCGGCTCACGCACGAGCGGATCGAACGCGAGCGTCACCCCGAGCTCTGAAGCGAGCTTGGCGGCTGAACGTACTTCCCACAATCCGCCCGGGATCCAGATGCGCTCGACACCGAGCAGCTCGGCCGTCGCGATCTCCGCGAAGAATTTGCGCAGGGCATCTCGATTCGTCGCCGAGGGTGAGAGCGATTCGTCGGATCGGAAGATGACGGAGCGTGCGCGCGTCGATGTGATCGCTTCGACCAGCGGTGCGAGCGTTGCTCTGCTCATCTCGCTGTCGCGAAAATCTCCGGAGGTCGCGTCGTGCGTCCACAGCTTGCTGCCGGCGGGCGGCTTGCGATGCGTGAGCGGAAACGGTGCGACGAGCCCGATCGTGTTCGGCGGAACCTCGGCCCACTTCGCAAGCGAGCTCGGCTTGAGCGGACCCGCGAACAACGCCGACAGCTCGAGATACGACAGCTCGCGAAAGTACCGATCGCGATCGATTTTCGCTGGAACGTCGACGGTGCCGACGAATGTATTGCTGGTTGATTCCGTCAGTGGGCCCTCGTAAGGTGCAGCGTCGGCGCAGACTAGGGCGTCGTTCACGAAACCTCAAGCGAGGCCCGCGCACTATGAAGTTCTTCATCGATACCGCTGATGTGAAGGAGATCCGCGAGGCCGCCATGATGGGCCTCGTGGACGGAGTGACCACGAACCCGTCGCTGGTCGCCAAGACCGGCCGCAAGTTCCGCGAGGTCCTGCTCGAGATCTGCGACATCGTCAAAGGCCCGGTCTCGGCCGAGGTCGTCGGCACCAAGTACGACGACATGATGAAGGAAGCGCGCGAGCTCGCGGCGCTGCGCCCGAACATCGTCGTCAAGATCCCGCTGATCGCGGAGGGGCTCAAGGCCGTTCGCACGTGCACCGACGAGGGCATCAAGACCAACGTCACGCTGTGCTTCTCGTCGACGCAGGCGCTGCTCGCCGCGAAGGCCGGCGCCGCGTACATCTCGCCGTTCGTCGGCCGTCTCGACGACATCTCCACCGATGGCATGCAGCTCATCAGCGAGATCCTCGAGATCTACGAGAACTACGGCTACGCGACCGAGGTCCTCGTCGCGAGCGTTCGCCATCCGATGCACGTGCAGCAGGCGGCTCGCATGGGCGCGCACGTCGCGACGTGCCCGCTCAGCGTTCTGCTCCAGCTCACGAAGCATCCGCTCACGGATCTCGGTCTCGCGAAGTTCCTCTCGGACTGGGACAAAGTTCCGAAGTGAAGCTAACCCCAGAGTTCGTCTGGGATGTGCCGAGATCGCGGAGCAGAGTGGACGAGGCCGAGGCGCCGCCCCGCCGCGCTCCTGATTGGAACGCAAGGACGCGGGGGGCGGAGCGCCGGATCGTTCCGCTCTGCCGCCGCGATGCGGCTCAGCCCAGACGAACTCTGGGGTTAGGGCCGGTGCTGCTGCTCGTCTGCGCGTGCGCGGATGATGGTGGTCCCAGGCTCGACAGTGTTTCGCCGGCGGCCGCGGGGAATGGCGTGACGATCACGCTGACCGGTGAGCGGCTGTGTCTGGCCGAGCCGACGTGCATGGGGCTGGGCGGAGAGGTCCAGCTCGGGCTCGACGTGCCGAGCTATCGGGCGGCGCTCCTCTCGGCCACCGACGAGCGCTGGGAGTTCCAGGTGCCATCGATCGTGCCTGCCGGTGATACGCAGGTGATCGTGATCGTCAGTGGCCGGTCGTCGAATGCACTCGCCTTTGAGGTGTTGCCATGACGGAAGCTCGTCGTGCGTTCTCGGTTGCCGTCTATGCGCGGCGTGGTGATCGCGTGCTCGTGATCGAGCATCGCCGGCTGAAGACGTGGCTGCCGATCGGCGGCGAGCTCGAGGCCGGCGAGACCCCACTCGAGGCCGCGGTACGCGAGCTGCGCGAGGAGACCGGGTTGGCCGGCGCGTTCCACACGCTCGCCGGTGCGCTCGACGGTGTTCCCGCGGGTCTGATCGGCTACGAGGAGCACCAGGCCGGCAGCAAGGGCATGCACATGAACTTCGTGTTTGTGTGCGAGATCGCCGACGGCCTCGAGGTCACGCCGAACGACGAGTTCGGGGCGTGGCGCTGGGTGAATCGCGCCGAGCTCGACGCCCTGTCGTCGCCGCTCAACGTGCGCCAGTTCGGCTACGTCGCGCTCGACGCTCGCTGGTGATCCCCCAGGTCGTCGTGATCAGCGCGCGGACTCGTGGTACAGGTCGGCGGCGATGCGGATCCGGCAACACGTCAATCCGACGGACGTGTTCTTCGAGAAGTTCCGGGGCAAGGTCCCGGTGCTCGATCCGGCTCGCCCGGTCGAGGTCGAGATCGGGTGTGCCGACGCGCAGTTCCTGTTCGAGCGTGCGGCCGCAGATCCGTCGCGTCACTACATCGGCCTCGAGATCCGCGAGGACTACGTCGGCTACGTCGAGCGCAAGGCGAAGAAGACCGGGCTTCCCGTGCAGGCGGTGTGGTGTCACGCGCAGCTGCACACCTCGATGGTGTTCACCGAGGGCGCGGCGTCTCGCGTGTACGTGAATTTTCCGGATCCGTGGTTCAAACGGCGGCATCACGTGCGACGGATGGTCGACGAGGCGCTCGCCGAGCAGATCGCGTATCTGCTGCGCCCCGGCGGCGAGCTGTTCGTGCAGACCGACGTCTGGGATATCGCGATCGATTCGATGTCGAGCTTCGACGGTGATGTCGCCGACCGGTTCGTGAACCAGGCCGGCGAGTGGGCGTTCTGGAAGCAGGGCAATCCGTACGGCGTGCGCAGCTGGCGCGAGCAGAACGCCGAGGAGACCGGCCTGCCGGTCTGGCGCATCCTGTATCTGCGTCGTTAGGCCGCGACGTCGAGCACGGTCGCCTGCACGATCTTGTCGAGGCGGAACTGGCGGTCTTCGTTCTTCTCGAGGTCGAGGCAGTTGAGCAGCGTCACGCTGCGATCGAACACGAGGTTTCTGATCTTCACGAGACGCGGCTGGTGCTGCCACGCCTTCTTCTCGTACACGATGCGCAGCGTGCGGCCTTCGAACCATGCGGTCTCGATCGCCTCGCGAACTTTTGCGGGTATCGGCAGCGACGGCACGCCGACGATCTGCAGCTCCTTGACGAGCGTGAGCAGCTCGCGCTGCGCCGACGTCGTGAGCGCTGCGCGGACCTTGTCGGCCGCTCGCTCGATCGTCGCGGGGAACGGCATCAAGCGCTGCTCGCTCGCCATGCGCGCGAGCACGACGAGCAGCGCCGCTTCACGCGCGGTGAAGTTCACCGGCGGTAGCTGATAGTTCTTGTCGAGCGCGTAGCCCCCACCGCGGCCGCGGTCGGCGCGGATCGGCATACCGGCGTCCTGCAACGCTTCGAGATCTCGGTAGATCGTGCGCAGCGTGACGTTGAACCGCTGCGCGAGCTCGCCAGCGGTCACCCCGGTGCGGCGGGCGCGCAGGGCCTCGGCGATGGCGAACAGACGGCTCTTTTTTCTCATCCCGAGATCTTCTTATTCAAAGTTGACAAAAGGCTGTCACAAAAGGGGTCCAAGGTCGAGTCATGTCAAACACACCGACCAAGACCCCTGACGCCACGAAATCCATCCTCAACTGGTTCGAGATCCCGGTCTCGAACGTCCCGAAGGCGATCGCACTGTACGGCGCGATGCTGGACACCAAGCTCGCCGCGACCGACGAGGGCCCGAGCCAGATGGTGATCCTCGGCTCCAACGGCTGTCTCATCGCGAGCGCCAAGGGCAAGGTCCCGGCCGGCGGAACGGTCGTCTATCTCGACGCGCATGATGGTGTCCGCGCGTGCCTGGCGCGTGCGGCTGAAGCCGGAGCGAAGATCGTGATGCCGGAGACCGCGATCGGCGAGCACGGCACGATCGGCCAGATCGAGGATCTCGACGGCAATATCGTCGGCCTTCACGCGGTGCCGACCAAGTGACCTCGCGCGACGACAAGACTCACTATGCGTGGTGGCAGTGGCTCGCGCACTCCCGCCGCTAGCGAACGAACCTGTGCAAAGGATCCAGTCATGACGATCGAGATGAATGCAAAGCATCCCCGCCCGACCGGGCACAACACCGTCACGCCGGGCTTCGCCGTTGTCGGCGCTTCCAAGGTCATCGCGTTCCTCGAGCGCGCGTTTGGCGGCAAAGTCGTCGACAAGTACGAGGGCCCCGGCGGTGAGATCTTCCACGCCGAAGTGATGCTCGGTAACTCCGTCGTGATGCTCGGCGAAGCGAACGCGGACGCGGGACATGCCGCGATGCCGGCGATGCTGTCGTACTACGTCGAGAGCGGTAACGAGGTTGACGCGACGTACAAGCGCGCGCTCGACGCCGGCGCCAAGAGCGTCACGGAGCCCAAGAATGCGTTTTACGGCTATCGCAGCGCGACGGTGCAGGACCCGGGCGGAAACCAGTGGTCGATCTGCGCCATCGTCGAACAGCTGACGCCGGAGGAAATCCAGCAGCGCATGGCGAGCCAGAAACACTGAGCAGCGGTGCCGGACAAGCCTGCTAGAGTGCCTGCCGTGGCCTCCTACCGCGGCAAGAAAGCGCGACGTAGCGACGAGGGCAGTCCGCCTCCGGAGCTCCCCGCGCGGTCTGGTTCACCGTTCAACCTGAAGAAGCCGTTCGAACCGGCTGGCGATCAGGTGAAGGCGATCCGCGAGCTCGTCGAAGGCTTGAAGCGCGGCGACGAAGCGCAGGTCCTGCTCGGCATCACCGGCTCCGGCAAGACGTTCACTGCGGCGAACGTCATTGCCGAGACCGGGCGGCCGACGCTGATCATCGCGCACAACAAGATCCTGGCGGCGCAGCTGTACGGCGAGTTCAAGGAGCTGTTCCCCGACAACGCCGTCCACTACTTCGTCAGCTACTACGATTACTACCAGCCCGAAGCGTACGTTCCGACCACGGACACGTTCATCGAGAAGGACTCGATCGTCAACGAAGAGATCGATCGCATGCGGCACGCGGCGACGTTCGCGCTGCTGTCGCGACGCGACGTGATCATCGTTGCCAGTGTCTCGTGCATCTACGGCATCGGCGATCGCGCGACCTACGCGACGATGACGTGCGAGCTCGACGTCGGCACTGCGGTCGATCGCGACGACGTGCTGCGCCGGCTCGTCGAGCTGCAGTACGAGCGCAACGACGTCGACTTCCATCGCGGCACGTTCCGCGTGCGCGGCGATACCGTCGAGGTGTTCCCGGCGTACGAGGCCGACACCGCGATCAGGATCGAGTGGTTCGGCGATCAGATCGAGTCGATGGCCGAGATCGATCCGCTGCGTGGCGGCATCAAGCGCAAGCTCGAGCGCTCGGTCATCTTCGCGGCCTCGCACTACGCGACGCCCAAGGAGACGATGCGCCGCGCCTGCGAATCGATCCGCGCCGAGCTCAGGGGTCGCCTCGAGCAGCTGTCGCGCGAAGGTAAGCTGCTGGAGCGCCAGCGTCTCGAGCAGCGAACGATGTACGACCTCGAGTCCATCGAGCAGATGGGCTTCTGCTCGGGCATCGAGAACTACTCGCGCCACCTCACCCAGCGCAGTGCCGGCGAGCCGCCGCCGACGCTGATGGATTACTTCCCCGACGATTATCTCCTCATCGTCGACGAGTCTCACCAGACCGTTCCGCAGATCGGCGCGATGTACAACGGCGACCGCTCGCGCAAGGAGACGCTCGTCGAGTTCGGCTTTCGCCTGCCGAGCGCGCTCGACAACCGCCCGCTCCGCTTCGACGAGTGGCGCCAGCGCGCCAAGCAGGGCCTCTACGTGTCGGCGACACCGGCCGACTGGGAGCTCAACGAGGCCAAGGGTGTCGTCGTCGAGCAGATCATTCGCCCGACCGGTCTGCTCGATCCGGTGGTCGAGGTTCGGCCCGTCGCGCACCAGGTCGACGATCTGCTCGCCGAGATTCGCGACCGCGTGGCCAAGGGTGATCGCGTGCTCGTCACGACGCTCACCAAGCGCATGTCCGAGGATCTCACCGAGTACTACCGAGAGATCGGCGTCCGCGTGAAGTACCTGCACTCCGATGTCGACACGCTCGAGCGCATCCAGATCATTCGCGATCTGCGCCGCGGCGAGTTCGATGTGCTCGTCGGCATCAACCTCCTGCGTGAAGGTCTCGACATCCCCGAGGTCTCGCTCGTCGGCATTCTCGACGCCGACAAGGAGGGGTTCCTGCGCTCGTCGCGCTCGCTGATCCAGACGATCGGCCGCGCCGCCCGCAACGTCGAGGGCAAGGTCCTCCTCTATGCGGACAAGGAGACCGACTCCATCCGCCACGCCGTCGGCGAGACCCGTCGGCGCCGCGCGGTGCAGGAGGCCTACAACACGGAGCATGGCATCACGCCGAAGTCGGCGAGGCGCAAGATCATGGAGATGCAAATCGCCGAACCGCTGCCCAAGAAGGGCCGTGCGGTACAGATCGCGGCGATCGATCTCAAGAAGATCGACGACATCGACTCGCTGCGTGCCGCGATCGACAAGCTGCGTACCGAGATGCGGCAGGCCGCGGCCGACCTCGAGTTCGAGCGTGCCGCCGCCTTGCGTGACAAGGCCCGCGAGCTCGAGCAGCTCGAGCTGCAGATGCGCTGAGACTGTAACCATGCTCGACGCTCTGCGTACTGGTTTCTATGCGGTGCTCGATCGCGACGACATCGAGCTCGCCCGCACGCTCGTCGGCGCGGGCGGGGCGCGCGTGCTCCAGGTTCGCCTCAAGCCGGCGAGCGCTGACGAGATCGTTCGCGTCGCTCGCATGGCCCGCGCGGTGTGCACCGAGGCGGGTGCGCTACTCGTGATCAACGATCGGGTCGATATCGCGCTCTCGGTGGGTGCCGACGCCGTTCATCTCGGGCAGACCGACCTGCCGATCGCTGAAGCGCGCGCGCTCGCGGGAGACCGTCTCGCGATTGGCATCTCCACACACAATCCACAGCAAGTGATGGCGGCGATCGCCGAGCGTCCTGCCTACATCGCGTACGGCCCGGTGTTCGCGACGACCACGAAGGACAATCCCGATCCGGTGCAGGGTCTCGACGCGCTGCTCGACGCGGTTTCGCTGGCGATCGCAGCGAACATCCCGGTCGTGGCCATCGGCGGCGTCACGCCAGACCGCGCGTTTGCCCTGTTTGCGACGGGGGTCACAGCCGTGTGCGCGATCAGCGCCGTGAACGGTGCCGCGGATGTGGCGGAGGCCGCTCGCGCATTGCATAATACTCACGGGCGGTTGCACGGGAATTCTCCGTGAATAACCAGCCTGCTGCCCCGTCCAAAGGACTCGTCATGGCCAAATTGGGAATCCTCGCTTCCATCGCAACGATCGTGGCTTCGCTCGGTATCGCAACGCTGACGTCGTCCGAGGCGGAGGCGGTCACTGCGTGCAACACGACGGCGCCCAAGACCGAGCTCCTCAAGGCGGCCTGCACCAAGGGCGGTCAGCCCGCGGCGAAGGACGCGATGAAGAAGTTCATGAAGGACGCAAAGATCAAGACGTGCAACGTGTGCCACAGCAAGCTCGCTCCGAAGTACGAGCTGAAGAAGGACGCGCTCGAACAGTTCAAGAAGGCCGGCGGAAAGTAAGCGGAGCGCTCGTTACGACGAGCACTTCGCTTTGACCTTCGCGTCCTTCTTGAGCTGCGCCTCGAGATCGTTCGCCTGCTTGGTGACGTTGGACTTCGGATACTTCGACTTGAGGATCCCGAGGTACGTGCGCGCCTCGGTGCAGTTCTTGAGCTGCTGAGCGGCGAGCGCGGCGAAGTACATGCCTTCGTCAGCGAGGTCGCTGTCGGCGTACTTCTCGACGAGCTGCTGGTACACGCCGATCGCCTTGTCCCACTCCTTGAGGTTCGTATAGGCCTGGCCGCGGAAGTACTGCGCGTCGTCGGCCCTCGCGTGCGTGGGATAGCTCTGCACCAGGCGCTTGTAGATCTCGAGCGCATCGTTGTAGCGCGCGGCCTCGAACGCCTGCGTGCCGAGCTTCCACAGATCATCGGGGCCGCTGTTCGCGCTCGGCTTGCCGCTCTCGATCTGGGCGAGGCGCTGCTCGAGGCCGTCGAGGCGCGCGTCGTTGTCCTTGCGGTACTTGTCGAACGCGACCTTGAGCTCGTTGACGCCGTTGTTGACCGCCGTCACGAGGCCATTGGCCTGACGGATGTCCGAGCGTAGCGCGTCGACGTCGGCGCCGAGGTCGGCACTGTTGCGCTTGAGCACCTTGGTCGCCTCGTCGAGGACGGCCTGCAGCTCCTTGATCTTGGCCTCGAGGCTCTGCTCCTTGGTGTCGAGGCGGCCCTGTAGCGCGGTGATGTCCTTGCGCATGGCCTGGCCCTCGCTCTTGGTCGTCGACCAGAAGCAGCCAGCCAGCGAGCCGGTGAGCGCGAGCGACAGGGCAGTGAGCTTCAGCGCCATTTGAACTCCACGCGGCGGTCCTTGTCGTCGCCGTTGCCGGTCGGTTCGGTCTCGCCCTTGGGCACGACCTGCATCTTCGCGGGATCGCCACCGAGGCGCGCGAGGTAGTCGGCGACCGACTGCGCGCGGCGCTCGGACAGCGCGATGTTGTACTCCTCGGTACCCGACGTATCGGTGTGACCGAACAGCAGCGCAGACTGCGTCTTGTTCTTCGCCATGCAGGCGTAGTTGCCGTCGAGGCGGTCGCGCTCGCTCGCCTGGATCGACGAGTCGTCAAAGCCGAAGTAGACGGTCTGTAGCGTGCAGCCCGCGTCGATGTTCGAGCCCTGATTGGCCTTGCGGCACAGGCCATCGGTGCAGTCTTCGTCGTCGGCGCACTCTTCGTCCTTGGCGCATGCCTTGGGACGCGCGCAGATGCCGGCCTGGCACACGCCACCGGGACCGCACTCACCGTCGACAGCGCACGGCTTGCACGAGCCGGACTGGCAGACCTGACCGAGTGGACACTGATCGTCCTTCTCGCACTGCGCCTTCGCGACGCATGCATTGCCGCTGCACTTCTTGCCCTTGGGACACTGCGCGTCGGTCTTGCACGCGACGCATTTGTTCGCGTCGCAGACGAGACCGTTCTTGCAATCCTTGTCGCCGGCGCAGCCCGGTTTCTTTGGCTTGTCACCACACGCGCTCAGGAACGCCAGCACGACGGCGAGCGCGAAAAGGACTCTCCCCATGCCGTGAAACCTAAATGGACGCAGCACGTTAGTCAAATCTGCTAGGGTCCTGTCGTGGCGCGCAGCACGATTCTCGTCATCGACGACGAGCCCAACATCCTGACGACCGTCCGGCGGTCGCTCGAGCTAGAGGGTTTTACGGTCGAGGTCGCGGGGAGCGGGGCTGCAGGCCTCGCCAAGCTCGTCGAGCACGACATCGACATGGTCCTCCTGGACGTGATGATGCCCGGGGAGACCGGCCTGGAGGTCCTGCCGAAGCTGCGAGCCGCCAAGCCCGAGACGATCGTCGTGATGATGTCGGGCAACGCGACCATCGACACCGCCGTTCAGGCCACCAAGGGCGGGGCCCACGACTTCATCGAGAAGCCCCTGTCCGGCGACAAGCTCCTGATCACGGTCCAGAACGCCCTGTCGTTCGCCCGCCTGCAGAGCGAGCACCAGCGGGTACGCGGCCGGGTCCGGGCCGATTTCGCGATGGTCGGCCGCGGTGCCGCGATGCGCGCGATCTTCGACAAGGTCTCCAAGACCGCACCGACCACGGGCCGCGTGCTGATCACCGGTGAGAACGGCACCGGCAAGGAGCTCGTCGCGCGCGCGATCCACGATCACTCCAAGCGCGCCGAGGGTGCGTTCGTGAAGCTCAACTGTGCGGCGATCCCATCGGAGCTGATCGAGAGCGAGCTGTTCGGTCACGAGAAGGGTGCGTTCACGGGGGCCACCCAGCAGCGGCGCGGCAAGTTCGAGCTCGCCGATGGCGGCACGCTGTTCCTCGACGAGGTCGGCGACATGAATCCGAGCGCGCAGGCGAAGGTGCTGCGCGTGCTGCAGGAGAACGAGCTCGAGCGGGTCGGCGGTGCCGAGACGATCAAGGTCGACGTCCGCGTGGTCGCCGCGACGAACAAGGATTTGCAGGCAGAGATCGCGGCCGCGCGGTTCCGCGAGGATCTGTTCTACCGCCTCGCGGTCGTCCCGATCGAGCTCCCACCGCTGCGCGCGCGGCGCGAGGACATCCCCACGCTGGTCGGCCACTTC
>JBBQFU010000236.1:0-13800 GCA_038322185.1 Haliangiales bacterium
TGAGCAGGCACACGCGACCGACGAACTCGTTGGCATCGGTGGGCGCGACCGTGGCATCGACACCGCCGTCGTTCCCGGAGTCGCTGGGAACCGTCGACCCATCGGGGAACAGGAACCCGCCATCGTTGCCGCCACCGCCGATCGGAAGCATGTTCCCGTCGTCTCCGCACGCCGCTGTGAGCGCAAGCAAACCGATAGCAATCCGCATCGGCTCACATCTTACGTGATACCCCTGGAAAGGTGAAGAAACTCCCCATCGCGCCAAAGGCACCGCCGGCGCGGCGGAACCTGCCGCTCGCCGAGCAGGTGCGCGACATCGACGTCGCGGCGCGGCCCATCCTGGCCGTGTGGGAAATCACGCTCGCCTGCGATCTCGCCTGCGGCCATTGCGGCTCGCGAGCCGGACGTGCTCGCCCCGATGAGCTGACCACGGCCGAGGCACTGTCGCTCGTCGACCAGCTCGCCGAGCTCGGCGTGATCGAAGTCGTGCTGATCGGCGGCGAGTCGTACTTGCGTGAGGACTGGCTCGACATCATCGAGCGCATCGCGGAGCGCGGGATGGAGCCGCTGCTCACGACGGGCGGCCGCGGCATGACGGCCGAGCGAGCGCGCGCCGCAAAGCAAGCAGGTCTCCTCTCGGCGAGCGTCTCGCTCGATGGGATGCGCGCGACACACGACACGCAGCGCGGCGTCGTGGGATCGTGGGACTCGGCGATCGAAGCGATCGCGAACCTGCGCGCAGCCGATGTTGGCGTCTCGGCGAACACGCAGATCAATCGGCTCAGCATGCCGGATCTCGCCGACGTGCTCGAGACGATCATCACGCACGGCGCGCACAGCTGGCAGATCCAGCTCACCGTGCCGATGGGGCGCGCCGCCGATCGCCCCGACTGGATCCTGCAGCCGTACGATCTACTCGAGCTGTTCCCGCAGCTCGAGAAGCTCGCCGCACGCTGCAAGGAAGCCGATGTGCTGTTGTGGCCTGGCAACAACGTCGGCTATTTCGGACCGTACGAGACCACGCTGCGCGGAACGTTGCCGCGCGGACATCACGTCGGTTGCGGCGCCGGTGTGTGGGGCCTCGGCATCGAGGCGGACGGTACGATCAAAGGTTGTCCGTCGATGGCGACCACCACGTGGGGCAGCGGCAACGTGCGCGACGCGCGGCTCGTCGAGATCTGGGAGCGCGCTGCACCGATGCGCTACAACCGTGGCCGCACGGCCGACTCGCTGTGGGGCTACTGCAGGAGTTGCTACTACGCCGATGTTTGCCTCGGCGGCTGCACGTGGACCGGCGAGGCCATCCTCGGCAAGCCGGGCAACAACCCGTGGTGTCATCACCGCGCGCTCGAGATGCAGAGCGCGGGGAAGCGAGAGCGGCTCGTGCAGATCGAGCGAGCGCCGGGTCTGCCGTTCGATCAGGGCAAGTTCGAGCTGATCGTCGAAGACCTGTAGGTCACACGACGCGACGCCGAGCCGGCGGTGCACCGTACGGCTTGTTATTGACCTGGATCCGGATGCGCTGCCGCTCGAGCTCCTTCTGATGCTCGAGTGCTTTCTGCTTGCGGAGCCGCTTCGCTTGCTCGTCCGCCTTGCGCTGCTCGTCGGAGATCCCCGCATCCGGTGCAGCGACCGCGACGGTGGCATCGGGCAGTCCGGCATCGGTGACCGGCGGTGCGGGACGATCAGCGGTGTTGCGATCGACATCGAGCATCTTCTCGAGATCGTCGTCGATCGCGCCATCGGACTGCGCCGGGATCGGCGCGGGTGTCGGCGCGGCAGGCTTCGAGTCGCACGCGACCACGGCGGCCGAGAAGATCGCCGCGCGCGTCAGCCGGCCCGCGAACGCGAGCTGCGGCCGCTGCTCCGGCGCGCTACGCGCACAGAACGGACACGTCGTCTCGAACACGCCGACGTGGCGACGGCAGTGAATGCACGGGACGAGGTCCATCCAGTGAGTCTAGACGATGCGGCGTCGTGCGGGCGGCGCACCGTACGGCTTGGGAATCGGCGCGCGCCGGAGCAGGGGAATCGCAATATCGACGCGCGCAGGCACGTCGCGAACGCTCACCGGTTGCTGCGCCGAGCCCACGGAATCGTAGCTGCTGTACCGGAACACGAGCTGGTAGTCGCCCGGCGTGATGGTGACGAGCTCGTAGGCGCCGCGCTCGTTGGTGGTCGTCGCTGTGACCTGGCCGTTCGCATCGCGCAGCTCGACGGTGACATTCGCGATCGGCGTCCTGGTGCCCGCTTCGGTGACGACGCCGCTGAGCGCCGCGGTGCTGGAGCTCGCGACCTCGGCATCGACGACCTGCGCGTCGGGTGGCGGGCGTGGGGGCGGTGTCTGCGGTTGCGCGGCGTCGTTGCTCGACCAGCAGGCGGTGAGTCCCGCGAACACGGCCGCACGCGACAGTCGGCCGGCCAGCGGCGCAGTGCGCACGGCCGAAGGCGTGGATGCAGCACCGCAAAACGGGCACTCGCGATCGCCCGCAGCAACGTGACGCCGGCAGCTCGCGCATGGATCGAACGACATGGATCGAGCCTACACGGTGGTCGCGAGCCACGCGACGGTCGCATCGACGATCGCGGGACCAAACGCGCCGATGCCGTAGTCGCGCAAGCTCTCGTCGCGATCGGCGTGCCAACCAAACAGGTGATCGAGGTTCGGCACGTCGACGATCGTCGTCGGTCCGACGGCGAGTGACGCGATGCGTGCCTGATCGTCCTCGGCAACGACCCAGTCGTGCTCGCCGCGCACGACGAGGATCGGCACCGAGACCGCACGCCACGCCTCTTCGAGATCGAGCGCGTCGAGCTGCGCGTGATACGCCGCGGAGCGACCGTTGAGCTCGCCGGTGTGAGCGAGGCGCGCGAGCTCGGCAACCTGTGCGTCGATCGCGTCAGCGCTCGAACCGCGCAACATCATCTGACGGCGCGCGCTGTCTTGCAGACACGCGAGCCAGCGCATCACCGGCGTGCCGTAGACGATCACACCGGCGAGTGCGAGGGTCGGCGCGGTCTGCGACGCGATGATGCCGCCGACGCTGTGACCGAACACGACGAGCGGCAACCCGCGCGTGTTCGCGTGCGCGACGATGGTGCGCGCATCGATGAGCTCGGTCACGAAATCCGTGCGTGGGCACGGCCCCCCCTCGCTGTCGCCGATGCCACGCTTGTCGAAACGCAACGTGTCGTAGCCCGCTGCGGTCCAGCCGGCGATCAGGCCGGCGAGCGGTGCATCGGGCGTGAGCGCGTGATCGATCGACTCGCACGCGATGCCCTGGATCACCACGATGAGCGCGCGCGGCGACGGCACGTGTGTCGCGATCGTGCGTAGCCGTGCGCCGGGAACCTCGAACGAGCCGAGCTCGACCTGCGCGCCAGCGATCGTCTCGACCGGCACGGTGACGACCGCGACCTCACGTTCGTGGTGCACCTCGCCACGCGTGAACGAGATCGTCGTCGATAATTCAGCGCCTGCGCGGCGCAGCGCGGCGCCGAGCTCGGCGAGCGTGCGAACCGGCAAGCCGGCGATCGCGCGTACGCAGTCACCTGCCTCGAGCCCGGCGGCTGCGGCCATGCTGTCCGGTCCGACGCCCGCGATCCACAGACCGTCGTCGGTGAATGCCTCGGCGTCGGCGGGGAGCTCGGCGCCGAGCCGTGCGCGGCGTGGTAGCGTGACCGGCATGCCGCTGTCCGTGATCCACGTGTATCACGAGTCGGCGGACTACCTGGTCGAGCTCGTCCGGCGCGTCGCGCCGCAGCGACCGGTGATCGGCGTCAAGACGCCCGATGCGTTCGCGCGGGTTCTTGGCGAGATCGAAGTGCTGTTCGCGCCGACACCGCCGCCGGATGGCTGGGCCGGCGCCAGACGGCTGCGGCTGATCCAGCTGCTCGGCGTCGGCGCCGACACGCTGCTGCCGTCGCGTGACCTGCCCGCTCACGTCGAGATCGCAGGCATGCGTGGCGTGTTCGCGGCGGATGTCGTCGAGCATGCGCTCGCGCTGATGCTCGCGCACGTGCGCCGCTTGCCCGAGCTCGCGGAGCAGCAGCGCGCGGGTCAGTGGGAGCCTACCCCGCGGCCCACGCTCGCCGGGCAACGCATGACGATCATTGGTTACGGCGCGGTCGGCCAGCACCTCGCGCGGGTCGCGCGTGCGATCGGGATGCAGGTGCGTGCGGTGTCGCGAACCGGGGCGCAACGAGAGGCCGGCGTCGAGGTCGTCGCTGTCTCGTCGCTCGCGCGCGCGGTCGCAGATGCAGCGTTCATCGTGATCGCGGTGCCGCTCACACCCGAGACACGCGGGCTCCTCGATGCCGCGCTCCTCGACCAGCTGCGCCCCGACGCGTTCATCGTCAACGTGGCTCGCGGCGGGATCGTGGATGAGGACGCGCTCTCGCGCGCACTATTTGCGGGCCGGCTCGGCGGCGCCGCGCTCGACGTGCTCGAGACCGAGCCGCTTCCGGCCGAGAGCCCGCTATGGACCGTACCGGGGCTCGTGATCACCCCGCATGTCGCGGGTCTGGGGGAGAGGTACGTCGAACGGTGCGTCGAAGTCCTGCTTGCCAACGTGGCCGCGCTCGAGGCGGGCACCCCGCGGCAGGGGCTCGTCAGCCGTGATGTAGGCTACTAAGCGCCAACAATTGTGCAGGGTTGGAACACGGGCGAAAGGGTCGTCCCTACGTTACGATGTGCCCGTGGGATCCAGCGACACGCTTCGCGCGGTGATCGATGCCGGCCGCGACAGCAAGCGACTCGACGAGCTCAGCAGCGCGCGCGTGATCGGCAAGATCGCGATGCTCGCGCATGCCGCGCAGCAAAAGGCCGGCGCCGGCAAGGCGATCGGACCGATCACTCCGTCGCGCATCGGCCTCGCGTCGACGGGCGCAGCAACACTCGAAGAAGCCGATGCTGGCAGCCTCGGCTACAGCGCGCCCGAGCAGATCGCGAGCGGATCCGGCGATCGCCGCAGCGACGTGTTCTCGCTCGGAGCCGTGATGTGGGAAACGCTCACGCATCAGCGGCTGTTCGACGCGATGAACGATGCAGCCGTGCGGGCCGCCGTGACGGACCGCGAGATCACGCCGCCGGAAGAGATCAACGCGAACATCCCGGCCGAGCTCAGCGCGATCTGCATGCGCGCGCTGTCGCGCAATCCATCCAATCGCTATCAGAGCCTCAAGGTGATGGCGGTCGAGATCGAGGAGTTCCTCGACGAGGCCGGCTACACCGACGACGACACGAAGATCGCGCAGTACCTCGCCGGCATGCCGCGCAAGCCCGCGCCGAGCATCCTGACCGCAGAACCGCCGCGTCCGAAGAGCCCCTCGGGTGCTGCGCTCGCCGCGGCACTCGCAAATGCCAATACCGCCCCCGCGGCTGGCAATGGTTTACCCGCCGCGACCCCGACCTCGACCATGATCGGCGTGCCGGTTGCGTCGGACTGGGTCGACAAGACGCCGCCCGCGCACGCCGCGCCGCCCGTCGCCGTCGCGCCGATGCCATCGATGAGCGCCAGCGGGCTGGGAACCGCGGCCACAGCGCCCGCGACCGCGATGCCCGTGCCGTTGACCCCGATGCCGCCGATCTTGCCATCGGCATCGCAGAGCGCAGTGCGCACCGACAAGTCCACGATGTTGGGCGCGGTCGTGGCGCCGTTGCGAGTCGCAGCGACGATCGAGGCCAAGCACACCGAAGCCAAGCCGAGCGCCGTGATCGTCGACGAGCCCGTTCCCGAGCCGAGCCTGCTCGCCAAGGTCGAGAGCGCGGAGAGCACCCGCTCGACACTCATCGATACGACGCCACCAGCGATCCTCAACGCGGTCGCCGACGCGAAAGCTGCCGACGCCGCGAGGCTCGAAGAAGTGGCAAAGGCAGCGAAAGCCGACGAAGCAACGGCGGACGCCACCAAGGCGGACGAAGCGGCGAAAGCAGACGCCGCGAAAGCAGACGCAGCGAAGGCAGACGCAGCGAAGGCAGACGCCGCGAAGGCAGACGCCGCGAAGACCGAGGCGAAACCGGAGCCGACCGCCGACGCCAAGCCCGAGACCGCTCCATTGCCCGCGGCGACAGATACCGACACCGCCACCACCCAGCGCGTGCGCAAGGAGACTGGGCCACACCCGGCCTCCGTCGTGTCGCTACCGAAGGCCGGTCGCGAGTCGAAGGGCGACTTGCTCGCCGGCTGGGGCTGGGGCACCGACAAGCACGATGCGATCGCTCCGGCGGGCTACACGCCCGACGACGACGACTATCAGGCACCGGACTCGAAGAAGACGCTGACCTACGTGATCGGCGGCGGCCTCGCGGTCGTGCTGCTGATCGTGGTGATCGTGTTTGCGTTCGGCGGCTCGTCGAAGAAGTCCAAGCCCAGCGCAAAGGAGATCGCCGCCGCCGAGCAGGCGAAGCGCCAGGCGGCCGCGGCCGTCGCACCGACCGAGCCGCCACCCGCTGCGGTCGACGAGCCGGCAGCCGGCTCCGCCGAGGCCGCGGGCTCCGCTGCGGTCGACGAGCCTGCGCGCGCCGCCGCCGAGAAGGCAGCCGCCGAGCAAGCAGCCGCCGACAAGATTGTGGCCGAGAAGGCTGCAGCCGCCCAGGCCGAGGCCGCCAAGCGTGCGCTGATGGACGACGCCGATCGCAAGAAGGCGGAAGCCGCGCAGGCCAGGCTCGACGCCGACGCAGCGAAGAAGGCAGAGGCCGATCGCAAGAAGGCCGAGGCCGCGCAGGCCAAGCTCGACGCCGACGCAGCGAAGAAGATCGAAGCGGACAACAAAGCAGCGGCGAGGGCCGAGGCCAGGCGCGTCGCGCAGGAAGAGGCCGCGCGCAAGAAGACCGAAGCGGATGCGGCACGCGCTGCGAGGGCTGCCGAGGCGGCGAAGAATCCGCCGCCGGCGAAGACGACCACGACTGCGAAGACGACGCGCCCCGAGAAGACGACCACGACGACCAAGACCGTCGCGACGGTGGATCCGAAGCCCAAGGGTGACGTCAATCCCGAGACGGCCTATCGGCAGGGACTACAAGCATTCGCGCGTGGCGACACTGCAGCTGCGCTCGCATCGCTGCGCAGCTCGCTCGCCGCGAACCCCAACTATGCGCCGACCTGGCGCGGTCTTGGACTCGTGTTCGAGAAGATGGGCGAGAAGGATCAAGCGAAGGCTGCGTATCGCCGCTACCTGCAGCTCGTGCCAAACGCTGGCGACGCAGAGATCATTCGCGGCCGGCTGGAGCGGCTCGGCTCATGAAGCGCGCCATCGTTGCCCTGCTACTGGTGTGCACGACGATCGCGCACGCGGGACCACGTCAGGTGCTCGTGCTCAAGGCCGAAGGCACAGCCGATGGGAACAGCCGCGCCGCGATCGAGTCGCACGTGCTGCGGATCGCCAAGCAGACCGAGGGCAAGGTCGAGCAAGGCAACATCACGCTGAGTGATGCGGCGGCCGCCGCGGGCTGCACCGTCGCAGACGCGGGATGCAAGGACGAGATCCTCGCGACGTTCGCGGTCGACGAGATCGTGGCGACCACCGTGTCTTACGCGCCGCTCGGCCAGGTCACCGTGACCGTGCGCCGGCTTCAGAAGAACACCGCGCCGAAGGCGGCCGCGAGCACCGTCACCGTGAACCGGAGCGCCGGCACCACGCTCGATCAGGACATCGGGCCGCTGTTCACGGGCGTGGCCCCGCCGCCGCCCGATCGCACGCCACCGCCGCCGCCCACCGTCACCACGCCGCCGCCTCCGACGACCACGGAGCCTGCGATGGCACCGACGGAGCCACCGGTCACGACGGACACGAGCCAGCCGCTGAATCCGTATGTCGAGCCGCAGCCTGCGACCGACACGGCGCCGAACCGCAAGTGGCAGAAGATCGGCATCGGCGTCGGCGCCGGCCTCGTGCTGCTGTCGTTCGTGATGTGGACGTCGGCGTCGGGCAAGCAGGAAGAGATCGACAACGCGCCGCACGACACGCCGGCTGACTTTCAGCGTCTGAGCGAGCTCGAGTCCGAAGCGGATGGTCTCGCCGGTGGCGGGAACTTGTTCTTCATCGGCGGCGTCGTGCTCGCCGGCATCAGCGGCTACTACTACTGGAAGAAGGGCCGCGCGGCTCGCACGCAGTCGGCACGCATCACGCCGACCGTATTTTCCGGCGGTGCCGGCGTGGTCCTCAGCGTTGGAGGTGGCCTGTGAGATACGCGATCCTCGTTCTCATCACGCTCGCAGGTTGCTCCGTCCGTCACGCCAGCGATCAGTATCGCTGCGACGACGCCACGCCATGTGGTGCCGGTCGCTTCTGTGACAACGGCTTCTGCGTGCTCACCGGTTCGATCGATGCGCCCAAGCCGATGGGCGACGCCACGCGCGCCGATGCGACCAGCGCGGGCTGTCCGCCGGGCTGCACCACCTGCTCGACGACGCAGAAGACGTGCACGATCAACTGCCAGTTCGGAGGCTGCGACAACCTCGTTGTCTGCCCCGCTGGCTACAAGTGCGACATCCTCTGCAACACGGACAACTCGTGTCGCGATGGCATCAACTGCATGGCGGGTGCGTCGTGCAACATCGAGTGCTCGGGCAAGCAAGCGTGTCGTGGCGTGCAGTGCGGCGCGGGCCCGTGCGACGTCGGCTGCTCCGGCATGAGCTCGTGCGAGGGCGTCCGCTGCAACAACTCGTGCGCGTGCGACGTGAGCTGCACCGGCAGCCAGGCGTGCTCCGAGATCGCGTGCCCGTCACTGGCGTGTCGCAACACGACGAGCGCCGGCTGCACGTCGGTGCCGTCGTTCTGTAATAGCTGCCCGTAGCGCGTTATCGGTAGCGCGTGCTCGCGAACCACCACTCGGCCTGCACGCCGAGGAAGTGGACCCACGCGTTGTCGTGGCGAGGATCGTCGGGGACATATGTATCGAGCGCGGCATCGTTGAGGTGAGCCGCGCGATACACGAGCCGCAGCTGCGGGCGATCGTATGCAGACGGCCCCATCGGCGAGTAGACGATCATCGGGGCGAGCTGGAACATCGCCGGATCATCGGCGCGCAGCGTGACGGGGTTGAGGCCGCGCGGGAATCGCGCCTGGTACGAGACATCGCCGCCGACGTACCAGCCCGGAACGATGCGCGCGAGCGGACGCGCCGCGATCGCGTACTCCCAGCCGTCGTCGGGATCCGTCGACGTCGTGTCGGCATCGATGAAGCGACGCGACAGCGCGCCGACCATCAGCTGGCCGAGCTCGTGATCGAAGTTGCCCGACAGGCCGAACGACAGCTCGCTCGCGTTGCTGGTCTTCAGCTCGCGACCAAACGAGGTCGGCGGCGCGAGCTCGTCGAACGCGGCGAGGCCCTTCGCGTAGCGCGCGAACAGATTGAGGTGGCGGCGAAGCTGTGGCTTGTCGGAGAAGCCGAACACACCGGCCTCGGCACCGATCAGAAAGCCGCTGTCGGCGGGCAGTGACTCGAGCGTTCCGTCCTCGCGCTGGCGCGTGCCCGACGGCAGCGAGTGCACCTCGGTGTGGACCTTGGCCTTGGCGCCCATGCCGTCGCCGGTGGGCAACATCACGTATTGCGCGGACGCGCTCGCGACGATGCGCTGGCGGTTGAGCTGCTCGACGGTGGTCGCGCCCTGCACGGGATTGGCGACGTCGATCTCCTGGAACTGGAACGGATGGTTGAGGCGGTTGAACCCGACGGCGGCGGCCACCCCCAGCTCGTTGGTCTCGGTGACCTTGTGGGCGACCTGCGCGCCGGCGCCGACCATGTTCTGATCGTCGAGCGGCCAGAAGTCGAACAGGTAGATATCGTCGCCGCGATACATGCGCGAGCCGGCCCACGCTGTGATGCTCGGTGCGATGCGGGCATCGAGATACATGTTGCGCAGCGCGGGCCGCGCGTCGAACTCGCCGGTGTCATGGAACAGCGTGCCGTCGAATGCGAGCGTGATCACCGGGCGCAGCGCGATGTAGCCCTCGCCGTCTTCGCGATGCTTCACAAAGCCGTACGAGAATTCGAGCTCGAGGTAGCTGTCCTCGACGATGCGCGGACCGTGAGCGACGATCAGGATCTTCTCGGGCTTGCCTCCACGCAGATCGCTACCTGCGGTCGCACGGCCGTAGGAGCCGAAGCGAAAGCCTTCGCCGTCGATGCGCGGCTTGTCGATCGACTCCGGTGTTGGTGCAACGACCGGGGCGTGCACGACCGCGGCTTGCGGCACCGCGTTGTCGGGTGCAGTCGGCGTGGTCGGTACGACCGGCGCGGGCTCGACCGGCGCATCGCCGGTGGGCTCGACCGGTTCGCCCGCGCCAGGTTGCGGCTGTGCCGATGTGGGACTCGCGAGTGCGAGGACAAGGCCAAGAGGCGCGACTACTTGCCACCGCATTCGCGGCGGCAGACGAGCACGATCCATGCCCGCATCGCAACGGCTGTGCGCGGCTGCATGTCACCGATCTGATTGCAAACACACGATCCGAACGCGGCATCTCGAAACGTCAGCCACGTTGCGATCGGCAACGGCAAGCACGCGTTCCCCAAGCAACTATCGATTGTCCTGGAACGCTTGATGCCGCCTCAGAGGCGGCCGTGCTAAGTCCAGCACGGATGCGCGTGTTGCTTCTGATCGCCGCCCTGATGCTCGGCGCTGCTGCGTGCGGCAGTAACAGCAATGAAGTCCTCGAGCCCGGTGGGCCACCGCCGCTGCCGCCCGCATCGGGCAGCGTGATCGGCTACCTGATCGACGCCAAGGCATCGCTCACGCTGCGCGACGATCAGCTCGCGAAGCTCGAGCGCATCGATAGCAGCCTCTCAGCCCGCAACGGTCAGATCGACGCGCAGCTGCGCATGATCGAGAAGCCCGCGCCTGCGGAGCAGCTCAGCCCGCAACAGCAGAAGGCCGGCGAGCAGCCCGCTCGTTACAACAACGCGCCTGGCGCGAGCACGATGGGCACGACGGACTCGCAGAAGCTTCACAAGATGCGCGATGACAATGATCGCGAGGCCATCAAGGAAGCGCTCGCGATCCTCGATCCGCAGCAGCAGACCACCGCCAAGCGCATCCTGCAGGACCGCGGCGTCACCGTGCCCGGCCAGGCCAAGGGCGCTCCTGCATCCAACGCTGACAGCGGAACGCCGCTTCCTGGCATGGAACCGTAGAAAATCGCTGGTGCGACCGGGAGCGACAGCCGGAAGGACACTTCCCTCGCAATCCGCGCTGGGGGTAGATTGCGCGCCGTGTGTACCTCGAATCTCCTCCCGCTGATCCTCCTCGCCGCTGCGTGCGGCGGCTCCAAGAAGCCCGAGCCGGTTCCTGCCCCGCCGGTCACCACCACCGAACCAGCGCCCGCGCCCGGTCCGGGTCCCGCACCGCAGGTGAACGACGCGGCGCTTGTCGCCGAGGCCAAGCAGTTCGTGGCCGATGCCGACAAGGAGCTGCGCAAGCTCTACACCGAGGCGTCGGTCGCGGAGTGGGCCAACCAGACGGACATCACGCCCGCGCACGAGGAGGCCTCCGCCAAGGCTGCCGAGACTCTCGCCAACGCGATCACGCGTCTCATCAAGGCCGCGCGCAAGTACGACTCGGTCGCGTCGAAGCTCGATGCCGACAGCGCGCGCCAGCTCAAGCTCCTCAAGTTCTCCGGTCAACCCGCGCCCGATGATCCGGCGCAGGCCGCCGAGCTCGCGAAGCTCGCGGCCGAGATGACGTCGACGTACGGCAAGGGCAAGGTCTGCGACGCATCCAAAGCCAAGCCGGGCGCCCCGAAGCAGGCCGACATCGACACGCTCGACGTCAAGATCAAGGCAGCGCCGCAGGACGGCAAGGTGCAGGCGAAGCTCTACGCGGAGCGCGATAAGCTCGTCAAGAAGTGGGACAAGGCCTACTGCAAGGATCTCGACGCGCTGTCCAAGACGCTGCAGACCTCGCGCAAGCCGGCCGAGCTCCTCGCCGCGTGGCAAGGCTGGCACGACAACGTCGGCAAGGCGATCCGCCCGCTGTTCACTCGCTATGTCGAGCTCGCAAATGCGGGCGCGCGCGGCGTTGGATTCCGCGATGTGTCGTCGATGTGGCGCTCGAGCTACGACATGCCCGAGGACGCGTTCGAGAAGGACGTTGATCGGCTGTGGGAGCAGGTCAAGCCGCTCTACTCGCAGCTCCACTGCTACACGCGCGGCAAGCTGAACGCGCTCTACGGTGATCAGGTCGTGTCCAAGACCGGCCCGATCCCGAGCCACGTCACCGGCAACATGTGGGCGCAGGGCTGGGGCTACCTGATGAAGGAGCTCGTGCCGTACAAGGGCGTCGCGCCGATCGACGTCACGCCGGTGCTCGCCAAGAAGTACGACTCCAGGAAGATGGTGAAGGTCGCCGAGGCCTTCTACACGTCACTCGGGATGCCGCCGCTGCCGGCGACGTTCTGGGAGCGCTCGCAGTTCGACAAGCCGAAGGACAAGGACGTCGTCTGTCACGCCAGCGCGTGGGACGTGACGTTCTCGAACGACCTGCGCATCAAGATGTGCATCAACAAGAACCAGGAAGATCTGTCGGTCATCCATCACGAGCTCGGTCACAACTACTACTTCACGTACTACTACCAGCTGCCCGTGCTGTTCCAGAACGGCGCGAACGACGGCTTCCACGAGGCGATCGGCGACACGATCGTGCTGTCGATGACGCCGGAGTACATGAAGCAGAAGGGTCTGCTCGCCAAGGTCGAGAAGAACGAGAAGGCGACACTGAACCAGCAGATGGATGCCGCGCTCGAGGGCGTCGCGTTCCTGCCGTTCGGTCTGCTCGTCGACAAATGGCGCTGGGACGTGTTCTCCGGGAAGGTGAAGCCCGACCAGTACAACAAGCACTGGTGGGATCTGAAGCTGAAGTACCAGGGCGTCGTGCCGCCAGTCGCGCGCACCGAAGCCGAGTTCGATCCCGGCGCGAAGTATCACATCCCGGGCAACACGCCCTATATGCGGTACTTCCTCGCGCGGATCCTCCAGTTCCAGTTCCAGCGCGCGCTGTGCAAGAAGGCCGGTCACACCGGTCCGCTCAACGAGTGCTCGATCTACGGCAACAAGGAAGCGGGCGCCTCGTACATCAAGATGCTGCAGATGGGCGCATCCAAGCCGTGGCAGGACGCGCTGTTCGAGCTCACCGGTCAGCGCGAGATGGACGCGACCGCGCTGCTCGATTACTTCGCGCCGCTGCAGAAGTGGCTCGAGGAGCAGAACAAGGGCCAGAAGTGCGGCTGGTGATCTGACACCACCCGCTCCAGGCGGCTGACGCGATCGAGGTGGCCCCTCGGTCGCGTTCGTCGTTTCGGTTTGAGCACAAACCAATTTAGGTCATGCGCCGAGATCACTCATGACGCGCTGCGAGGCTAGGCCACTAGACACCAAGAAACTGGACTGACCTGGCTAGGCATCCTGCCAGCTGCCGTCAGAGCCATGTCAAGTAGCTGATTTCACTCGGCACACATCTGCGGTTCTGGTGGCACATGCGCTGCACATAGGTTCGGTCACCAACCAGCCTCCTCGCCGGAAAAACCATCATGACTACCTTCAAGAATTTCAGCTTCGTCCTCGCCCTCGCCATTGGTACCTCCGCAGCCGGCTGCGCCGCTGACATGCCCGATGGCACGGGCGGTGGTGGTGGTGGTGGTGGCGGGTCCGGTACGGACGACGCCCCCCGCGAGATGGATGCGAGCGGTCGCTACCAGATGACCAGCTCCTTCGACATCGCCGCGAACATGCCCGGCAAGGTCGGCGAAGTCTCCAACGCCTTCATCAACATGACCGACGGCGCGACGGACCCGGCTGACTGGATC
>JBBQFU010000237.1:0-13734 GCA_038322185.1 Haliangiales bacterium
CGTAGAGGCGTCCGACGCTCGAACCGACGTAGACGATCGGCCCGTCGATCTCGCGGATGACGTACACGCCCGACTCGCCGCGCAGGCGACGCACCCATGCGGGATAGGGCTCGCCGCGATCACCGACGGGGCGATACGACGATAGCGTGCCATTGCGCGGCGCGGGCACAGCAGTCGCGACGAGCGTCGACGCTGGAGCCCACGGCAAGGTCACGCGCGCCCACGCGGCGAGATACGGCGCGGGATCGATGGACGTCGACCGCATCCGCCCCGTCCACAGCTCGACGTGGAGATGAGCGAGGTGTGCGGGGTCCTTCGGGCTCGCGCCGATCCTTCCGATCCGAGCGCCTCCCCTGCCGTCACTGCTTGCCCCTTGCTCACCGCGAGCGTGGCGAGGTGCGTGTAGTACGTCGTCCAGCCGTTGGGGTGCTGCACGATCACGGTGTTGCCGACGGGCGTCATCGCGGCGAACGTCACGGTTCCCTGTTGATGGCGGCCTCATTCTCTGATGGTGACCTCCGCGAACGCCTCGTCGACGCCGAGGCATTCGTGGAGCGGATGGCGGCCTGACGTGGCAGTGCGGCTGGACCGGGAACGGGCCGCGCGGAAGCCGCCGCGCAAGGCCAAGGACAAGGAGCAAGAGCTACGCGAGGACATCGCCAAGGCGGCGGCGCTTCACGTGTTCGCCCGTCTCGGCGTGACCGATCCTGCGGACATCGATCTCGACGCGATCGCGGCGGAGCTCAACGCGGAGATCCGGTTCGAGGATCTCGAAGGAGCCACGGCGCGCGTGATCCAGATCGGCGATCGCGCACGGATCATCATCTCGACCCGAGTCGTCGATGTCGGCGCGATCCGGTTCTCGATCGCACACGAGATCGGCCACATCTTGTGCAAGCACTACGTGGGGCACACAGGGCCGACAGATGCGGTCGAGCGGCTGTGCTCACCTCTGCACTCCGGCGGCACGACCACGGAACGGGAAGCCGACGTGTTCGCCGCCGAGCTGCTGATGCCGAGGCCGCTCGTGACGTCCTGGTGCGCGGTGGCGCCCCTCACCTTCGACCCAGTCCGCGCGATCTCGAGCGCGTTCGGCACGTCGGTTCTCGCCAGCGCGATGCGGTTCGTCGAGCTGACGCCCGAACGATGCGCGGTGGTCTACAGCAAGCAGGGGCGCGTGCAGTGGGCGAAGAAGAGCCCGTCGTTCACCGGATGGATCCCGAAGCGCTCCGTGGCACCCGGCTCCGCCGCGTTCGACTACTTCGAGCGCGGGTCGATCGGAGAGTCGAGTCGCATCGTTCCCGGCACGACCTGGCTATCGAGTAAGGCCGAGCGTGTCGACGCGCCGATCTATGAGCACGCGACCGCGGTCCCCGGGCTGGGCGCGGTGTTCTCGCTGCTGTGGATGCCGGAGAGCTAGCTGCTTACTTGACGACGCGCCTATCGCGGATCGGACGAGCCTCTGCCTGGCGCGTCCGCATGGGGATCAACACACAGATCGCTGAGGAGTCTGGCGAGTTCCTTTGGGTCGGCCGGCTTGGTCAGGTGCGCGTCGAAGCCCGACCGAGCGGCCTTGTCGCGGTCCTGCTGCTGCCCGAACCCGGTGAGCGCGACGACAAGCACACCGCGTCCGAGCTCGCGACGGATCCGAGAACACGTCTCGTAGCCGTCGATACCGGGCATGCCGATATCGAGCAACACGATCTCCGGTCGATACGCCAGGACCTCTCGGACGCCCGATATTCCGTCGTACGCGATTCTGCATTCGCCGCCGAGCGCTTGGACCACCATCGCCGTCACATTCGCGGCATCCTGGTTGTCATCGATAACCACCACACGCCGCGCGAGAGTTCGGCCGGTGATCTGTTCGGCGCTACGTGGCTGCACTTCTGTGGCGGAGTGCGGCAGCCGGATGACGAACTCGCTCCCTGTTCCAGGGCCGTCACTCCGCACGTCAATTCGACCGCCGTGCATCTCCACGAGCCGGCCCGTGCAGCCCGGTGAACCACCAGGCCCATGGAACGAAGGAGTGCGCGTTCGCGCCGAGCAGTGGGCGGATGCGGAGCACGTAGACGAAGAACCCGCTCGCGACGAAGACCCACACGATCTCGGATTCGGTCCAAGCGGTCACGACACCGTTGACGAGGAATACGAACCAGAGCAGCGGATCCTTCGCGAGCGTCAGCTTCGTGAGCTTGACGACGCTGCGATGACCGCGGCACCGACGCCGTAGAACACGCCTTGCATCCACGACAGGCCGCCGAGCTCGAGGTAGGCGATCGCGAGCGCGATCACCATGACGAACGACGGCAGGATGAATGCGAAAGCGAGAAGCGTCGCGCCGAGGATGCGCGCCTTCACCCATCCGAGGTTGATCGCGAGCTGGGCGGCGAGCGGACCGGGCGCGAGTTGCGCGAGCGCGAGGCCTTGCTTGTAGTCCTCGGTGCGTAGCCAGCGGCGACGCTCGACGAGGTCACGTTGCATGTATCCGGCGAGTGCGATTGGACCACCGAACCCGAACGTTCCGAGCTTGAGGAAGTAGAGAACGAGGTCGCGCAGCGTGTATGGCGCGCGCTCGTCGCTCGGGAGCGGAACTTCATCGGTCACGGCGCCAGTATCGACCATTTGCGGGAATTCGACCGCGCTATGCTCCACGTCATGAATCGACGCGAAGTTCTCGGCTCGATCGCAGCCAGTACCGTCCTCGCCACGACCACGCTCGCGCACGCGCAGGCGAAGAAGGGAGCGCCCGCCCCCGGGCCGTTCACGCCGGTCGCAGCTGGCTCGAACAAGGTGATGCCCCTTTCGTTCAATCCCGCGAAGCTGCCTGGCCTCTCGGAGAAGCTGCTCACTTCGCACCACCAGAACAACTACGGCGGTGCGGTTAAGAACCTGAACGCCGTCGAGCTGGAGCTCGACAAGGTCACGAAGGACACACCCGGGTTTCAGGTCGGCGCGCTACGCGAACGCGAGCTGACGTACGCGAACTCGGTCTACCTGCACGAGGCGTACTTCGAAAACCTGGGCGGCAATGGCAAAGCCTCCGGCGAGTTCGCGAAGGCCCTCGACAAGCAGTTCGGCTCGGCCGCCCGCTGGGAAGAGCTGGTGCGCGCCACGGCGATGTCGCTCGGCGGTGGCTCCGGTTGGGTCGTGATCGCGCTGTCGGCGCGCAGCAACGACCTGCGCATCGTCGGCACTGGCGGCCATTCGCAGGCCCTCGCAGCAGGCGCGCCGATCTTCGTGCTCGACATGTTCGAGCACGCGTACGCGATCGACTACGGCAGCGCGCACGCGAAGTACATCGATGCGTTCTTCGCGAACCTAAACTGGAGCGCGCTAGACAAGCGCTGGCAGGCTGCACGCGCGAAGCGCTGAATACGTTGGCCACGCCCCCTTCTCGTTCGGGCGAAGGTTTCGGAGCGGTCTCGCGTGGGTGCGCCGTGAGCGCTAGAGTTGCAATATGCCGCGGCCGATCACGTCTGGCGTCCTGCTCGCGATCGCGTCGGCGGTTGCGTTCGGACTCACGACACCCGTGGTCGCGTGGGCCGGTGCTGATGCGGGACCGCTGACGATCGCCGCACTCCTCTACGGAGGTGCAGCGGCAGCCGCATTTGCGATGCGGTTGGTTCGCAGGTCTGTCGGAGGCTCGCTCAAGCGTTCGGATACCGGGCGCATCGTCGCGATCGCGATCTCAGGTGCCGCCATCGCGCCGGCTTGCCTTGCGTGGGGACTTTCGAGAGCGGGCGCGACCGGAGGGTCGCTGATCCTGAACTTCGAAGCCGTGCTGACGGTTGGACTTGCGTGGCTCATCTATCGTGAGTCACTCGGGCGTCGCGTCATAGCGGCGATGGTGATCATGGCGGCTGGTGGCGTGCTGCTCGTCCTCGACGCGTCGCTCGGTTCCTCCCCGCAACCGTGGGGCATAGCTGCGGTTGTCGTCGCGACACTCGCTTGGTCGATCGACAACACGCTCACGCGCCCGCTCGCGGAACGCGATCCGCTGCAGGTCATCGCCGCAAAAGGCGCGCTCGGCGCCACGCTCACTGGCTCGATCGCGATCGTGCGTGGCGAAGTCACGCCGCAGCTCGCGACGATCGCGATTCTGCTGGTGTGCGGCGCAACGGGGTACGGACTGAGCTTGCGGATGTACCTGCTCGCGCAACGCCGCATCGGCGCAGCGCGTACCGGATCTGTGTTCGCGCTCGCCCCGTTCATTGGCGCCGGTATCGCCTGGATTCTCGGCGACCGCGACGCGACGATCCTGACCGCGATCGCTGCTGTTGGCTTCGGCTTTGGCGTCTACCTGCATGCATCAGAGCAGCACGGGCATGCGCACGTGCATGGTCCGACCGAGCACGAGCACCCGCATCGTCACGACGACGGTCATCACGATCACGAACACGACCCGCCGTTCATCGGTGAGCACACGCACCGGCACGCGCATGGACGTCGGGCGCACTCGCACGAACACGCACCCGACGTTCATCACGACCACAGCCACTAGGCCGCTCGCGCCTCACGGTGCACAACCTCAACATCGTTTGACATCCACTACCGGCGATAGTAACTGCAACGGGTGATGTTGCCTGCCCGCCACCGGCTCGGGACCGTCCTGGTCCTCATAGTCGCGCTGGGCCTTCTGCTTGGAGCGCCGGTCGAGGCTCTCGCTCACGGTGTTGCCGAGGGCGACAAGGGCTACATCCAGGAGAGCAGCGGCGTCCGCTTGATCGCGTTCGCGTACCTCGGCGCCAAGCACATGGTGACCGGATACGACCACCTGCTGTTCTTGCTCGGCGTCATCTTCTACCTGTATCGGCTGAAGGACATCGGCATCTACGTTACGTTGTTCGCGCTCGGTCACTCCTCGACGCTACTCCTCGGGGTCCTCATCGAGGTCAGCGTTAGCGCGTACCTGGTCGACGCGATCATCGGCCTGTCCGTTGTCTACAAGGCTCTCGACAACCTCGGCGCATTTCGCCGCTGGTTCGGCGTCCAGCCCAATACGAAGGTCGCGACGCTGATCTTTGGCCTGTTTCACGGATTCGGCCTCGCGACGAAGATCCTCGAGTTCGAGATTTCGCCCGACGGCCTGATCCCCAACCTCATCGCCTTCAACGTCGGCGTCGAGATCGGTCAGCTGCTCGCGCTGAGCACGATCCTGATCGCGATGGGTTTCTGGCGTCGCACGCGCAGTTTCGCGCGACACGCATATACCGCCAACGTCATGCTGATGAGCGCCGGGTTCGTGCTCATGGGCTATCAACTCGTGGGGCTCTTCATCACATGACCGAACAAATTCCACCGGCCAGCGCCCTTCCCTCGACCCGCACGTTGCTCCGATCAACCGCGATTGCTGCAGCCGTCGCAACCGCCCTGCTCGTCACCGTCGTGCTTCCCGCAGAGTACGGAATCGATCCCACCGGCATCGGCGGCGTCCTCGGGCTCACGAAGATGGGAAAGACCAAGCTCGCTCTCGAGAAGGAAGCAGCGGAAGCTGCACAGCGCCCCGCGGTCACTGCAGTTCCATGCGCACCTGCGCCGCCCGTCGCGACCACGGCGCCACCGCCGGTGAATGCGCCGCCGGTCGTCGCGAAGGCGCCGAGTGACGTCACCCGCGTGACCTTGAAACCCGGTGAGGGCAAAGAGGTCAAGCTGACGATGCGCGCGGGTGCACGCGTGACGTTCTCGTGGGCCACCGACAAGGGTGTCGTGAATTACGACCTGCACGCGGACCACCCGACCACCGGCGCGTATCACGGCTACGGCAAGGGCCAGGGCCTGGCCACCCATGACGGCGTGCTGGTGGCCGCCTTCGAGGGACGACATGGCTGGTTCTGGCGTAATCGCACCGACGAGGTCCTCACCGTCACGCTCAAGACCGAAGGCGACTACCAGGAGATCAAAGAGCTCAAGTGAGCGTCGGCCTGATCATTGGGTAACGTCGCTCTTACTCGCACGTGAGCTGCGCGATGGAGCCATCCACGTGCTCGCACGCTTCTTCGTAGCCTTCACAGGTGCGACTCGGCGGGAACCGCTCCTCCGGTCCGTCGCCACAGCGGCAGTAGCAATGATCGGACGGGTCGTGGTCCGCGCTCACGAAGAACTTGGACTCCGGATCAAGTGGATCTCGATCGAACTCCTGGCCGCACGTGCAGCCCTGCGATGCGACGCACGCTGCGATCCACAGTAACAGGGCGCAGGCGCAGAGGAGTAATGGCTTGGACACGCGACGCCTTCAGTATCGTCGCCCGCACGCTGCAGCGCAACGCGAACATTGCGGTCCGTAGGCGGGGAGTCTCGGGCAGAGCGGGCGAGAGCGCACGGCACACTACTATTGACCGTAGTAGGTTCAGCCCGTAGGCTTCGGGAAGTGCGTACGTTCTCTCAAGCGGCCCGCGTCCTCGGTGAGCTCGAAACGCGCATCATGGATCTGGTCTGGAATGATGCGCCGCTCTCGGTGCGCACCGCCTGCGAACGACTGCGCGGCGACCACGCATACACGACGATCATGACGACGATGGATCGCCTGTACAAGAAGCGGCTACTTCGTCGCAAGAAGGACGGCAACGCGTTCATCTACGAACCCGCGATGGATCGGGCCGAGTATCAGAAGCGCGTCGTCGAAGCCGCGCTCACGCCGCTGTTGGAGCAAGGCGCAGCGCCAGTGCTCGCCGCGTTCGTTGAAGTCGCAGCTGATCTCGACAAGGACAATCTCGCGCATCTCGAACGGCTGATCGCGAGCCACCGGAGGCGCAAGTGAGCCTTGGAGGCCTGGCCGGGTTCGCGCTCGTCTTCCTGGTCACCGTGGTGACGTTGTCGGCGATCGGCGCTCTGGTGCACGGCGCCGCGCGCGGCTGGTTGCAGAAGGCTGGCCCGATGGTCGAGCGCCGTGCGGCCGAAGCAGCGGCGATCGTGCCGGTGATCATTGGCGTGATCGCAGTTGGCGCGCTGGTCGTCCAGTCGATGGTCGGCGTGGACCACTGCCAGGTGCACGACCATCACGCGCACCTGTGCTTCACGCATGGTGCGCAATGGATCGAGCGCAGCTGGGTCGTCGTCGTTCTCGCTGTTGCAACGGCGACGTTCGTCGGCCGTGCCGCGATCATGGGCGCGACCTATCTGCGCGGCGCGCGTAGCATCCGTGCGCTGTACAAGCTGAGCCGCGCGCACGGTGATGTCCGCCTCGTCGAGTCGGACCGTGCGTTCTGCTTCGTCGCGCGTCGCGGTGTATTCGTCTCGTCGCGGGTGTGGTCGCTGCTTCCTGCGGGGGAGCGCGACGCGCTCGTCGCTCACGAGCACGCTCACGTGCAACACGGCGACCTCGCGAAGCGCGTCGTGCTCGAAGCGTTGCTGCTGTTCGCGGCGCCGCTCATCGGCGAGCGAATTCGAACGGCATGGATGCGTGCGAGCGAGCGACTTTGTGATGCCCACGCTGCATCGGTCACCGGCGACCCTGAAGTCGTCGCGCGCGCGATGGTGTCGATGTGCCGCATCGGCGCGACACAGCCTGCTCTGGGGTTTGCTTTCACGCCGACCGTCGACGAGCTGGCGGCACGGATCCAGACCCTACTCGACGGTGGCCCGCTCGGCGAGCGTGCCGCGGTCGTGCTGGCGCGCGTCGGATTCGCCGCGTGCATCCTGCTTGCGGTTGTCGGCGTCGCTGCGGCCGAACCCATCCACCACGCCTTCGAGACGCTGCTCGGATAAGAGGTGCTGCGATGAAACGCATTGGACTTCGACCACACATCCTATCGGCGATAGTAGCTACGTCGATCGTGGCGTCTGGGGCTTCCGCGCAACCAGCAACGCCGTCGATCGACGAGGCCGCGCTTGTTGTCGAGCTCGAAGCAAAGGATCCCCGCGTCGCGATCGCGGCAGCGCGGGTCGCAGCGGCGCGCGCGGACGTTGCCGAAGCGCGCGTCCGCCCGAACCCGAGCGTCTCTCTGGAGCGCGAAGTCCCATACGTCGACGGCACCGCGTTCGCGACGAACTACCTGCGGGTCTCGGTGCCGCTCGATATCTCGGGGCGGCACGGCAGGCAGATCGATGCCGCAGAGACGAACGTTCAGGCAGCGACGAGCACCGCGAAGCAGACAAGGCTCGAAGCAGTCATCGAGGCATTGCGCGTCTACGACGACTGCGCGCGTGCACGCTTGCACGTGCAGCTCCTGACGGATTCACGCGGCGCACTGGTGCGCGCGGTCGAGATCGCCCGTGAGCGCGGCAAGACCGGCGCTGCGTCAGGCTACGAAGTGCAACGCTTCGAGCTGGAGCTGGCCGCTCACGATGACGAGCTAGCATCGGCCCAGATCGAGCTGCGCCGTGCGCGGACGCAACTCGCCACGCTCGTCGGCCGCACCGGGGAGCTCGACGCCACCGGCGCACTCGAGCTGCCGCAAAACGTGCCATCCGTCGATGCACTCCTCGCGAAAGCAAATGACCGTGGCGACCTTCGCGCCGCAACGCTGCGCGAGCAAGCAGCGCGGCAGCGTGAGAGCGCAGCGGGTCGCGGCTGGGTTCCGCAGCCAACGCTCATGGCGGGCGCGATGACCGCGGACATGGGAACCAGTACCGGCACCGGGTATGTCGCCGGGCTCACACTGTCGATTCCGATCTTCGACCGCGGGCAAGGTGACAAGGCTCGCGCCGGTGCCGACCGGCGTCTCGCCGACGCGGAATCGCGCTGGTTGCAGCGCCAGATCCCGACCGGCGTCCAGCTCGCGCACGCGACGCTCGTCGCGCGAATCGCCCAGGCGCAGCAGGTCATGACCGCGCAGGTCGATCGTCTCGACACGATTCTCGGGGCTGCGGAGACCTCGTTTCGAGAGGGCAACGCGAGCGTCGTCGAGCTGCTCGACGCACACCGCAGCGCGCGCACCGTTCGGCTGCGAGCGCTGGAGCTTCGGCATCAGGTCGCACGCGACAAGCGCGAGCTCGAGCTCGCCGTGGGGCAACGTCTATGAGGTACTTCATTCTCGCCATCCTGGTGGCCTGCGGACACGACCACGACAAGGAAGGCGGCCACACGAAGGACAAGGGCAGCGCAGAAGAGGAGCTGCCCGGGCAATCGGTCACGATCTGGAGCGAGCGCACCGAGCTGTTCATGGAGTATCGGCCGCTGATAGTCGGCAAGGAGACAGGCTTTGCCGCGCACGTGACCGTCGACGCGACGGGCAAGGCGGTCACGACCGGCGCCGCGACGATCACGCTGACGATGGCGGGCTCGCCGCCGGTCGACGTGGCGGTGCAGGAGCCCGCGAACCCCGGCATCTTCCGACCGACGATCACGCCGACCAAAGCTGGCAAGTGCGAGCTGAAGATGTCGATCACCAGCCCGCAGCTCACCGACGCGTTCGCGATCGGGCCCTGCGAAGTGTTCGCGAGCGAAGCCGCCGCACGCGCCGCTCTCAAGGAGGAGCCCGAGGCACCTGGCCACATCACGTACCTGAAGGAGCAAGCGTGGAAGACAGACTTCCTGACGATTCCCGTCGCCCCGCGCGATCTTCAGGACGGTGTACGCGCGACCGGTGAGATCCAATCGGTCGCCGGCAAGGAAGCGCAGCTCACAGCTTCCTCGTCGGGCCGCGTCACGCTCTCGTCACCGGCACCGATCCTCGGCATGCCCGTGAAGAAGGACCAGGTGCTCGCGAACATCACGCCGCGGATGACCGACGGTGCCGATCGCCCAACGCTCGGCGCGGATGTCACCGCCGCTCAGGCGGAGGTCGCCGCAGCTCGGGCGGAGCTCGCACGCGCGCAGCGGCTGGTCGCGGCGCAAGCGGCCGCACCGAAGACCGTCGAGGAAGCGACCACGCGGCTCAAGATCGCCGAGGCGCGTGCCGGCGGCGCTCGTGGACGGCTCGGGCAATTCGAGGCTGGCGCGCGGGGCACGGGTGGCGGTCGCGTGTTCCAGGTCCGCGCACCCGCGGACGGCACGCTCACCGCCATCAATGTCGCCTCCGGTCAAGGCGTCGAGGAAGGCCAGACGCTGTTCACGGTCATCGACCTGAAGCGCGTGTGGCTCGTCGCCAACGTCTTCGAAGCGGACGTGTCGAAGATCGAAAATGCGCAGTCGGCCTGGTTCACGATCGATGGCTACGACCAGCCATTTACCGTCGATCCGTCGAACGGCAAGCTGATTACCGTCGGACGCGTCATCGATCCGCAGTCCCGCACCGTGCCCGTGATCTTCGAAGTCGACAACAGCGCGGGCAAGCTTCGCATCGGCAACTTCACCAAGACCGTCATCGCGACCGGCGCGTCTCGCAAGGCGCTCGCGATTCCGGACACCGCGATCGTCGAGGACGGCGGTCAGTCGGTCGCATTCGTGATGGTCGAGGGCGAATCGTTCGAGCGTCGACCGCTGCGACTCGGCATCAAGGCCAACGGGTGGACGGAAGTGCTCCAAGGCCTCAAAGCGGGCGACCGCGTCGTCACCAAGGGCGCGTACGAGGTGAAGCTCGCGTCGGCTTCCGGCGCGGTGCCCGCCCACGGACACGCGCACTGAGGACCTGATGGACCGCATCATCCATTGGTCGATCGCGAACCGGCTGCTCGTCGTCATCGTGTCGCTGGGCCTGCTCGTCTACGGCTCGTACACGGCCTTCAAAGCACCGGTCGACGTATTCCCGGATCTCACGGCGCCGACCGTCACGGTCGTCACCGAGGCGCACGGCCTCGCGCCACAAGAGGTCGAGACGCTCGTGACGTTTCCGATCGAGTCCGCCGTCAACGGCTCGACGGGTGTACGCCGCGTGCGGTCCTCCTCGGGCATTGGCATCTCGATCGTCTGGGTCGAGTTCGACTGGGGCACCGACATCTACATCGCGCGCCAGATCGTCAACGAGAAGCTGCAACTCGTCGCGGCACAGCTGCCGCCCGACATCAGCCCGCCAAGCCTGGCGCCGATCTCGTCGATCATGGGAGAGATCCTGTTCGTCGCGCTGCGCAGCGATCGCCACAAGCCGATGGAGGTCCGCGACACCGCGGATTGGGTGCTGCGGCGCCGCTTGCTCGCGCTGTCGGGCGTGGCGCAGGTCGTCCCGATTGGCGGAGGCGTGCGCCAGTACCAGGTGCGCGTCGATCCTGACCTGCTGCGCTCGTTCAACGTGAGCCTTCTCGATGTCGAGAAGGCGCTCGAAGAGTCGAACCAGAACTCGACGGGCGGCTTCTTCGTGCGTGGCGGTCAGGAGTCGCTGATCCGCGGCGTCGGTCGCATCACGTCAAAGGAAGACATCGAGCAGTCCGTCATCGAGGTTCGCGACGGAACACCGGTACTCGTCGGCCACGTCGCCAAGGTAGAGGTTGGGCCAGGCATTCAACGCGGCGAAGGCTCATCGAACGCGAAACCCGCGGTCGTCATTGCGATCCAGAAGCAGCCCGGCGCGAACACGCTCGAGTTGACGGCGCGCATCGATCGCGAGCTCGAGGCAATCCAGAAGACGTTGCCGGAGGGCATGGTCATCGAGCGCAACAAGGTGCGGCAGGCCGACTTCATCGAGACCGCCGTGGGCAACGTGGCGGTCTCACTGCGCGACGGCGCCATCCTCGTCGCGATCATCCTGTTCCTGTTCCTGTTCGACCTGCGGACCACGCTGATCTCGCTCGTCTCGATCCCGCTATCGCTGCTCGTCGCGATCATCGTGCTCGATGCGCGTGGCGTCACCATCAACACCATGACCCTCGGCGGCCTGACGATCGCGATCGGTGCGCTTGTCGACGATGCGATCATCGACGTCGAGAACGTGCTTCGACGGCTACGCGAGAATCGCGCATTGCCCGAGGAGCAACGGCGACCGGCCACCGATGTGATCTTCGAAGCATCACGCGAGATCCGCGGCTCCATCGTGTTCGCGACGCTCATCGTCATGCTCGTGTTCGTGCCGCTGTTCTTCCTGTCGGGCGTGGAAGGTCGGCTGCTCGCGCCGCTCGGCGAGGCGTACCTCGTCGCGATCTTCGCCTCGCTGCTCGTCGCGATGACCGTGACGCCCGCGCTCTGTGCATATGTGCTGCCGCGCGCCAAGTCGCTCGGCCACGGCGATTCGTTCGTCGTGCGCCACCTGAAGCGCGGGTATCGCCCCCTGCTCCTGCGCTCGATCCGGCACCCGAAGGTCGTTGCCCTCTCCGCAGTTGCGATGCTCGCGGGCGCGATCGCGCTGTTCCCGTTCCTCGGCCGCACGTTCCTGCCCGAGTTCAACGAAGGGGCGCTGACGGTAGGCGCAGTGACGTTGCCGGGGACCTCGCTCCAGGAGTCCGACCGGCTCGGCCGTCGCGTCGAAGAGATCTTGATGTCATTCCCCGAGGTCGTCTCGACCGCACGGCGTACCGGTCGCGCGGAGCTCGACGAGCACGCGCAGGACGTCAACGCCGCCGAGATCGACGTGCGGCTGAAGTCTACCGATCGCTCCAAGGAGGAGTTTCTCGCCGAGCTGCGCCAGAAGCTCACGGCGGTGCCTGGTGTCGTGTGCACGATCGGCGGCCCGATCGCGCATCGCATCGATCACATGCTGTCGGGTACGCGCGCGAGTATCGCGATCAAAGTCTTCGGCGACGACCTCACGCAGTTGCGCGCCTCTGCGAATGCGATCGAGAAGGCGATGAAGGGCATCGAAGGCGTCGTCGATCTCGCAGTCGAGCAACAGGTCGATGTCCCACAGCTCACGGTGAAGTTTGACCGCGAGGCAATCGCGCGCTACGGCCTCCGAACCGGTGCGCTCGCGGAAACGATCGAGACCGCGTACGCCGGAACGAAGGTTACGCAGGTCCTGGAGAACCAGCGCACGTACGACGTCGTCGTGCGCTACCGCGACGACACGCGCGCGGACCTCGACGCGATCAAGAACACCGTCGTCGACACGCCGTCGGGCGCAAAGATACCGCTGCGCATGCTGGCGACGATCCGCGATGACGTCGGGCCGAACACGATCTCGCGCGAGAACGTGCAGCGAAAGATCGTGGTCTCGGCAAACACGAGCGGGCGCGACCTCGGAAGTGTGATCGCCGACATCCGCGCAGTGGTCGACCGCGACGTGAAGCTGCCGCCCGGGTACTACGTCGTGTACGGCGGCCAGTTCGAGAGCGAGCGCTCGGCGTCACGGACGATCGGCTTCCTCGGCGTGTTCGTAGTCGCGGGCATCTTCCTGCTGCTGTTTCTGTCGTTCCGCTCGACGCGCAACGCGCTGCTGATCATGGTCAACCTGCCGCTCGCGTTGATCGGCGGGCTCGTCGCTGTGTTCTTCGGCAGCGGCATCCTGAGCATCGCGTCACTCGTCGGGTTCATCACGCTGTTTGGCATCGCTACGCGCAACGGCATCATGATGGTGTCGCACTACGAACACCTGCAGACGCACGAGGGTGCATCGTTCGACGACGCCGTGGAGCGCGGGTCGATGGAGCGGCTGTCGCCGGTGCTGATGACCGCGCTCTGCGCGGGGCTTGCGCTGATCCCGCTCGTGATCGCAGGCAGCGAGACGGGCAACGAGCTCCAGGCTCCAATGGGCGTCGTGATCCTCGGCGGCCTGCTCTCTGCGACCGCCCTGAACATGCTCGTGGTGCCGGCCCTTTATGCGCGCTTTGCCCGTCCGCCGAGCACGCCCCCTACGCCACCCGCCGACGAGCCCCATCCTCCGGCGGCCGTCAAAGTGGATGACGGCGGGCGCGTTGACACGCCCCATGGTGCATGACCCAATGCCTCCCATGCGTCTCGCGGGCGGCGCAGTGCGACTCTGACGCGGG
>JBBQFU010000238.1:0-13554 GCA_038322185.1 Haliangiales bacterium
GCGATGCGGGCGTGCCGGTGATCGTCGCGAGCCCCGACTCCGCGAACGCGCACATCTTCATGGACCTGGCGACCAAGGCCGCGATTGCCGTGGCGAAGAACGTGCTGTCCAAGCCGAAGCGCCAACCGCGCCTGGCGGTGATCAAATGACCGAAGCGAGAACCATCCTGCGTGCGTTTGCGATCGTCGGTGTTGCCGACGACCGCGCGGGCGATCCGAGCACCTGGGTCGTCGTGAAGAAGATCGTCTACACCCGCGACGCCGCGGATGCCGCCGTCGAGAAGGGCAACGCCAAGGGCGATGGCCGGAAGTACTTCTGGCAGCAGACGTCGATCGAACCGCTGATCGGCTAGCTGCGCGGACGCGGCAGCATCACGCCGAGACCGAAGCGCTCGACGAGGCCCGGGAACATCCAGATCGACGCGTACGCGGGCGTGCTGGTGACGCCGGTCCAGCTCGTCGGGCGGGCGCGGTCGATACCGGTCGGCACGACGAGCGAGCCGACGTAGTCACCCTTGGCGTAGACCTTCTTGATCTGCGCGGCCATCGCCTTGACGTTGTCGCGCGAGATCACGCCGTTCGACGTCGCCTGATAGAACTGCAGCGTCACGCGGATCGGGAACCGCGCGTCGCGCTGGATCGAGAGACCGTCGAGCTCGGTGTACGGACCTTCCGTGGGGCCGTGGCCGAGCACCGCGGTGTCGACATCGGAGACCGCGCGGCCCTTGCCGGTCGCGATACCACCGCCGTATCCGGAAGCCGACGGCGCCGCGGCCATGTCGGCCATCGGCGCCTTCGCGGCCTTCATCGGCGACGACGGCTTCGGTGCGTAGCGCGGCGCGCGATACTTGAGCGGGACCTGGATCAGTATGAGGACGTTCGCGTCGTCGGTGAGATCCTGCGCGTCTTCGCCGTTGGCCGTCACGCCCGATGCCTTCACGTCGGCCATGCGCTCGGCGATCAGCGGGGCGCGCTCGCCGCCGTTGTTGAAGTAGAGGCGCTGGCCACCGGTCACGGCGTCGCGGTTGTTGTCGATGATCGTCATCGACGTGCCCTGGCGCGTGACAAGGATCGTCAGCACCGCGGGGTTCTTCTTCGACGACTGGTAGTTGAAGATCACCGGCCAGAACGTCGCCTTGCCTTCCTTGGGCACCGGCAGGAACGCGTGCTGCGCACTCACCAGCACGTGGGTGTCGCGCTTGGCGAACAGATTCTCGCCCTTGATCTTGCCCTTGTCCGGCGTCGACATGTACTGCGCTGGATTCTTCAGCAGCTCCGCGAGCTCGACGAGCTCGAGCTTGCCGTCCTTGCGCTGGTTACCGACCGGGATGAGGATCTTCTCGATCTTGATGTCGGCGGTCTTGTCGGTGAAGTTGTCGTGACGCATCACCGGCATGAGGTAGCTGCGGTGCGCCTTGCCGTTGCGGTAGCCCTCGACCTCGATCGTCACGTCGCTGATGTTCGGTCCGACCGAGCTGCCTTCCCAGCGACCGGTGTCTTCCCACAGCACGTTGAGGATCTGCAGCCGATGCGCGTTCGCCAGCGTGTACGCGCGATCGCTGTCGACCATGTTCGCGACGTTCTTCACCACGCGCTCGTAGAGGCGTGCCGGGTCCGGCAGCTTCTTGACCGGCTGGGCCGGCTGGGCGCCAGCGAGGGGAACGAGCGCGACGGACAGGGCGGCGATCAGGGCGGAAGCGCGACGGGGCATGGCCTGTATCGACGCATGGCGCGGCTCGTCGGCCTATCGCCGTTTCGGCTGGAGATCCATGCAGTTCGCGGGACCTACAGCGGGCACAACATGGACGGCACGGGCGTGAGGCGGGTGGTCTGGCTGCCGTCGCCGAGCTGGCCGCTCGAGTTGAGGCCCCAGCAGTAGACGCTGTTGTCGTCGAGCCAGTGCGCACGTGTGGAACCCGCCCGCAACGACATGCACCGCGGGCCGGGGCAGGGTGACCGCCGTGGGGACCGAGCGATCGGTCTGGGTATCGTCACCGACCTCGCCGACCGAGTTGCGTCCCCAGCAGAACACCTTGCCGACCGCGTCGCGTACGCACACGTGATAGCGACCCATCGAGATCTCGACGCCGGTGGAGATGCCGGCGACCTGCACCGCTGCGGTCGACACCGTTGTCGACATCGCGGCGTTGCCGAGCTGACCGAAGTTGTTCGATCCCCAGCAGTACACGCTGCCGCCCGTGAGCAGTGCGCAGGTCTGGCCGCCCGAGCCTTCGCCCGTCGAGTAGCCACCGGGTGCGATCTGCCTGATGCCGGTGACCGGTGCAACGACCGGGATGGCGCGGTTGATCTGCGAACCGTCGCCGAGCTGGCCATAGAGGTTTCGTCCCCAGCATGCGGCCTCGCCGCTTGCGTACAGCGCGCACGCATGACTCGAGCCGGCCGCGATCGAGATCGGGGTCTGAAACAGCGCGGTCACCGTGGTGGTGGGTGGTCTGCGGCGTGAACGTGCCGTCGCCGAGCTGGCCATCCGCGTTTGCCCCCCAGCACGTCACGCTGCTGTCGAGGCGGCGGGCGCAACTGAACGAGCGTGCGGCCACGAGCTCGACGACGTTCTGGAGGCCGGTCACCGCCATCGGTTGGCCACGCGGCGTGTACGTGCCGTCGCCAAGCTGGCCATTGTCATTCGCGCCCCAGCACCGTACGGAGCGATCGGGTGTTGCGATGCACACGTGGTACGAGCGACTCGACGCGCTGATCGTCTCGCCGACGCCGACTTGTGCGACCGCCGCTGAGGCCCCGCCGAGGCTGCCGGCCCCGAGCTCGCCGTTCGCGTTGGAGCCAACGCAGTGAACCCGGCCGTCCGATCCGCGGACCGAGCACGAGTGGTCGCTGCCGAGATGGAACGTGCACGCGCGGGGCGGGGCGGCATCGACTGCGACGTCGGGCAAGGCATCGTCGAGAGTGCCGCCGCCGCTGTCGCCTGCGATCGTGCCGGGTGTGAACCCGCAGCCCGCGATTGCGAGCAAGAACAACGCGCGCGCCACACCCCAGGCTAACGTGAATTCAAGCGCTGTTGCGGTAGGATTCTCGGTCATGGTTCGCTGGCGGTCCTGGGTGCTGTTGTTCGTTGTCAGCGCCGTCGCGTGCTCGACGAGCGCTCCGAGTCAACCGGCAGTCGCGCCCGCGCCGGCAACGCCCCAAACCACGCCGCCCCCCGCGGCACCGGTTCCGCCGGCGACCCGTGTGCCGCCCGCGGTCGAGACGTCGTGCGCCGTCGATGCTGACTGCGTGGTCACGACCGATGAGCTGGTCGACGCGGCACCGCGAACCCATGCGTGCTGTCCCGGCTGCACGACTCACGCGGTCACGCTGTCCTGGCGCACCCGTTTCCGTGCGTGGTGCGAGAGCAATCCAGCGCCGATGTGCCCGCCGATCGGCTGCGCGATGCAACAGATGCGTGCCGTCTGCGTCGCGGGGCAGTGTACGGCGAAGCCGGTGCGCTAGCGCTGCGCGTGCGGTGCTAACCACGTGAGGATCGCGCGCGCCTTCTTGCGGGTCAACGCGCGTGCCTCGGCGGCGTGATTGCCCCGCCGCACGAGGTCCCACACCGGCGTCGCGCCACACGTCTTCATGTAGTCGTGAAGCGCGACCGCGAGGTGATGCAGCGGATTCTTGTCGCCGACGAGAAAGTACGCAGGCGTCGCGCGCTTGGCGCACGCGGCGTCGCTTGGCGCCATCCCTCCGCCGTGGATCACGAGCGCAGCGAAGGTATCCGTCCACGCCGTCGCATGCATACCCAGGTAGGTCGCGCCGCCCGACCAGCCGACGCCGTACACGCGCGCCAAGTCGATCGCGAGGACCTCCCCCACGGCCGCGATCTGGTTTCGGATCCACTGCGGATCGCCGTCCCACTGCCACCAGCTGTCCTTGCAGCCCTCGATCTTCGGGCACTGCAGCGCAAGAACCGCAAAGCCTTGACGCACGGCCTCGGCGCGCCACCGCGCGGCTGCGGTCGTAGCCCGCTCGCGATCACCGTGCAGCACGACGAGCAGGGGTAGCGCGTCGTCGGCCGCTGGCGCGTCGAGGGTGCAGCCAGTACACGGCGGCTTCGGCGCTGCATGCGCGAGCGCGGGCAGTAGAGAGAGAGCCAGCGCGATGCGCGCGTTCACGGTGCTGGGATCTCGGCGCCGGCCGTGCAGTACGTCTCGAAGTTGTTCTGGTTCGCGTAGGAGGTCTTGATCCAGCTGATCGAGTGCGACGCTGTGGAAATGCGCGCCTCGTCGATGCTGCCGTGATACGAGCGGTCGAGGTTCGCCCGGTTGCCGAGGCGGAGCGTGTGGGCGGCGTCGCTGTGGACGGTGCCGCCGGGCGTGCTGCCGCTGAGGGCCATGTCGACGCCGTCGACGACGAGCAGCGGCGTATTCGCCGAGTTGTCCTTGTTGTAGACGACCGCGACGTGGTGCCAGGTGCCGGTCGTGATCGTGTTGGTGCCGGTGTTCCAGATGGCGATGCCGGTGGTGGTGCTGTGAGCAAATCGAATCGAACCGGAGGTGCTCCCGCTGTCCATGTGGAGCGCCCATCCATCGATCCCACCGCCGGTCGTGAACGCGGACTTCTCGAAGATCCGGCCGCGATCCATCTCGCCCGCGGTCGTGGCGAGAAACCAGGCTTCGATCGTGCCGCCGCCGCCGAACACGTTGTCGATCGCCGCCACCAAGGTCAGATCAATGACGTCGTCGACGGAATCGAAGCTGCGCGCCGCTCCGATCTTGCCGTTCGCATCGAGGGAGCCCGCGTTGGTGCCGGTCGCAGTGCCCGCAGAGTCAGCGAGGCTTGGAGCGAGGTGCCACACCGCGGCATAGATCGGGCTCCAGACTGCGGCGACGTTCTCCTGGCTCGCGGTGATCGTCGCATCCCCGTAGCGGATGTAGAACACGGTGCTCTGCTCGAGGGACGGCAGCTTGACCCACGCGCGGTAGCGACCTGTCGTCTCGTTATAGTCCTCGACCTCGTGAGCCAGCGGCACCGTGCCGGCAGCGTCGGCGCTGAACGTGACGTCGTGCGCCGCGACACTGGTGACCTCTCCGATTGCAGACGTATGCGCGAGCCAGGACTCCTCGAGCAACACGAGCAGCGGGAAGTTGACGTGCGGCCCACCGGTCACCGTGCCCGCGATCGAGATCGGCCGGACATGCGGTCCCACCTGCATCGGCGTTCCATCGCCGGGCGCATCATCGGTCATGCTTCCGTCGGACGCGTCGGTCGTCGCGGTTGCGTCACCGGTAGCGAGCGATCCCGGCGTGAAGCTACACGCGGAGAGCAGAGCGCATCCGATCGCAAGCCTCCGCATCGACTTCAGGATACGGCAGATCGCACCCATTCGATTTGTGATTCGGGAGTGAGAAATCCTGCAACGGCTCGGTCTACGCTGCGCATGCTGTGGGGGAGACCGCGTGCTGACGCTTGCCGACATCGAGCGTGCAATTGCACTGCGCGATCCACAGCTTGGCGAGCTGCTGAACCGCTACCTTGGGCAGGACGATCCGGAGCCCGGACGTGGCGAGCTCGAGGGTCGCGTGGACGACGAGCACGCGCCTGTCGTGGACGTGCCGGTAGGCGCCTACACGATCGATCGCCTGCAGCGCGAGCTATCCGAGGGAGGTCTGCGCGGCAAGAACGCCACCGAGAAGAAGCTCGCGCGGCGGGAGGCATTCGCCGCGGCCGAGCGGTCGCCGTTCGCACCACCGCGTCTGAAGCTCGGCCCGATCTTGATCGACCTCTACGAGCAGGGCGATCCGTCGGCGCGCGGTGCGCTGATGCACGTGTTCGCGTCCGGCAAGCTCCAGTGGGGCGTGTGGCAAGCAGCCAAGCACATCTACAAGCGGGCCGAGGAGCGCCACGACGCCGGGATGTTCGGTGTGCTCGCGTTCCGGTTCGACACGCTCAGCGATTCGCCACACCAGGACATCGGTGCCGGCACCAAGCTGTATCTGCGCCGGCGCGCGTGGCGGTATCTGCGCCAGCTCGGTCGCGCGGTGCCCGAGGCGTACGCCACGTTCTGCGTCGAGGTGCTGCGGCACTACCCGGCGTCGTTCACGAAGTACTCGAGCTCGTGGGTGGCGGCGCAGATCTGGGCCCACGGCAAGATGCGCCACGCGCGCGGTTCGTGGAACTTCGATCCACCGGCGGACGCTGAGGGCCTCAACGCGCGCGCGTATCCGCCCGCGTGGAAGCACTCGCCAGCGCCCGCCTTGCGCCTGCTCGAGACCGCGCTCAACGAGCTTGTCGTCGACTTCGCGATCCGCTCGCTGCGCGCCGACCATCCACTTGCGCTGCGTGCCGTCGACCCGGCCTGGCTCGCGCAGCTCGGCCGGCGCCCGCTCGCTGCGGTGCACGGGTTCGTGGTGCAGCTGCTCAAGGACAGCCCGGAGCTGCATCAGACCAAGCTCCGCGCGCTCGGGCTCCACGACGTGGTGGTCAGCTTCCTGCGCTCGCCGTCCGCCGATGCGCGAGCGTATGCACTCGAGTACGCGGCGGCGCATGCACCGGATATCGCGATCCAGGATCTCGTCGATCTCGTCGAGACCGGCGCTGAACCGGTGAAGAAGTTTGCAGCCGCGCGTCTCGAGGCGATGACGCCGCAGCAGCTCGGCGTTGCCGTGCTCACCCGCTTGCTCGCGCAGCAGTTCCCGTGGGCTGCGGCCAAGCTCGCGCAGGGCTACTCGCCCAAGGACATCGACGCCGCGACGTTCGTCGACACCGCGTCGTTCGGCGCCAACGCCTACAACTCGCTGGTCCAGTTCTTCAACAGCAAGGGCGCGACGGTTCCGGCGAGCTACTACACCCAGCTCCTCGACGATCCGCGTTTCGATCCGAACAAGCAGTACCAGATGCGCGGGCTCGTCACGACGGTGTTCGGCGAGCTCGCCAAGCGCAGCGCGCGAGAGATCGGGGTCGGCTGGATCCAGCGCGCGTTCGAGGATCGCAACCGGACTGGAATTGTCGCGACCTGGCTCGCGAACGGAATGCTGTCGGGCGCCGACCTCGACGTCGAGTGGCTCAAGAGCCTCGTCAGCAAGCCGCGCCTGCGGCCGTATGCGCTCAAGCTGCTTGCTGATCGTCGCTACGTCGAGCCGCCGCGCGTCGGGCTGTCGTGGCTGCTCGATCTCGCACGCAGCTCCGACGGTGAGCTCGCGACATTCGCGCAGCGGATGTTGCTCGAGAACTTCACGCCGGCGGACTTCGGGGGTGTCGACAAGGTCTGGGAGCTCGCGACCGGCAAGAAGCAGCCCGAGGCCGTGCGGCAGTTCGCAGCGACGTATCTCAAGGCGCATCACCCCGAGCTCGGCCCGCGGTTGCCCGAGGCGCGTGCGCTCGGCATCAAGCCGCGGCTGCAGTACAGCGACTATCCGATCGCCACGATTCGCGCGCTGCTGCGTGACGACCGCGCCGACGTGCGCAGGCTCGCCGTCGCGATCGCCGCCGAGGACATCGTGCGGTGGGGAGATCCCGACCTCGTCTACGAGCTGGTCGCGTCCTCGCATCCCGAGCCGCGTGGTCTCGGCATCGAGCTGCTGATGGGCGTGATCGTCGAGGGCGCGACGCGCAAGGTACCCGCCGCGTGGGTCGACGGGCGCCGGCTGTTCCAGCTCGCCGAGAGCCCGCACAAGGCCGCGCGCGAAGTGGCACTGACCTTGATCCGCCGGCTCTACGAGCACGTCGGTGGTGCGGAGCGCCTCGCGTGGCTGATGGACAGTCCCGACCGCGACGTGCGGCTGTTTGCCGTGCGCCTGTTCTGGGACCGTCATCGCCCCAAGCCGTGGCCGGCCGACTACGTACCGCGCAAGCAGGTGGGCGCCGCGATCGGAACCGAGCGCTTCGCCGACGTGACCGCGCTGCGCCAGTTCGCGCGCACCGTGCTGTTCGGGTTGCCGCCGGGCCGCATCGCTGCGCGCGATCCGGTTGCCGCGGGTGCGCCGCAACCGGAGCGTCCGCTGCCGGCGAGCGTCGCCAAGCGGCGGCTGATCGAGGCGATGCGAGATATCGGCCTCGAGGATGTCGAGTTCGCACGCACGATCGCGCCGGTGCTCGGCGAGTTCACCGAGTCGACGGCCAAGGGCGAGTGGCAGGCCAGCGTGCAAGCGCTCACCGCACTGCGCGCGAAGCATGGCGCGGAGGCGATCGCGTGAGCTCGGGTCCGTGGCTCGAGCGGCTCGAGGTCGTCGCGACCGGTCGCGAGCTCGTTGCCACGGGCGGGTGGCGCGATGCGCCCGGCATCACGACCGGGCAGGCGCACGTCATCCCGGTGTCGCTGCTCGAGGACAAGGGCACGGGCTGGTCGCTCGATGCGAAGGGGCCCGTCCGCGCGCTCGCGTTTGCGGGCGACGAGCTCCTGATCGGTGGCGGCGACGCCGGCACGCTATTCGCGTGGGACGTCACCGGGCAGAAGGTTGCCGCATCGCTCGCGCTCGGCGCACCGATCCGCTCGCTCGCGCTCGACGGCGATGTCGCGCGCGGTGCGAATGGAACGATCGTGGTGGGCACCGCCGACGGCGCGCTTCATCAGATCGTGTTCGGGATCCAGGGCGGCACGGTTCGCGTCGGACCTGCGGTGCGGCGCCCGTTGTCGGACGGTGCGATCACCGCGGTAGCGTTCGATCCATCATGCCTGATCGTTGCGGGCGGTGCGGATGGTCAGCTGTTCGTAGTCGGCGCTGCCGACGTGCGCGCGATCGCACCCGGTGGGGACGGCGGCGTTCGCGCGGTCGTGTGCACGGGCGATGGTCGCGCTGCGGTCGGCTGCGGCGACGGCTCGCTGCGACTCGTGTATCTCGTCGGCGAGGTCGAGGCGGCGGACCGCTCTGGTGACCACGGCCACATCGGGCCGGTGCGTGGTCTCGCTCTCGCCCCGTCGGTAAACGACGACGCAGGCCGTGAACAGCCGCGGCGCATGTACTCGGTGGGCGAAGACGGCCTCGTCAAGGCGTGGTTCGTCGACGGTGCCCGCCGCCCCAAGACGTTCGAGATCAACATCGGCCCGCTCACGTCACTCTCGCTGCAGCTCGGCCCGGTCGCGAAGGTCGACAAGGCGCTCGGCCGGCTGTGGGTCGCGAGCACGTCGCGCAAGCTCGCAGCGATCACACTCAGTGCCGACGGCGATCAGGTCGGTGGCGCGATCGCGATCGGCTCGCAGCTCGATCGCCTCGACGGGACACTGCGCGACCCACGTGCCGCGGTGAAGGTCAAGATCGAGGCCGTCGAGGCGCTCACGCATATCGCCGAGGACGAGGCGCGTGTGCAGCTGGACTACGCGATCGGCAACGCGGCGGTGCCCGAAGTGAGGCTGGCCGCGATCCAGGCGATCGTGCTGTCGGCGCGGCGGGCGAGTCGCCCCGTCGTCCGCGCGGCGCTCGGCGCAACCCAGCCCGAAGTTCGCAGCGCAGCGTTCAGCGCGCTCATCGAGCTCGAGCGCGATCAGCCGCTCGCGGCCGTCCGCGCCGGCATGTCGGCGTCGGCCGAGGACGTTCGCATTCGCGCCGTCGACGCGCTGATCCCGCTCGCGCCGGCGAGCGTGATCGCCGCCGGCATGGTGGCCGACGCACTGCGCGACGGCTCGCCGAACGTTCGCCATCGCGCGTTCGCCGTGTTGCGGCAGGTGTCTCCGCCGCTCGAGGCCGTGCGCATCGCGCTGTCGCGCGGGACCTCGGACATCCGGGCGCAGGCGTTGCTCGTGCTCGGCTTCGTGCTGCGCGCCAATGATGCAGCGGGGCGTGCGCTGTCGAATGGCGCGCTCGACGACGTCGACGCCGGCGTGCGCACTTCAGCCTTCCTCACCGCGATCATCCAGCGGCCGCGTCTCGGTCCGAAGATGTACGCGACGGTTCCGAGCATCCGCCAGATGTTCGATCAGATCGCCAACCAGCTCGGCGCCACGCTCAACATGGGGCCGGCGCCCGAGACGCTCGACGATGACGAGCTCGAGCCACTGTTCGCAGCACTCGCGTGCCGCGCCGCCGATGCGGCGATTCGCGGTGCAGGTGCACTGCTCGCGCTCGGCGATCCACGCTCGCTGGGCGCGATCCTCCAGCTCACGCGCGAGGCCGATCCGCTGCTGCGGCGAGGTGCCACCGCGAACCTCGTCGCCGCGCTCGCGCGCTGGCCCGAGGACGATCGGCTCAGCGCGCGCCTGGTGTGGCTGCTCGACGACGGCGATGCCGGCGTGCGCACGTTTGCGTACGACGCGCTCGCGAAGACCGCGGCAGCCGGTGGTCCAGCGGCCGAGCTCGACCTCGCCGAGCTCGCGCTGCGCGGTGGCCAGGAAGACATGCGCGTTCGCGCGCTCCAGATCCTCGTGCGCGTCGGCGTGCCGGGAAGCGCCGTCGAGATCAGCGCCCGCGCGCACGTGCTGCTCGGCGATGCGCTCGACGACGAGGCGCAGAAGGTCCGCGCGGAGGCATTCCGCACCCTGTGGGCGTGGCACACCGCCGATCCGCAGACCCCGCTCGCGCGCGGTGCGGCGAGCCGCCATGCCGACCTGCGCATGCAGGTGATCGCGGAGCTCGATCGCCGTCGCCAGGGCAAGCAGTCGACGCCCGCGATGGACAAGCTGCTCCTTGGCCTGGTCAAGGACGCGGTCGCGCAGGTCGGTCTCGCCGCCTTCAACGTGTACGCGCGCCAGCCCGACGACGGGTCCGAGGTCGTGATCCCGACCGATGTCGTGCTCGCGGCGATGAGCTCGCCGGCAGCAGCGGTCCGTGCGGTCGGTGCGAAGGCGGCCGCGAAGGCTCCCGCGGCGAGCGTGCGCGGCCGGCTCGTCGAGCTGATCAAGGAAGACATCCCGGTCGTACACCTCGCGGCGATCGAGGCGCTCGACACCGTCGCGCCGAACGACGCCGAGGGCTTCGCGATCGCGTGGAACAGCATCTTCTGGGAGCTGCAGGTCAAGGCAGGCGAGCTCGCAGGCAAGCGGCGCGATGCGCGCGCGGTGTCGCCGATGGAGCGGATCCTCTCGATCCCGAAGACCGACATCAATCGGCCGCCCGACGTGTTCCGCCATCGCGCGGCTGCGGCTCTGGCCGACGTCGGTGACATCGGTGCGCTGCGCTACCTCGAGGGGCTGATCGCCGACGACGATCCGATCGTGCGCGAGATGGCTGCGCGCGGCATCGCGACCGCGGCGCGTCCCGGTCATGAAGCGGCGCTGGTCGCGCTGCTCGCGCTGCTCGGTCACAACGATCTGCCCGTGCGCTCGTGGGGCGGCGAGGGCCTCGCCAAGCTCGGCGACCTTCGCGCGCTTCCGGTGCTCGCCGGCACGCAGCGTCACGATCATCGGCCGCTGCGCATCGGCGCGATCGTTGGCTTCGTCGCGCTCGGCCCCGAGGGCGTGCGCGGCCTGCGCCAGGGCCTCGAGGATCGTGACCGCGAGATCCAGGACCTCGCGTTCTCGGTGATCGTCGCGCGTGACTCCGCACTCGCCGAGGCCGGCATCGCGCCGGACCTCCTCGTCGATGCGATGGCGAGCCCGAACCCGGAGATCCGGTTCGCGGCCGCGCGCCTGTTCGAGCGCCGCGCGTCGGGCACGCCGCTCGATGCCGATGCGATCGCCGAGGTGGTCGGTCCGCGCAAGCCCGAGAAAGTCGCGGACATGAAGGACTGGCCGGCCGCTCCGCGGCGCGCGGCGACCCTCGAGGTCCTGCGCAACGCGATCGCGAGCGACGAGCCGGCAACGCGCTACGCCGCCGCGCAGGCGCTCGCGGTTCGCAACCAACCGATCACGTTCTGGCGCGAAGCCGGTCGCCTCACCGGTCCGCAGACGCGGGGCGGCTCACCAGCGCCGAACACCGGCTTCTCGTTCGAGGGTCGCGTCGCGCGGCGTCCGGGCTGGCTGCGCCGGCTCGTCACCACGGAGAAGCGTGACCCCGAGGCCACCGAGCTCGAGGGCCTCGCGAAGCTGTTCCTGCGTGCAGGGCAGGGCGGTGCCGCGGGCATCGATGTCGCGGCCGCGCAGCGGCTCGTGTTCGGCGTCTATGCCGGCCTGGTTCGCCAGGCGCCGGCGCGTGGCGATGCCGACGAGACGCACCGCGTGCGCCGCGATGCGGTGGGCCGGCTCGTCGAGCTCGCGCGTGAAGAAGCGGTCGGTAGCGAGGCCGTGCTGCCCGTGCTCGAGCACGCGGTCGGCGATCCGCATCACCTCGTGCGCCAGGCGGCGATGGCCGCATTGCGCTCGCTCTATCCGCATGGCGCGCTCGCGCCGCTCGCGATGGCGATCGCAGCCGCGCCTGACCTCGGCAAGGACGCGATCGACGAGCTGCTGCCGCTCGCGATCGATGGCGACGAACGTGCGATCACGTTGATCCGCAACGCGATCGATGCCGACCACTCCGAGGTCCGCGCGCATGCGGCGCTCCGCCTCGAGCGCCTGTTCCCGACGGGCAGCCCCGAGCCGCAGCTGATCGCGGCGCGCAGCCGCCACGCCGACGTTCGCCTCGCCGCGGTCACGCAGCTCGCGAGCGCGATCGATCCGAGCCCCGCGATCATCGATGCACTGGTCGCCGCGCTCGGCAGCGAGCACGCCGATCTTCGGCTCCGTGCGGCCGTCGCGCTCGCGCGCAAGGGCAACGCGCTCGGCATCGACGTGCTCGGTGCGTTCTTGCGCAGCGAGGACCACGACGACGAGGCGCTCGAAGCACTCGTCTCGCTCGCCGATCGCGACACCAGTGCGCAGGCTGCCGCCGAGACGATCGCGCTGCGCCTCGATGACGACAGCGAGCACACCGCCGACCGGCCGGCGCTGATCGCGGCACTCGCATCGCTGCACCACCCGGCTGCCGCGCCCGTGCTCGTACGTCTGCTCACGCAGGTCACTGCGGGCAAGGAGTCCGAGGTCGAGGCGATCGCGGCAGGTGCGCTGTCCGCGCTGTCGGCTGTGCTCGTCGATCGCACGGTGCGCCCGCAGGTGCTGCCCGATGGCCGCACGCGCACACGCTACCGCGAGGCGCTCGCGATCCCATACTTCGCCGAGGTCTCCAGGAGCGCGCTGGTCAGCGCGCGCACGCGCGTCGCGCAGCTGCTCGGTGATGTCGACGATCGTGGTGCCGAGGACATCCTCGGCAAGCTACTCGCCGACCGCGATCCCGCCGTGCGTGTGGCCGCTGCCGAGTCACTCGCGCTGCGCGCCGAGTACGTCCCGGCCGCAACGCTGACCGCGCTCGATGCCGCGCTTCGCGGCGGCCGGCGCGAGCTGGTGTTGCCGGCCGCGCTCGGGCTCGCGGCACGCAAGCGGGCCGAGGCGTTCCAGCCGCTTCTCCTCGTCGCGAAGGCCGGTGAGCCGCTCGAGCAGGAGCGTGCGCTGCTCGCGCTCGGCTCGCTCGGCGACCGCCGCGCACTCGATCATCTGCTGCCACTGCTCGATCCGGCGCCCGACGACGAGATCGCTCGCGCGCAGATGCCGGCCGCGGTCGAGGCGCTCGGCCGGCTGCTGCCGTCACTGCACGGTGACGACGGCAACGAGATCCGCGCGCGGCTCGAGCGGCTCGCGCTCGGTAGCACCGGTCCTGCGCGCCTGCGTGCGCTCACCGGCCTGCGCTACGCAGGA
>JBBQFU010000239.1:0-13464 GCA_038322185.1 Haliangiales bacterium
AAGCTCGACAAGAGCGCGTCGAAGGCGGCGATGGCGTTCGCACGTCACGTGAGCGAGTCGACCACCATGAAGGACGATCCTCTCCCCGCCGCGCTCGACGAGCTCGATGCGTCGCGCAACGCGCTTCGCGCGACCGCCAAGATGCCGACCGCTGCGGCCGTCGGTCAGCCGCTCGCGGCCGCCCAAGTCGTGCCGATCATGGACGGAGGCGACAACCTCACCAACCTGACCGTCGACGCGATTCCATCGGCAAAGGGCCTGGTGCTGTTCGGCCGCTCAGGTGCGCGCACCCTGCAGCTCAAACTGACCGCAGGCGGCACGCCCGAGGTTCGCCGCGTGGGGCCCGCTTCGATGCGCGCGGTTCCGGATATGTCGTGGGGCGTGACGCCGGGCGAGGGCGGGATCCGTGCGGGCGCGTTCGATGTCGAAGGCTCGATCGCAACCCCAACTGCACTCGCGATGAACATGCCGACGGTCGCCGCGGTCGCCGGAACCCTCGCCGACGGCGTCATCGTATATGGCAACCAGACCGAGCTGGTCGTCGCGCGTGCGAAGGATGGCGCCATCACGCCCGGCGCGCCGATGAAGATCACCGTGGCCCAGGCGGGCTTCGACATCGATGGGCGCGTGGCGCTCATCTGGGGCGACGAGAGCGCAACCAAGGGCCAGATCATGAAGCCCGGCGGGGCCGACGAGCCCGTGGTCGAGCTGCCACCGGCGATCGGCCAGATCTGCCTGACGGCAGACCGCGCCTGGACGCAGACCTTTGACACCGCGATCTCGTTCGGCGGTGGTCGCCCGACCTTCAAGAAGACGCTGCGTGAACGCCTGCAGGGCTGCACGGCGGAGGCGGCGCTCTTTCACTCGAGCGCAGAGCCCGACAAGGTGTTGATCTGCACCGACGACTGCCGCAGCGCCAAGATCTCCGCTCATGCGCCGACGGCCGCAACGACGACCGTGGTCGCCGGCAAGCTCGTCGCGATCGCATCGCACGGCGGCGTGCTCGGCGTGTGGCGCGAGGACGCCAAGCCGGTGTTCTACGCCCTGCCCGAGTCCGCGAAACCGGTGCTCGCACACGAGTGGCCTGCGATGGCGCTCACCGACGGCAAGGTGATCGACGTGATCGCGCGCGGATCGAAGTCGTTCGTCGTGATCCGGATCCCGGCAAATTAGCAAGGTCCGGCTCTGCCGGACCGCGCAGCACTGCCGAAGGGCAGTGCAATGGTAATCAACCAGCCGCGTGCAGTCGCCGCGCGAGCTCGCGCGTCTCGATCACGTTGTCCTCGATCGAGCAGTAGGTCCAGCCGCCGTAGCGACCGACGGAGTAGACGCCCTGGCTCGCGAGCAGGTCGCGTAGCCGTGCGGTCTCGGCGAGTGACGCCTTCGTGATGTGCACGTACGCAGGATCGAGCGCGACGTGATGCTCGGACACGAGCTCGTGGTCGGTCACGATGCCCTCTTTGCGCAGGTCGGCGATCACGCGCTCGCGTAGGCCCGGAACATCGACGCTCGCGCCGTCGGGTGCACCAATCTCGACGTAGTGGCTCATGCGATCACCGTCGAGGATATTGTCGTACCAACCGACGCGATAGAAGACGATCGCCGGATCCGGGAAGTACATCCAGTGGATGCCGCGCGGTCCCTTGCGATCGAAGCCGAGGTTGAACACCAGCACCTGGTTCGACGTGAACGCACTGGCGTCGTGCTCCACGCCGCAGATCTTCCCGAGCGAGCGCAGCGGCGCCGAGCTGACGAGGCGCTCGAACTGGATCGTGCGCGTCGGCGTGCGAGCGATGCGCGCGGTCAGGTCAATCGACGTGATCGGCTCGCTACACGCAACCGTGCCCGCAGGCAGGTCGCGCTCGAGCGCGTGGATGTATTGAATCGCGCCGCCCGCCGGGTACGTGAAGCTCGCGTTGTAGCCGTGCTTCCTTGAGTGGCCCGGAACGAAGTTCGCGACGATGTCCTTGATGTCGGCGTGCGGGAAGAACCGGCCCATCGCCTCGACGTCGAGCGTGTCGAGGTTCGTCGCGTAGAGCTTCTCGTTGTACGGGCGCAGGAACTTGTCGGTGATGCCGGCGCCGAGACGGCGATACAGCATCTCGCCGAACGAGCGCGGCGGCTCCTCGGAGTGCGGCCGGAAGAACAGCGCGACCAGGCACTCGAGGAACTCCTCGGCTGGCAGCTGGTGGATGTGCATCTGGAACGGGAAGTCGATGTCGCGACCCGCGTAGCGGATCTTGGCGCGCCGCTCGACGGTGCGGACCTCCTGCGCCGGCATCCGATCACGGAGCCACTGCTCGATCGATGGATCCTTGAAGTGGAAGAAGTGCCCCGAGTAGTCCCATACGAAGCCGTCCTGCGTGATCGTCTTGCAGTAGCCACCGGGCTCGGCGTCCGCCTCGCACACGAGGATCTTGGCGTCGGGCTCGAGCTCGCGCCACCAGTTCGCGAAGCCGAGCCCACTGACGCCCGCCCCGATCACGAGCCAGTCGACCGTGTCGGTCGGGACAGTCACTTAGCCAAGCCTCTTGAGCTCGTTATGGAAGATCCGCCGCGCAATTGCGATCGCGCAGCCGTACGTGCTCTCCATGCCGAAGTACGACATCGACTTCGAGAGCAGGCTCTGGCGCCGTGAGTACGGCGTATCCGATGCGTAATGGATCACGCCGAGCTCGAACTGATTCTGATCGACGAGCGATACGATCTCGTTGCTCGGGTGACGGCGCGGCTCGACGATCTCGTACCCGGCGGAGAGGTACGGGCCGGCCTCCATCTCCATCACGGTGTAGCCCTCGCGATAGAACACGTCCATGTACTCCCGGTTCTGGAGGAACGCGGACCGCACGGTGAGTGCCTTCTGGTTGTCGAGGACCGTGCCGTGCTGCATGTACGGCTGCACGTCGCTGGCGCGCAGCGCGTTGTTGATCAGATACGTATTCGACGAGTGCTCGTCGTGGATGATCTTGCTGATCATCACGTCGCCGACACGTCCGTTCAGCGTGGCGGCCTTGCCCATGATGTAGATGCCGCGCAGCTCGTCGACGCCCAGCGACACCACGCTGAGGTGGTGATAGGCCGCCATGCCGAGCGGGTAGTCGATGTTGACGATGATCGCCTTGCTCTCGACGAGGCGCTCGATGCCCGGCACGCACACGCGTGGATCGAGGTTGGCGACGTTGAGCTGCGCGAGGTCGATGATCTGCGCGTCGACATCGATCTTGCCGGGCGACATGATCGTGCGCAGGCCTGCCTTGGTATCGAACTGCTGCACGCTCTGCATGCGGCTGTCGCTGCCCGGCTCGTGGATGAATGCGCGCAGCGAGTAGTAGAGGATCGCGCTGGCGTCGGCCTCGTTGCCGGCGGCGATGGCCTCGTCGTACCGCGGGGCAAGGTCCTCGAAGTTGCGGCGTCGCAGGAACGCGACGATCTCCTCTCGGTTGGCTCGTGCGTAGCCGCCGAGCAAGTTCACCAGCGAGTGGCTGTTCGACGACACGAAGTAGACCGGTCGGCTCTGTGGCACCGCATGCGCGATCGCCTGCCACCACCGCTGCGCCGAGCGCTGGTACTCGCGATACGCACCGTCGAGCAGACGCACGAATACGTCGCAGTCGTGCGCGATCATCTCGCGCAGGATCTCCTCCGAGCCGCGCCCCAGGCCGCCACGCAGCCGTGCGATGCCTGCCTCGTCGGTGCCGAGCGCGGCCGCGAGTGCCGCGTCGTTGCCAACGTCGGCGTCGGTGATGTGGCCCGAGAGCAGGCGCTCGCGGAGCTTGTTCCACTCGATCTGATACGCGGTGAGGATCGGAACCAGGTCGTCGATGTCCGAACCGCTCGCGACAAACGCCGCGAGGGTCTGCCCGCCGTCGTAGCGGAGCGGCCGGCGGCGACCGCGGGTGCGGACGACCTCCCAGCGCTCGATCGGGAACCCCGCCGCGCGGAACTGCGTCGGCGACTGGCCCAACACGATGCGGCGGACCTTCGACATGCAGTCCGGAAGTCGCGCCGCGCTGTACGCGAAGGCGGCGAGATCCGGCTCGGGGTTCTCGGCACCCAGGTGCAGGCTCGACCGCGAGTAGAGGTGCGACTCCTCGAAGGCGCGGACGCGGACGTCACCGCTCGACCGAAGTAGCGAGTAATACGTGCGGATGTAGAGGTCGATCTCGTCGCTGGTGGCGCGAGGGGGCTGGCGATCCATCGAGTCTCAAAGGTAAATCACCTTGGCCCAAGAAATGCTTTTCCTGGCGCTTGGTTAGTGCTAACCACTCACGGTAGAAGAGGTCACTTGAGCAAGGAAGAACTAGTTCATCTCGACGGAGAGGTCATCTTGATCGCGAAGGGCGGCAACTTTCGCGTCAAGCTCGACAGCAACGGGCACGAAGTGCTCGCCAAGCTCGCCGGTAAGGTTCGTCGCCACCGCATCCGTGTCGTCCTCGGTGATCGCGTGACTGTCGCTGTGTCGCCGTACGACCCGACCCGCGGCTTCATCGTCTACCGCCAGCGCTAGCGCGCGCCGCGACTTCACGTCGCCGCCTCGCCCGCTCACCTCCAACCGCTCAACCGCGGTCGCCGAAGGCGTCTTCGGCCGTGAGATCCCGGCTTGCCCGGCTGCTAGACTGCCCGGGACCATGGCGGAGACCCCACTCTACGTAGGGATCGATCTCGGAACGACCAACAGCGCAGCCGCCGTCTTCGATGGCGAGCGCGTCAGTGTCGTCCGCAATGCACAGGGCGCGACGGTCACCCCGTCCGTCGTGCGAATCGACAAGCAAGGGCGTGTGACCGTGGGCACGCGGGCCCGCCGCTTCATCGAGCAGGATCCCGCGAACACGGCCGCCGAGTTCAAGCGGCTGATGGGCACCGACAAGGCGATCGAGTTTCCCGCCGCGCCGACCAGCAAGAAGCCCGAGGAGCTGTCGGCCGAGGTGCTCAAGGCGCTGCGTCAGGACATCCACGACCAGCTCGGCGTCTCGATCGAGCGCGCGGTGATCTCGGTCCCCGCGCTGTTCGAGCTGCCGCAGAGCTCGGCGACCAGCGAAGCGGCACGGCTCGCCGGCTTCTCGCGCGTCGAGCTGCTGCAGGAGCCGATCGCGTCGGCCCTCGCAGCGGGCTGGCGCGCGGACGACGACGGCGGCGGCACGTGGCTCGTGTTCGACTTCGGTGGCGGCACGTTCGACGCCTCGCTGCTCGAGACCCGCGACGGCCTCCTGCGCGTGGTCGGTCACGACGGCGACAACTTCCTCGGTGGACGCGACTTCGACTGGCGCATCACCGAGCACCTCGCGGCCCAGCTCTCCGTGGTGCCGAAGCGCAATAACCCCGAGCACGCGTCGGCGCTGCGCGCGCTGCGCCTCGCCGCCGAGGACGCGAAGATCGAGCTGTCACGCAACGACAAGGCGCAGGTCGCGCTGGCGCAGCCGATCGTGATCGACGGTCAGGATGTCGACGTCGACCTCGAACTCACGCGCGCCACGGTGGAGAGCCTGTGTGCACCGCTCGTCGACCGCGCGCTCGACGTGTGCGTGCGCCTGCTCACCGCGAACGGCCTTGGCCCCGGGCGCCTCGCGCGCGTGGTGCTCGTCGGAGGGCCGACGGTGATGCCGCTCGTACGCAACCGCGTCGCCGCTCGCCTCGAGGCGCAGATCGCCGAGGGTCACGATCCGATGACGCTCGTCGCGCAGGGTGCGGCGCTCTACGCCGCGACCGCGGGCCTCGATGGCCGCGCGCAGACGCAGACGCAATCGACCGGCCGCCAGGTCTGGCTGCAGTATCCGGCGGTGTCGTCGGATCTCACGCCGCATGTCGTCGGCAAGTTCGTCGGCGACAACCCACCCACGAAGATCAAGCTCGTACGCACCGACGGTGGTTGGTCGGGCCCCGAAGCAACGGTCGGCGAGGACGGCACGTTCCTGACGAGCGTCACGCTGCTGCCGCGCCGCGCGTGCACGTTCGACATCGTGGCGACCACAGGCGGTGCGACCGTCCCGGTGTCGCCGCCGCAGCTCACGATCGTGCAGGGCCTCACGATCGGTGACCCGCCGCTGTCGCGGACGCTCGGCGTCGCACTCGCGAACGGGCACGTGCAGACCTACCTCGAGCGTGGGGCGCCACTGCCGGCTCGCCGCACGTTCACGCATCACACCGTCGAGACGATCGCGAAGGGCAGCAAGGAGAGCGTGCTGCGCATCCCGATTGTGCAAGGCGAGCTCGAGGCCGCGCACCTGTGCCGGCTCGTCGGCACGCTCGACATCGGCGGCGACGCGATCAAGGACACGGTGCCCACGGGCTCTGCCGTCGAGGTCACGATCGAGCTCGACCGTGGCGGCCGGCTGTCGGCCCGCGCACTCGTGCCGTCGATCGGCCAGGTGTTCGAGCAGGTCGCGCACTTGCTCGTGCCCGACGCGGCACCCGAGTCGCTCGACAGTGCGATCCGCGATCTGCGCCGCCAGCTCATGGACCTGCGCACCGATGCGTTTCGGCATGGCCTTGGCGCGGTGATCGAGAAGCTGGATCGGATCGAGTCGCGGCTGTCGGAGGCCGAGCGCGATATCGACGCGGCACATGGTGGCGATGCCGATGCAGCGCAGCGCGCACGCCGCGCATTGCTCGATGTCGACGCGACGATGGCCGAGGCCGACCTCGCCAAGAAGTGGCCCGAGCTCGACGCCGCGTCGCGCCAGGCCGCGATCACCGCATCGTCGACGGTGGGCTTCCACGGTACCGATGCCGAGCGCTCGCTGCTGCAGGACGTGCTCGCCGCGATGGACAAGGCGCGCAAGGACAAGGATGCCTCCGAGCTCGAGCGGCAGATGCGGCTCGCGCAGCGCCTGTCGTCGGCCGCGTACAACCGCACGCCCGAGGCGTGGGAGTGGTACTTCGAGGACGCCGCGTCCGAGGTCGGCAACTCGCGCGACCTGCCGAAAGCGAACAAGCTCGTCGCCGACGGCAAGATCGCGCTCGAGAAGGGTGACACCGAGGAGCTGCGCCGCGTCGTGAAGGCGCTGTGGAACCTGCTCCCCGAGGACAGCGAAGCGCGCAAGCGTGGGTTCGACTCCGGGGTTCGCTGAGTGGACGGCACGCGCATCATCGACAACCCGTTCTTCGTGCTCGGGTTGTCCTGCGATGCGAGCCGGATCGAGCTCGAGCGTGAGGCGCAGAAGCTCCTGGGCATGATCGAGCTCGGGTTCCCGGGCGCGCTCACCTACGCCACGCCGCTCGGGCCGCGTCCGCGCACTGCCGAGGCCGTGCGTGCAGCGGTCGCGACGCTGCGCGATCCGTATCAGCGCCTCATGGCCGAGCTGTGGGCGCGGCACGCGCCGCCGCTGCGCGAGACGCCGCTCGAGCCCGTCGAGAGCTCCGCGCCCGCGCCGGTCATCACGCGCGCGAAGCTGGGCTGGAGACCGTAGATGTACGCCGCGCCGTATATCCTGCTCATCCGGCTGCATCGCGCTGCCCTCGACGCACGCCGCAAGGACCGCACCTGGCGCTACTACGCGTACTCGGCTGCTGCCGGCGTCATGGCGAGCATCCTCGTGATCGGCGCGGTGCTCGCGGCGTTCGTGATGGTGCGCATCGGCTGGTGGTGGCTCGCGATCGCGATGGTCGCGTTCTTCGTCGCGCCGCCGCTGCAGCCCGTGCTCACGCGCCATGTGTTCGCCCCGCTCGGCATGGTGCGAACCAGCTACTGGCTGGCGCACTTCGTGTCGATGGAGGACAGCGACTCCTACGGCCTCGTCTGCGCGGCTCGCGCCTACGCGCACAATCCCAGACCCGCGGGCGAGGCGTGGATCATCGCGCGGCGCGACAAGCGCGTGCCGCTCGGGGATTCCGAGATCATCGTGACCGCGCTGATCGCAGCCGGCCGTGGCGATGCCGATACCGCGCGCCAGCTGATCCGTTCGACGACCTCGATGGTCGAGGACCACCCACTCGTACGCGAGCTCGCCGGCGAGTGGATGGCCGTGGATGCCGCGGAGCGTGGCGCGTGGGCCGAGATCTACGCCGACTCGATCAAGGCCGTGTGGCCGGCGAGCTCGCTGACGTTCCTCCTCGAAGGCATCGCCGCGTACAAGCTCGAAGCGGCTGGTGCGCCGGGCAAAGCCGAGCTCCGTGTTCGCTGGCTGCTCGCACCGCACCGCAGCGCGACTGCCGCCCTGCTCGCCCCCGCGCCGGTCGCGACGCCAGTCACCACGACCGCGGCGACCGAGACGTCCGCGACACCGGTCGAGGGCGCCACGCCGACGCCGGTCGCACCGCTGCCTCAGGCGCTCGCCGCCCATCTCGAGCTGTCTCGCGCGAGCAGCGCGACTGCGTCGACGTTTGCCGCGGCCGTGACCGCGTGGGACGCAGCGCTGATCGCCGGTGAGACCCAGAACTGGCTCACCCGTCGCGCGCTCGAGCTCGACGCGCCGCTCGGCTCCGTCGGTCGTGTGATTCGCGATGTCGCGACGGCAGTCACCGATGAGCTCGCCCGGGTCGCCGACGATGCGCAGCTCGCTGCCCCGCCGGCACACGGCCCGGTCGGCGACGCACTGTCGCGCCGTCTGCGCCACGGCCGCCTCGACGCGCTCGAGGCCAGCTTCACGCGCTGGGAGATGCGGCGGCACGACGGCGCGGTACGCGCACCGATCGACGAATGGCGCGAGTACGTCGCGCTGCGCGCTTCCTACGATGCTGCGATCACGACCGGCGGGCTCGAGCTGCGCCGCCTGGCGTTCCCGCATGCGTATAGCAAGGGCACGAGCATGGCGGTGTGGCTGTGGAACTCGCGCAACGAGTACGCGCTGTCCCACGCGATCTCGGCGTGGCTGCTCGAAGAGGCGCTCGCCGTCGGTGACACCGAGGCGATCGACCTGTGCACGCGCAACACGCGACTGACGGTCCCCACGCGCACCGGCGACGTGAAGAAGGGTCCTCGCGAGGTCTAGAGGAACGCGCTCAGCATCGTGAGCAGCTCCAGCACTTGCTTTTCGGGTGCGTTCGCCGTTGCCTGAACCTCGGGGCCCGTCGCCTTGATCTTCATCGACTTCGCGAGTGTCTGCGCCGCCTCCGGCAGGGTGCCCTGCACCTTCGGCAGCTCCGTGTTGAACGCCGTGACGAGATCGGCCGCTTGCTGCTTGTCACCGACGACCACGCGCACATCGGCGGCGAAGTTACCCTTTGCGACCTTCACGGTGCCGAACACGGCCTTCATGTCGATGCCTTTCTGGATCGACTGCGCCTGGATGACCGACATCCACACGGTGGCGGCGGTATCGAGCTTGCGCGCCAGCCTGCTCGCCTGGCCCGCGCCCTTGCCCGCGAGCATCGACTCGACGAACGCGCGGTCCGTCGGATCGGTCGCGAAGACGAGGACGTCCTTGCCGATCCAGCCGAGGTAGGCCTTGTCGGCCTTGCCGACCATCTCGAGCTCCTGGATGCCCTTCTTGATCGCGCCGAGCTTGAGCTCTTTGTTCTCGGACTTGGCGATCTTCTGCGCGCACGCGCCGAGCTTCGCGGCATCCCAGCCGTTGAGCGCGATGTAGAACGCGCCCTTGTTGTCGCCGCTCGTGTTGTCGATCACGGCGACGACGCTGTTGACCGCGACGAACGGATCGAAGCTGCACTCCTTCTGCAGCCGAGCGAGGGCGTCCTTGGCCTCAGGCTTCTTCTGCAGCAGCAGCGGGAAGAACTTCTTGAACGACTCGCTCGACTTCGCGGAGCCAATATCGATGCCCGCGATGATCGGCGCATCGACGTGCACCTTCTTGGCGGCGTTCCACGCCTTCGAGGAGCCCGCCACGGCGAGCGAGGGAGCTACAACGAGAGCAGCAACGAGCAGGAGGCTACGCGACATGGATCGAGCATAGCAGGTCACTTACTCCAGTCGCATCCGAGCTCATCCTCGGTGATGTGACAGCGCAGGCACATGCGACGGTTCCCTCGGTCGAGCATCTTGCAGCGCAGGCTTCCGCGCCAGCCTGCCGGATGTGGCGACGCACGCAACGCGTTGCCGGGCTGCGCGCTGTGGCAGTCGAGACAATCTTCCTCACGGTGGCATGACGCGCAGGTTTGAATATTCCGGCGAGCGGCACCCGCATGAAGGTTCGAGCCCGCGGTCCGCGAGGCCCAGCCGGGCGGATGGAACATCCGGTTCGGATCGACGCTATTGAACTGCGTGTCGCCGCGCGTACCGATCCCCGAGCGCTCGTGGCAGCCGACACAGAACGTCTGCGCGCGATGACAGGCCGAGCAATCGGGGCGACCGCGCTTGGCCTCGGTCGCGTGCACGAGCAGGTAGTTGCCCTGATGAAAGTCGAGCGGCTTCACGACGCCGAGGTGGCAGTCCTGGCACTCGGACTTGTCGTGACACGCACCGCACGTGGCATCGGTGCGGCTCGCCTGCTGGCGGTGATCCTTCGCGAACACCGGACCGTGCTCGTCGCCGAGGTTCGTGCGACGCGGCACGAGCGACCCGTGCGGGAACGAGGTCTCCATGAGGCCACCGGTGCGTGCGTAGTGACAGTCGGTGCAGTGGCGCTCCTCGGCGCCCTTCGTGTGGCAGGTCAGGCACGACGCCATCGTCGGCAGCTGCTTGGTGGTGGCGAGATCGACCTTCGTCATGTCGCCATGGCAGCTCTCGCAGGTCTGCTTGGCGTGCGCGGCGTGATCGAACTTCAGCGGCGACGGCGTGAGGTAGATGCGCGCGACGACAGCGCCTGGCGTGTAGCCGGGATGGCAACCCGCGCACGCGGCGACCGGGGTCGCAGCCTTGTCGGGAACACTGCGATCGATCGCGTGACATGCACGGCATGCGGTCTCCGTGGGGATCAGGTTGTCGAGCGATGAGCGCGAGGTGGTCCCGCCGGGATGGCAGCTCGCGCAGGTCGCGCCGCGGGCGAGGTGCTTGCCGTGCGAGAAGATGATCGGCAGCCGCTGCTCGGGATACATCACCGGCGACCACTGCGTGCTGTCACGATCGGCGACGCCCGCGGATGCGAGCACGCACACGACGGCGAACAGCGTGAGGATGCGTGCGGCTCTCATGGCTCGGGGGCAAACGCGAGATCGATCACGCCGATCATGCGGGTCTGGAGGTCATGGATCACGTCGTAGTCGACCTCGGCGATCGCGTGTACGCCGACGTTCTCGCCGATCTTGATCGTCATGCTCGCGACGGCCGACGACGTGACGAACTTGCGGCCGCGCGATGCCTCGTCCTCGTGAACGCCGAGCACCACGACCCGGCCGCGGGTCCACAGCCGCGGACCGAGGCGAACCTGCGAATCCGCCGAGCCGCCAACGCGGCGGCCGCCCCAGCCGTCGTCCCACAGCGCGTTGATGCGAGCACGCCAGTTCCCGCCGAACGCATGCTCGACGCCAGCGTCGAGGCCGCCCGAGGTCGCCGGCAGCGGGCCGCTGTGGCTGTAGCGCCGAACCCAGCCGGTCGCGTAGCCCTTCCACGGCAGATCCGGCATGTACTGGTAGCCGACGCGAAGATCCGTGGTCGGCTCGATCGAGAACGCATTGAAGATCGAGTCGCCGTCGAAGGTCGGGAAGAAGTACTCGATCGCGGGCTCGAGGTGATGGTCGCCACGGCGGATGCGCACGCCGGCGTCGGCGCGATCGAGCACGCCGTGCAGTAGCGAGAAGCGCGCGTCCGCGTAGGGCTCGAAGCGCAGCTTGCCGTGCTTCAGCGCGCCCCACACACGTGCGTGCATGCGCTCCTCGTTGACACCGCTGTCGGGCGCCTGCCCTGCTTCGTTCGGGTACAGACCGAGATCGGGATAGTCGAGGCGGTCGCGCGTATCGATGAGACCGACGGTGTCCGACCACGTGCGGCGGTAGCCGAGCTCGCCGCCGAAGCGACCGGTGCGGAGGCTCGCGACCGACACCGCGACGGTTGGCTGGCGCATGTCCCGCTGCGGGCACAGCTCGTAGTCGCTCGCGAGACGATGATTCGTGATCGTGCGATTGCGATCGATCAGCTGCCACGAGCCGGTGCTGCCGGGCGGGCCCTCGACGTACTCGCGGCAGCCTGCGCCCGACGTGCCGTCGAGCTCGTAACCCGCGACGCCGAGCGGCGAGCCCGCGCGGACGCGAAGGCCGGCCGATGCAGAGATGGTGACCGGTGCCGGTGGCGTGACCTTGGCGGCGATGCCGTCGAACGCTGCCTGCCCCCAGCCGTCGTCCGCGACGATGCGGCCGATCTTCGCGGCGACTCGATCATCGGCGAGGCCGTCGATCTCGAGAAAGCCGTACATGAGGTCGAGGCCGAGCGCAGACTCGGTGAGCTCGGGATAGAGGTCGAGCGCGTCGCGGCGCGTGGGTCCGGCCAGCGTCAGCGTCTGGTTCGTGAACGTGCCGAAGTCGTGATCGATGCGCAGGTAGCTCTGCCAGCTGATGCGCACACCGCGATCAGGCAGTCGCGCCTGGCGCCGGCTGGCAGCCAGATCGCCGACATCGAAGATGCGGAGCGCGAGCAGCTGGGTCACGCGGCGCCGGCCGAGGAACAGATCGGGACCGACGAGGCGGAACTCGCGGAGCTGATAGGCCTGGCCGATCGTGCGCGCGCGGAGCCAGAACTCGTACGCATCCGCCTGGCCCGCGGTGATCGCGAGCATGGCGGCAACGATGCACGCCCGGCGCAACATCCGAGGCGCACGTTACACCGCTCAGCGCGTGCGTGCGACCGTGATGGGCCCGACCTCGACGCGCGATCCGGCGCCGGCAGCAGCGAGGCCCCAGTGACCGCGGTCGGCGGTCGGCACGGCGCACGAGACCTTCACCGTGGGACCGACGGCCAGCGATCCGCTGCCGCCCGTGATCGCGAACGTCAGCGGCAGGGTCAGGTCGACCTCGGTCACGGCGACGCCGGTGCACAGGATCCTGTCGATTCCGCCGGCACGCGCGAGGATCCGTGCCGGCTCCCCGGGGACAAGCCGGCCGACCAGGAGATGGCCCGGCCCCGTCTGCTGCGCGAGCAGCGCGACGCCGCCAGATGCCACGGTCACGATCGCGCTGATCGAGCCCTGTGCCATCCGCGGCCCGCCGACGAGCATGCGCGCGCGCAGGTCGTCGTCCCCCACGAGCGCGAGGGCGCCGCCACTGCGGTCGACGAGCGCGGGATCCGGTGGTGTGAGCACCGCATCGGTCGTGCTGTCGGCGATGAACACCAGCGAGCCTGTGTTGGGCCCGACGAGCGACGGCCGGTAGATCCACGCATCGGTCGTGGCGGCGCCGCCGACGATCAGCACACTGCCGTCGGCGAGCCGCACGAGACTGGGTGCGGTCTGCGCCGGCAACGTGGCGTCCACCGTGGACCACGCGCGTGTGGTCGGCGTGAACCGCGCGAGCTGCGCGCCGACCGAGAGCACGCTGCCATCCTCGAGGGTGATCAGCGATCCAGCGGCGAGCGGCGTGATGGGCAGCGCGGTCGCAGCAGATGCGTCGGGCGCGAGGACGCTGATCCCGCTGGGCCCGGCG
>JBBQFU010000240.1:0-13448 GCA_038322185.1 Haliangiales bacterium
ATTCGCGATCGTGCCGCTGCCGTTCGCAATCGTGCAGATCTGTGCCGGCGAGCTCGGCTGCGACGCCACCGTGACCGAGTAACTAGCTCCGACCGGCAGGCTCGTTGGAAATGTGAACGACGTCGCGCCGGCCGAGACCGCGAGGTTGTCCGCGCCGTTGTCGAGCACGAGGCCGCTACCCGCGAGGCCGCCGATCGTGCCGCCCACCTTGTAGTTCGGCGCCGGCGCATCCGGCACGGCTGCGTCGACGCTATCCGCATCGTCAGCGACGTCAGCATCTGGCCCGTACACGTAGTCTCGATGGCCCCAGCTCACGTCGCACGCGGCCACCACGACCAATGCCGACGCCAACACCAGCAGCTGCCCACGCACACGCGCCATTCGACGAGCCTAGTAGTTCGCGATCGCCATGAGGGCCAGATCACGGGATGTTCACGCGTCTTCGCAGCGCCCGCGGAATCCAAGATCTAGAAGAAGGTCGAGTAGTAGACCGTGAAGTGGCCGTACTTCGGGTCACGCCGTCGCGCCAGCGATTCGATGGCGGCCTCGTATCCATCCGGGCTCGCCGCAACCAAGGCGGCGGCCTGGCTCGGCATCGGCATCGGCGTCACGTCAGGCGGCAGCACCGGCAGTACGGCCGCGGTTCCCGTGTAGCGGGTGATCAGGGTGTAGCTCGCCTCGCCGGTCCCCCAGGCGATCATGACCAGCGTCGGCGTGCCCTGGCCCGACTGCGTCCACGAGACCGTCGGGCCATTCGCGTCCTTTGTTGCGAAGCTCGTCACGTACGGGAACTCGAGCTCGTTCATGTCCAGTGCGATCGCATCCGCGATCGGACGGCGGTCGCTCATCCATCGGGCGCCGACCCCGGGAACGGTGACCTGGGCGAACGTCTGCAGATCGCCGTCGAACGGCGGCACGGTCACGGTCGTGGTTGTCCCCGCGAAGTCTGGCTCATCCTGAAACTTCGCCCCTTCGGCCGTGATCAGCGTCGCGCTGAGATCACCTGGTAGTGCGCCCGGCGGCAGCGCCAGCGTCATCGCCACGTCGCGGTGCGGCAAGAACGGTGCGGTGAACGCGAGCGGACCGGCCGCTGGTGAGGCCACGATCTGGTATGCGCTACCGATCAGGGTGAACGAGGAGTCGTAGGCAGTGACCAGAATGCCATCGCCGGCATTGCACAGCGGTCTCGTCGACGTTTCGGTAGAGATGTAGCCCGACGTGCCTGCGCAGAGCGAGGAAAGCCTGTAAGCGTCGCCGCCAGCAGGTGCCGGCCAGCTCACGGTGACGCTGACGTTCGGATCGAGCATGTACTGCCCGTCGATGTAGTCGGCGGCCCGATAGATCTTTGCTGGCTCGAGCTGATCGAGGACCCTGATCGTTGTGCCGCTGACGATCACCGCCCGATCACCGTAGTCGATCTCCGCCTCTGCCTTCCCGCTCGCATCGGCCACGCCGGAGCTCACGACCTGGTCCGTCGCTGCCGACATGAAGTCGACGCGCACGCCGGGGTACGTATAGACCGTGACCACGCCGCGCGTGATGACTGCATCTGCATCCGACCCAGAACCCGCGTCGGCCGCACCCTGCGAGCTGTCGTCCCCGCAACCGACCAGGACCAGCGCGATCGCGAGCGACGTTTTTACCATCGCTTCAGAGTAGAGCGACTGCGCGTGAGTTGCATCGTCAGTCGCTACGAGATGCGTCTGATGACCAGCGTGGCGGAGACCGGGTGGGTTCCCCCGGCGAGTGGCGTGATGGTCAGCGCGGTGGAGTTGCCACTGGGGTTGCGCACGCTGAGGACCGAGTCGATGACCGTCGTGGTGATCAGAATGTGACCGCTGATCTGAGAAGTTCCAGTCGCGCGGCCTACCACGGTGTGCGCCAGCTCGACGGTGCCTGCGCCGCTATCGAGTCCGAGGACCAGCTGGCCTTGCTCGGTGACGCTCACTTGCCAGGACACCTCGTAGGTCCCGATCGCCGACAACGTGAACGTGTCGTCGCTCGCGCGCACGATGCCGGCGCTGATCGGGCCGTTCTGGGGGAAGTCGACGGCAGTCCCGGGCGCGACAGTCGCCGCGTTATCGCCCGGCATCAACGCATGGAAGGAGCCGTACGCCGTGATCGCTGGAGCTCCGTTGCAGACATAGCTCGTACCGCTGGCGGCCTGGAGCTTCACTCCGCCGTGGGCGCAGTTCGCGCCGGCCACTTCTGCGGTGACCACCACCGACTGACCGGGCGTACCCGTCGCGCCGGCCTCGCCCATCGTTCCCATCTCGCCGTCCGTTCCGGGCTGTCCCGGCTCGCCCGGGTCGCCCTCGCTGCAACCGAACGCGAGCAACATCATCGCAAGCCAGCCTGATCTCATTTGGCGCACGCTAACACGCATGGTGATTGCGTCCTCGTCGACTGGCGGTCGGTGCGATCGTCGACGTGTTCCCGACAGCTGGTAGGGCTGGCCGCTGCGATCGTGTAGGTTCCAGGCATTGGCGGTCGAACATCAAGTCGTGCGCACCAAGAGCGGCCACCTGGCGATGCTGAGCACCGCAGACGGCGAGGTGATGCACCCAGGAGTCGGCCCGCTCGCCGAAGCCCGCGACCTTTACGTCGTGCAGTCACGTTTGCAAGAGCGCCTTGCGTCGGCCGACCGCCCGCTGGTCGTGTTCGACGTGGGTCTGGGCGCGGGGTCGATCGCGCTCGCGGCCCGGTCGGTCGCCGAGGCTGGGCCGCCTGGTAGTGCGGCCCTCGAGATCGTCAGCTTCGAACGCGACCTCGACGCGCTGGTCGTTGCGCTCGAGCATCCCGAGGCCTTCGGTCTCGAAGGGGAGCCCGGGCTCGCGGCGCGGGCGCTCCTCGCGGAAGGTCGGCACACGACCGCGCGCACGGACTGGCGGCTCGCGTACGGCGACGTGTTCGAGCAGCTCGACCGTGAGACAGCGCGAGCCGACATCGTTTACTGGGACATGTACTCGCCGAGAAAGCATCCGATGTTCTGGACGGTCGCGGCCTTCGCGCAGACCCGTGCCCTGGCGGGACCAGCGTGCACGCTCTTCACCTACTCCGCCTCCACCGCGTCACGCATCGCGCTGCTGTGCGCCGGGTGGGCCGTTGGGCTCGGAACCTCGATCGGCGAGAAGTGGCAGACCACCGCAGCGGCGGTGCGACTCGAGGATCTCGAGCAACCTTTGACCATCGACTGGATGCGCCGCCTTCGCCGCGCGGACGTTCCGCTCCCCGCCGACGCACCTGCGGACTTCCTGGCGCGCATCGAGGCAATGCCGCAGTTCCAGTAGAAGTGGGTCAGCTCCTACTTGCGGGACAACTCTTAGTTGCGCCGTCTCACGCCAGGGGTGACTCCCAGCTCGATGGCCGGCAACTCTGCAGGTCCGGCACCGCCCGAGCCTGAGCCCAGTGGTGGGCCGAGCGCGTCGCCGGCCATCGCGCGAACGATCCGCTCGGTCTCGCGATGCAGGGCTGCGGCCCGCGCGTGCGTCGCGGGCGTTTCGGCGGCGATGACGACCGCGACGAACACGCAGCGCGCCGCGACGCGGATACTCACGGTTTGTTGATCGAAAGCGAACTGGAAGTTCTCGCCCGCAAACAGCGAGCTAGCCAAGTCGTCGCCCTTGAGGCTCTGCGATACCAAGCAAGCGATTGCGCGGAGATCGGTGGCGGTAAGCGCCCCGGCGATCGCCACTGCGTTTCCCTCGCGATCGATAAGCGCGGCGGCGGTTACGCCGTCTCCGACGGCGTGAGCACAGGCAACCTCGAATTCCCGGCTCATGGAGTTAGTCTACCAGCAGGACTTCATCGCCAACACGCCATATCCGCATCTCGTCGAAGCCGCGCGACGCTACGCAGGCATGTTGGTGGCGTCGTCGGAGTAGATGCACGTGAAGTTCGGGGCTCTATCGTCGAGAAAATTCGAGATGCCCGAAAGTCCTGGCACGCATCGAGGCAATGCCGCAGTTCCAGTAGCAGCGGGTGGATCTTGTTCGTCACGCGGCCACGCCCGCCGGCCGTCAGGATGCCGACGTCGTAACGTCAAATGTGAAGTCGCCGCGAATCACGCAGCGAACCGTGGTCGCGGAACCCGCGGGACACACGATCCGAACGGTCTGCGCCGCCGTACGCGCACCGGACCTGCGCCACGGGCGACCAAAGCCTGCGACCAGTGCGAGCGTGTGCTCGCCCGCCACCAGCGATCCCTCGAACAAAGTGCTCGTGTCATCGGTGAGCACCTTCACGACCACGGTCCTGTCATCGATCGCTGCGCTCACGTATGCCAGCTCCTCCTCGCTGGGCAGTGGGCTATCTGCCGAGACGCTGAGCTCCCAGGTCAGCCGCACGCGGTCGGGTCCAGCGACCATTGCGAGTGCGTGTGCGCGGACCTCGGCCTGGACGTTGGCCGGCATGCGGTTGAGCGGGCCGCCTGCCAACAGCTCCTCGTAGGATTGGGATCCGGCCATCCCTTCACCTCCGGACGGGCCGCCCATGAACACCATGTACGAGATGCCCGAGGACGTCGCGGTCGCAGTATAGGAACAGTTGTAGGCCTCGTCGGTGTCCCAGGTCCAGCTTGGCATTGCTTCTCCGATGCTCGAGAGGCCGCACTCGGTTCGGTCAACGTCTAGGACGAGCCGTGAACCGCGGCAATCTCCGCGCGTTCGTCGGCTCGCGGCTGCATCGGATCCGGTGGGGCCTTCGCGAGCAACGGATGGGCGTCACTCGCCTTGCCACGACGCTTGCCCTCCGAGGTGAGCAGACCCTCGGCATCGAGCACGTCGGCGGCCGGTAGCAGCGCGGCGTGGGCCAGCAATCGGGCCTGACGCACGGCCAGCTCGACGGCACGCGCCGCTGCGGCGAGCTCCTCGCGGATCGGGGCGGCAGCCTCGTTGTCGAGTGGTGGCTCGACGAACACGTTGCGCCATACGCTGACCGCGGACGCGAGCGCCTGTACGGTCGACTCGACGGGCAGGTACCGCTCGGTGGCGAGCACGCGGCGCGTGTAGGTCGTCGCCAGGCGACGCTCGAGCTCGGTGCAGAACTTTTCGAGCTCGGTGCGGCTGCACTTGCGGAGCGTCGGAATCTTGAGGTTCAGGAACAACACCTCGAGCAGGGGAGAGCGGGCGGTGCCGGCGTGCGTGATGGCACCTTGTAACCGCTCGACCTCGTCGGCGATCGCACCTTGCAGTCGCTTGCCATGCTCGCCCTTCAGACTCTCGAGCTCGGGGAGGCGAAGCGCGCGGTCGAGCAGGGAGCCGTACGAGTTGACCTCCACGGCCGCGAGGCGCTCACGAGCGGCGGCAAGCCAACCGCGCTCTGCCTCGAGGTGCGGCAGTTGCGCCATCGCGATGGCTGCTGCGTCGAGACGAGGAGCGAGCTGCTCCGCTTCGATCAAGAGCTCGAAGGACTCGACCAGCGTGCTCGGCATCGGTCACGCATATCACGAGTGTTCGGCGGGCCGGCGCGGACGTTGCCGCGGGGGATCGGTCAGCCGCCGAGCGAAACTCGCACCTGGAAGCATCGCTGCAACGCGATCGCTGATCGCTCGCGTCTCGCTTGACGGATCGGCCCACGGGTCGTATTTAACAAGTACGTTAAATATGACCATGCGGAACCTGGACGCCACGTTTGCTGCGCTCGCCGATCCGACGCGACGCGCGATCATCGCTCGCCTTGCGAAGGGCGATGCGACCGTGCTCGAGCTCGCGGAGCCGTTCGCGATCAGCCTTCCCGCGATCTCGCGTCACCTCAAGGTGCTCGAGCAGGCGGGCCTGATTGCTCGCGAGCGCGATGCCAATCGGCGTCCGTGCCGGCTGGTCGGCGAGGCGCTGACCGACGTCGTCCACTGGGCCGAGCACACGCGGCGCGCATGGGACGAGCGCTTCGACCGCCTCGACGATTACCTGCACGAGCTGCAACAGAGCCAACCCGAATCCCGACCGACGAAGGAAAAGAAACATGTCCGCAAATCCCGCTGATCGTCTCGACTGGGCCCTCGACCGCGAGATCGTGCTGTGTCGCGTATTCGATGCACCACGCGCGCTCGTCTTCAAGGTGTGGACCGACGCCGATCACGTCGGCAAATGGTTCGGCCCGAAGGGCTTCACCTGCACGACGCACTCGATCGACGTGCGCGTCGGTGGGCAGTGGCGCTTCGAGATGCGCGCGCCCGATGGCACCGTCTATGCCAATCGCATGGAGTATCTCGAGATCGTGCCGAACGAGAGACTCGTGTTCGACCACGACAGCGACAAGGAGAATGATCCGCGTCGTTTTCGCGTGACGATCACATTCGACGAGCAGGCTGACAAGAAGACCGTCGTCACGATGCGCCAGCTGCACCCGACCAAGGCGCATCGCGATGCGGGCATCGGCTTCGGCGCGGTCGAGCTGGGGTACCAGACGCTCGACAAGCTCGCCGAGCACATCCGCCAGCAGCGCTGAGGACCTCGCCTCGACCCCGCCGAACGCTTACAGTAGCGGCGTGCGGGGCTCGCGTTGATCTTGGTTAGCGCGTGTCGCATCGGGTTTGATGCGCAGGGTGACGCCGCGAATGTCTGCGCGCTGCCATCGATCGTCTTGCCACCGCCGCCCACGGGGCCGTTCGGAGCGCCCGTCGTGTTGTCCATCGGCAGCTTCGAAGACGATCCGACACTCACCGGCGACGAGCTCGAGATCGTGTTCCAGTCCGACCGGGACGGTACGCCGCGGCTGTGGCACTCGATCCGGACCGCGCGGTCGGATGCTTGGCCGACGCCGACGGTGATCGCTGAGCTCGATGCGTACGCGCCGAACACGCCGGAGCTGTCTCGCGATGGCCTGCGTTTGCGACTCACGTCGGCCGTGGACGGCAATGAGGATCTGTATGTGTCCACGCGCGCCGATCGCGCTGCCGCGTGGCAGACACCGATCCGCATCGCGTCGCTCGCGTCGCCCGAGAGGGAGACGAGCAGCGCCGAGTTCATGGACGGGCGCGCGCTGGTGTTCTTCAGCGACCGGCCGGGTGGCGATCTGTGGGAGTCGTTCGACGACGAGTGCATGGGATTCGTGACGACGAGGCCACTGAGCGGCGGCATCATTCGAGGCGAGATAAAGGCGAACCCGTGGATGCGCAACGACGGGCTGGTGCTGGTCTATCAGGGGATGGGCAGTGCTGGAAACGGAGACCTGCTCGTCGCCACGCGCGCCCAGGCCGGTGGTGCGTTCGATGCGCCGGTCGAGCTCACGTCGATCAGCACCGGAGCCACAGACGACGATCCATGGCTCAACGATGCGATGGACGCGATCTACTTCGTGAGCGCGATCAGCGGCGACGTCGAGCTCTACTACGCCACACGGTAGCGTTCACGGCGTCGGGATGATGCGTAGCCGGAACGTGCCCGACCCGCTGCCGTCGAAGCCTGGGCCGATCTCGTATTCGAGCGCGACGACCGTGAGCACGTCGCCGGCTGCGACCGGGATCGTGACGCTTCCCGGTTCGCCTCCGCCCGGTTTCGAGATGCCGAGACAGTTGGCCGCTTCGCTCGCTTGGTCCGGAACGTCCGATCCGGAATAGACCAGCAGAAGCGGTTCGGCCGACAGCGTCGCATCGAAGGAGCTGCCCTCGAGCCGAATCTCGAGCGAGGTCGCTGCACCGACGCTCTCGATCGTGAACGACTCGTGGGCCGTCGCAAGTGGCTGCGCGAATGCCTCCGCCGGCAGCGGACACACGAAGGGCCCCTCGATCAGGACTGGCGCAGCCGACCAGAACGGCGAGTCGCCATCGATCCGTCGCTCGACCGCGCGCTCGCTGACGTCCACCGAGATCGACTCATCGTCGCCGCCGCAACCGATGGCGAGCACGAGCAGTACAAGGCCGATCCGCATGGCGAGACGCTATCTCGATGGTGGCGACTCTGCACCAGGATCCGGCCGGTCATCGTGAGCAATGCCAGTCCGGCAAGGCGAACGGCGGACGCGCCGTACGAGGGCCAGTAACGCTACGCGGGCGCGCTGATCACGATCGAGGTCAGCTGGCCGGGCGTCTTGCTCGCTGCGAAGACGTCGAACTGCAGCGTCAGCGAGCGACGCCCGTCGGTGAGCGTCACGTCGCGCACCACGCCGTTGATCGTCGGTCCTTGCGACACGATGGGGTGGCCGAGTGACTCCAGGCGCAGCTCGCGCGACAGGTCGAGGGGCAGCTCGCCGCCGAACATGCCCGCGTGGGCCGATTCGACGGCCCACAGCGTGACGCGCGCGATCGTCGAGTCGGGCCCGGCCTCGAGCGAGATGCCCAGCGGCTTGAGATCAGCGCGCGAGCCGGTGAAACGCTTGCGCACGCTCTTGAGCAGGGCGACTACCTGCGGAGCGGAGGTCGGCGCGCCGACGAGATCTGCCAGCTCCTTCCACTGCTGCTGGGCCATGCGGGCCACGTTAGCAGACAGTGCTGCACCTGGTGCGCAGGTGGCTGCTCGCGAAGAAACCAGTGCACACGGGTGTTTGCGTCAATTGAAGGAGCCTGGCGAGGCGAGTAGCCAAGGGCAAGTCTCGTGATGCTCGATAGATGGCCTGCGCACGGGGCTTGCTGTGGTGAGGGGCATGGCGAATCGCGGAGTCACCACGCACGCACTGCTGTTCGCACTCGCACTCGGTGGCTGCACCGAGACCGAGACGACCATGGGATCGACCGGCCCCGGCGGGAAGGCCGACGGCGACTTCGAGGACTTTCTCGCGCAGACGTACTGCGAGCCGGACAGCGACGTTTGCATCGTCGAAGGCGACTTTGCGATCCCGGGCGGCGAGGCAGGACTTCGCGAATATTTCGACTCGAAGTATGCGGCGCCCGGCGGGCTGACCGTGTTCCGCGAGAACGACGTCGACAAGCTGTGGAACACGATCGAGCGCCGGAACCTGACGTACTGCGTGAGCTCGACCGAGTTCACCGCGGACCAGTATCTGGAGATGATCGCAGAGATGGCGGCGGCAACGGCAGAGTGGGAGGCAGTCGCGTACGTTGACTACCGCCACGTGCCGGAGCAAGACGCGAGCTGCGTGGTGGGCAACCCGCACGTGAAGTTCGCGGTGACCAATGCACCCTCGGATGCGCCGTACATCGCGCGCGCGTTCTTTCCGTACTACGCGGATCTCGACAGCGCGATTCGCATGAGCTTCCCGCAGCTCCAGGAGCTGAAGAGCGAGTACCCGGAGGCGTCGTTGCGAGGCATCTTGCGCCACGAGCTCGGCCACACCCTCGGGTTTCGCCACGAGCATATTCGCCCGGAGAACACGAGCTACTGCCGGGAGACGCCGAGCTTCCGATCGATCACCGAGTACGACCGTCGGTCGACGATGCACTACCCGTGGTGCGACGGCGAGGGCGATTGGTCATTGCAGCTCACCGAGCTCGACGCTGTCGGCGCCGCGTTCTTCTATCCGAACTACGAGAGGTATCGCGGCGACCGCTGCCCGGGCGCTGAGATCAAGCCCGACGGCACGGTGAGCGCGGTCTGCGCACCGATCGTGAACGAGATCCTCGAGCTCGCGAACACCGCCACGTTCGAGACGCTGGATACCTTGGTCGGACTCGATCGCCGTGCGGCGCAGAACATCGTCGACAGGCGCGCGACCGCACCGTTCACCACGCTCGAGGCGCTCGACGCCGTCCCGTACATCGGACCGGTGTCGGTACGCCGCACGTACGACTACCTCTATGTCAACGGTCGCTGCGCGCAGGAGGTCGACATGGATGGCCTGATCGACACGCGTTGCCGCCCCGTCGTGCACCGCATTCTGGAGCTCGCGAATACGGCGACCTGGTCGGCACTCGACCTCGACGTGGGGCTCGACAGCCGCGCCGCCGAGAACATCGTGATGACGCGCCTCGAGAACCCGTTCGCCTCACTCGTCGAGCTGTGGGACCAGCGCTACGTGAAGACCGATGCACTGCGCCGCATGTATCAGTACATTTACTGAGTGAGCACCGACATCCCGCGACGCCTGGTTCGATTGGTGAGATGGTTCCGCGGTGCGGCTTGTCGCAGCGCTGATCCTCGTCGTGCTCCACGGCGCCGCCGTCGCCGCACCGCGCCTTGAGCTGCGCGTTGATCCGAGGACCGAGCAAATCCACGCGACGCTGACCGGCGCTGCGATGCTCGACGAGCGCCTGTTCCTGCGTGACGTCGACCGCGGGAACCGCGTGCCCGCCACGGCAACATCCGCCACGGGCCCCGATGCCTTCACCGCCACGTTCGATCTGCGAACCCTGTCGCCGGACGGCAAGACGCATCTGCTCGCCCTCGATGCGAGCGACGTCGAGCTCGCACGCACCAGCATCGTGCTCCCGGGCGGCGATCAGCCGAGCACGCTGCGGTGGCTCGTGATCGTGGGCCCCCTGCTCGGGCTCGTGATGATCGGCGTCGCGGTGTGGATCGGGCGACGCACGCTACGAGCGCGCCCGCGCGACGCATGAAACCCGCCTGCTCGAGTACGCGGGTTCCGCGAACGGCGACGGGTGCTGATCGCCGCCCGCCAGACCCGTGAGGTCGCGGCCGGTGGTTTCGACCGGGATCAGAACCGGCTACGCGCGGTCCGGTACCGCACCATCGTTCCGGATCGGCGGTCCCACATCGCACGCTTGCCCGGAATGCGATTCGAGGCATACGCGAGATTCACAATGAGCAGCAACGCTGCGAGGAGCGCGGCGAGTCCGAGGAGCTCGTTCGGAATCTCGAGATCGAGGAGATCGTTCGCGAGCTCCATCGTGATGATCGCGACCGGCAAGAAGCCCAGCAGCACCTCACGCGCGAGCGCCTGCGTCCAGCGTGGACGGCGCGAGGTGGCGACCGCGACGACCTCGAGCTCGAGCAGCGCCTTGCCAGGCGTGGTTCCCCAGCGCGCGATCGTGAGCGTGTAGAGCAGGATCGCGAGCAGGGGGACGACGCTGCCGAGGTTCACGTCGCCTTGCCCGGTGGCGATTCCACGCGTGATGCCGACGACGACGGCGACCAGCGAGAGATCGACGAACGTCGCGATGCTGCGCACCCAGAATCCCGCGGGCCGCGTGTGCTGGAGCGACGCGAGCTCGATCGCATGCAGTAGCTCGTCGTAGCTCGCGAATCGATCGGCGGGTTTCGGTGCCATCATGCGAGCGATCAACGCATCGATCGCCGTGATCGCAGTCCGCGGATTCGCGCCGCGGGGCAGGGCAGGGCGCGCGGCGGTCTCGTGCAGCGTGACGAGCTCGGCGATCGAGTCGGCTTGAAACGGCGGCCGTCCCGAGACGAGGTGGTACAGCGTCGCGCCGAGCGCGTAGATGTCGGCGCGGAAATCGATGGGATCCCCGTGCGCCTGCTCGGGCGCCATGTAGAGCGGCGTGCCGGCCAACGTCGTCTGCGCGACGGGCCCATCCGTCGCGGCTTCGGGCGCACCTGCGGCGAGCCCGAAGTCGAGGACCTTCAACATGCCGTGCGCGTCGAGCATCATGTTCGATGGCTTCACGTCACGGTGCGTGAAGCCCGAGCGCTGCGCTTCGCGAAGGCCGAGCACCGCGGATCGGATGATCTCGAGGGCCTCTTGCACGGGCAGTGGATTCTCGCTGACTCGCTCGGCCAGCGTCTGGCCGCTGACATGCTCCATCGCGAAGTAGAGGCGACCCTCCTCCTCGCCGATGAAGTAGATGTGCGCGACGTTCGGGTGATGCACGCGTGCTTGTGCACGTGCCTCGCGAATCAGCCGCTCGCGTGCACTGCCCGACGCTGTCCCCTCGGGCAGGACCTTGACCGCGACCGGTCGATCGAGCGCGAGGTCAGTCGCGAGATAGACCTCGCCCATCCCACCCGCGCCGAGCTTGCGATCGATGCGGAAGTGTCCCAGCCGCAGCCCGGCGGGAAGCTCGCGGCCGACGTCGCTGGGCTTGACGCTCGCCGGCAGGCTCGCGGTGCGATCGGACGCAGCTGGTGGCGGCGCTTGCTGCGTATCGTCGAGGCCTGCGCTCACACCGCGAGAATACAGCGCAGTGGGAACAACGGTCAGGTTGGATCGCCGGTGCGACTTCACCGGGACGTCGGTCGGCGGCCGGTTCACGGCGTCTTCGTCAGGGCTGTCCCGCGTCCTTGCTCAGCTTGTCGATGCAGCCGAGCGCGCGATCCGCGGCATCGGCGAGGCGATTGCGTTGGTCCTGTGTATCGCCCTCGCCTTGGTCCTTCGGCAATGTGTTGAGCGGCTCCATCGCGTTCATCGCGCACTCGACGTCGGCGCACGCGCAGACCTGATCGGCGATCGTGCTGAGCTGCGCGTGGAACGCATCGAACGTGCTGGGCTTGGCGGGCTCGCTGACCGCATTCGACACCGGCTGGGGTCGCTTGCTGCCGCCACCACAGGCGATCGCACAGACCGTCACGAGGACCACCGCGGCTCGCACCGGCCGACAGTAGCCGATAGGATGGTCGCCATGCTGAAGCTCGATCGGACCCGCAACGACTATGCGCTCGACGTACAATCCGCGCGACCGCGAAGCGGCTCGGGCCGACCTGATCTGCCGCCTGGCCGCAATCCGCGCCCGCAGATTTCGGCAAATTCCGCAAGATCCCGACGCGGTAGGCCCCGATCGGGCGGGGTGTGCGCGCGGTGTGGCGCCCGGCCGCAGGAGGCAGATCTCCCCATAAACCCGGTTCGTGGCGAAGTCCTTGGATCGTGCGGATCCGCGCTGGGGCACTGGCGCACACCGCTACCCTGCCGCACGCGGGCACGACGGTACGGCGGCTGCAATAGGTCGCGGACCTACTGATGCGTCCACTGGTTGCCCTTCTCGTCGTCACCGCCACCGAGCTTGCCGCGGCCGAGCCGACAGCCCTCGCCACCGATGTCTCAGCGTCAACGACGCCGAGCTCGGATGCGCTCGGGGTTGTCGCCGTGCCGCCGAAGCCCGCTCCCCATCCCACCCACGTCGAGTTGTCCCTGGCCGAGGCGCCCCCGGCCAATCAAGCGCACGGCATGGTGGTCGAGGACGACTCCACCGGCACCGCGCTCATCTGGATTCCGCGCGTGCTGCTCTACATCCCGCGCCTGGTGGTGTGGACCGTGGCGCAGCCGATTCGCGGCGCCGTCTACGTCTACGAGAAGTACGACCTCGGCGGTCGTTTCACCGACGCCACGTTCACCGACGATCGCACGTTCGGTATCTACCCCGTCGCTGGCTACGACTCGAACTTCGGCGCCAGCGTGGGCGCCCGTCTCCTGTACAAGGACATCCTCGGCGCTGGCGAGCGCATCAAACTTAGCGCCGACTGGGGCGGACAGTTCAGGTACGGCGTCGGCGCGAACGTGAGCACCGGCAAGCGCTTCGGACCGATCTCGTTCGGCTTCGACTCGAGCTACGAGAGGCGGCCGCGGGAGAAGTTCTGGGGCATCGGCGATGGCCCGCTCGAGGTGATGCCGTCGACCCTGATCGATCCCTCGGTCGATGACAC
>JBBQFU010000241.1:0-13382 GCA_038322185.1 Haliangiales bacterium
TCTGGCTACCGCGTTTCCGACAGCGGATCTACTCCGCCCGTGGTCGCCGCAGGGTAAAAGCGCTGGGTGTGGCTCGAGCTCAACGACGTCGACATCACGCTCGGCACACGCACGGTGGTGCGCAGCGCGACGGCGTCGGTCGGCGCGGGCGAGCTGGTGGTCATCGTCGGGCCCAACGGTGCGGGAAAGACCACGCTGCTACGCGCACTCGCGGGGCTGATCGCCCCGGTACGCGGGAGCGTGCGCTGCATGGGCCACGACCCAGCCCGCGTCGAGCGGCGGCTGATCGCGCGCGAGCTTGCGTATCTCCCGCAACAGTACGAGCTGGCGTTCCCGTTCGCCGTCGAGGAGGTCGTGCTGCTCGGCCGCTACTCGCACCAGCGCGGGCTCGGCATCGCGACGACCGAGGAGCTTGCTGCCGCGTCGTCCGCGATGAGCGAGTGCGACGTGCTGCACCTCAAGGCCCGGCGCTTCGACGAGCTGTCGGGCGGCGAAGCCCGCCGCGTGATCCTCGCGCAGGCGCTGTGTCAGGGCGCGAAGTGCCTGCTGCTCGACGAACCGACCGCGGGTCTCGATCCGGCGCACGCACGCAGCGTGTTCGTGATGCTGCGCAAGCACTGCGAGGCGGGCAAGGCGGCGATCGTCGTCACGCACGATCTGGATCTCGCGCTGCGCTGGGGCCACGTGATGTGGCTCGTCGCCGATGGCAAGCTCGCGGAGATCGGGCCGCCCGAGCGCGTGCTCAAGTCGGCCGAGACCCGCCGCGCATTCGGGATCGATATCCACGTCGGCAAGATGCCGTCGGGTCGCGGGTTCGCGGTTCCCGACGAGCCGTCCGACGTAGAAGGCGCGTCGTGAGCGGCTTCGTCTCGGGCACCGGCAAACGACTCACCACAGCGCGGCTCGCTGCCGTGCTCGGCGTGTGCGCGGGTGCATGCGTGCTCGTGTGCGTGATCGGACTGCAGCTCGGCGTGACCATGACGCGCAGCGGCCGCGCGATCGAGTGGCTCGGTCTCGACGCCTTCGACGCGACGAAACAGCAGCACACACTGTTTCTCATCCGCCTGCCTCGCGTGCTCGGCGCGATGCTCGTCGGTGGCGCGCTCGCGGCCTCCGGCTGCGCGCTCCAGGCCCTGTTTCGCAATCCGCTCGCCGACCCATTCACGCTCGGCATCTCGTCGGGCAGCTCGCTCGCCGCCGTGCTCGCGATCCGGCTCGGCATCCAGGGTGCGTTCGGCGGCGCCGGCGTTGGGCTGTCGGCGCTACTCGGTGCGCTCGGCGCACTCCTGCTCGTCGAGCGCCTCGGCCGCATCGGCAAGCAGCTCCCGCCCGCGACGCTGGTTCTCGCGGGCGTGACGATCTCGATGTTCTGCTCGGCGGCGAGCGTGCTGATCCAGTACACGAGCGATTTTTCCGACATCAGTCACATGCTCGTGTGGATGATCGGCGGGCTCGATTCTGTGCGCCTCGTATACGTCCAGTACGCGGTGGCTCCGATCGCGATCGGGCTCGCCGTGCTGTTCCTCTACTCGCGCGATCTCAACGCGCTCGCCGCCGGCCCCGAGGTCGCAGCCTCGCTCGGCGTCGCGGTCGCGCGCACCCAGTTCATCGTGTTCGCGGTGACCGGCCTGCTCGTCGGCACGGCGATCGCGCTCGCGGGCCCGATCGGATTCATCGGCCTGATCGTCCCGCACACGTTGCGCGCGCTTCTCGGCCCGGACCACCGGCTGCTGGTGCCCGCGAGTGTCTTCGGCGGCGCGATCCTGCTCGTCGTATGCGACACGCTCGCGCGCACGCTGATCGCGCAGGCGCAGCTGCCGACGGGCGCCGTGACCGCGGTGCTCGGCGGTCCGTTCTTCATGTACATCCTCGTCGCGCAGAAGAAGCGCGCCGCGGTGTGGGGGCGCTGATGAGCCAGGTCGTTCAGCACGTGATCGAGGCGATCACGCCCGCGTCGCAAGCATCCGCCGCGGCCGCACGCGCCAAGCTCCGCGGTGCGGGCGCACCCGTGCTCGAGAACCTCGCCGCTGCACTCGCCGCCGCGCAGCACACGACGCGGCCGCGCGCGGCGCAGCGGATCCTGGTCGTGGCCGCGGGCGATCACGGCTGCGGCGATCCGGGGATCGCGATGGGCGCCGATCATCCGACCGTGGTTGCGGCGCGCGCGATCGCGGATGGATCGGCGGCGCTGTGTCAGGTGGCCCGGCCCACGCCGATCGTGATTGTCGACGCGGGTGCACGCGAACCGGGTCACATGCCGTCGATCGCGATCGCGCTCGGTCGCGGTCCCAGTCGCGATCTGTTGCGCGAGCCGGCGCAGACCATCGTCGATGCGCTGCTCGGCCTCGAGGCCGGGATCGCGCTGTCGCTATCGCTATCGGACTCACCCGAAAGTGTCCGCCTCGACGTCATCGCGCTCGGGGCGATCGGCGTCGGTGCCGAGGTCGCCTCGGCGGCCCTCCTCGGCGCGCTGCGCGGCGGCCCCGTCCCGCTCCCCGAGCGCGACGACGCGGCCGAGCTGGCCATGTTGCGCGGGGCCGAGCTGCGCGGCGCCTCCGGCCTCGAGCTGCTCGCGCACTTCGGCGGCTCCGAAACCGCCGTGCTCGCCGGGCTGATGCTCGGGGCGGCCTCGATGAACATCGCGGTCATCCTCGACAGTTACGCCACCGGCGCTGCCGCCCTGGTCGCCGCGAGCCTCGCGCCTTCGATCAGCGGCTACCTGATCGCCGCTCACGCAGGCTCGTTCACGATGCCCGCCATCCTCGAGCACCTCGGCCTGCGCCCGACCTTCGAGGTCGGCCTGGGTCACGGCGAGGGGACCGGTGCCGCGATGGTGCTGCCCATGCTCGATCAAGTGGCGGCGATCGTCGCGCGGGGTTAGACAGAGAGGGATGGGTGAACGGCGGCGCAACACACGGGGGTTCGAGATCGAGCGGACCACCGGCTCACACGAGATCCTCGACCGGCTCTTCGTGTACGGGACGTTGCGCCAGGGCCAGACCGCGCGCTCGCTGATCGCCAACCAGATCAAGGCCTGCGTCGCCGCGACCGCGATCGGCTCGATGTACGCGTTTCCAATGGGTCACCCCGCGATGGTCGAGGGCGACGGAAATGGCCGGGTCGTTGGCGAGGTGATCTGGCTGACCGACCTCGCCGCCACGTTCGGGCTCCTCGATGCATACGAGGGCCAGGAGTTCGTCCGGATCATCAAGAAGGTGACCCTCGACGAGACGAACGAGCAGGTCTGGGCCTGGGTCTACACGCTGGCCGATCCGGCCGCGGTGACATTTGGCACCCTGATCGAGGATGGCGACTGGGTCCGCTACTGGACCGAGCAGGCCTGATTCGCGCGGCCCCCTGGGCTCGCTTGCGAGCTCAGATGAAGAAGTGCGCGAGCACCGCCATCGAGAAGGCGGCAAGGGCGGCGGCGATCGTGCCGGGCCCGATCTTCGAATCCGGGATGGACAAACGGTGATTCACAGGCCGACTTTCTCTCTTTGGCTGGCGAAATCAAGTTCCTGCGGGACCGATCCGCGAACCCGATATTCATAAGTCAAATCGTACATTTAACACGTTCAGAGAGCACGCGTTACCGCTTGACTAGCCGGCACTTCCGCGCCTGCGGGAGCGGACCGCTCAGGAGCCGCGCGTCTGACGAATCAGCCGCAAGTAAGACGTCTGCGCGCGCGCCGCGAGATCCTGCAGCTCGGTGATCAGTGCCTGCGGCGGGGTGCCGCCCAGCGTGTGGGCATAGATCAAGTTGACCGACCGCTGCTTCACCAGGATCGGGACCACCAGGACCTCGACCGGCGGCGGGTTGGCGCCGAGCGCGGTCCACAGGGACGACTCGACCGGCTTGGCCGCGGAGACCGGCGGGCCGAGATAGACCTGACCGGCATCGTGGGCGGACTGCAGCGACGACGCCCCACCGAGCGGGAGCGAGAGCTCCTCGATGGGCTTGGTCAGCTTGCTCGGCGGCGCGACGTAGCCCCGCCAGCCCAGCGCGTTGCCATCGCGCACGAGCAGGACCACGAGCGCGTCGCAGCGGCCGCGTCCATAGTCGACGAACGCATCCGCGATCGACTCGCGGTTGGGGGCGGTATCGATGCGCTCGCACGCCGCGCCATACGAGACCGCGGTCGGCACCGCATGAGTCACCGCTGCCTGCGAGGCACGGCGGCGACGCGGCTCGAGCGTGAGGGTCGGCGGCATCGCGAGCCCGCCGGCCGGCTGGGTCTTGCGGCGATCGTCGCCGATCAGCTCGCCCGGATCGGTCCCCGCACGCGCGGTGCGAATGAAGCGGGCGCGGCGCGGCGTGCCGAAATGCCGCTCGAGGTAGTAGAGCGCACGCAGCTCGGGCACCACGTACGGCGTGACCCTCGCGCCGAGTCTCGCCGCGAGCGAGGCCAGCGCGAGCTCGTCGGTCGGCTCGACCAGCGCGACCGCGACGGTGTCGGTCCCCGCGCCGAGGTATCCCAGCGGTACCGCGCGGAGCCGGTGCGCCTCGTCGGAGCCAAGCTTGTCGAGCAGCGACTTGTCGGCATCGTCGAGATGGCTCGGCGTCGCGATCGGAAACCCGTTGAGCTCGGCGAGGTAGGTCGAGAGCAGCTCGAGATCGATGAAGCCGAGCTCGACGAGGTTCGTGCCGAGCCGGCCGCCGTAGAGCACCTGGTTGCGCAGCGCGGCTTCGAGCTGGGACAGCCCGATCGCGGCATTGCGCAGGAGCAGCGTGCCGAGCTTCATCGGCTCCCAGAATACCGCGTCGGATCGGCGACACCGGCCTCGGTAAAGCCTTTCTTGCGGAGCTGGCACGCGTCGCACCGACCACACGCCGCACCATCGACGGGGTCGTAGCAGCTGTGCGTGATCGCGTAATCGACGCCCAGTGATGCGCCGAGCTTGATGATCTCGGCCTTGGTCAGCTCGATCAGCGGCGCGTGCACCGTGAAGCCACCACTGCGAGTGGCGACTCCCGCGAGCGCCTCGAATGCGCGAATGAACTCGGGGCGGCAGTCTGGATAGCCGCTCGCATCGAGGACGTTGACGCCAACGAACAGGTCACGCGCACCGAGTGACTCGGCCCAGGCGAGTGCGAGCGCGAGCAGCACCGTGTTGCGCGCGGGGACGTAAGTCACCGGCACATCGCCCGGCGCACCGATCTCGGCGAGCGATCGATCCTTGGGCACCGCGACTCCCGGCGTGGTCAACGCCGACGCGGCGAGCGATGCGAGATCGATCTCGATCACGCGATGATCGACGACACCGCCGCGCGTCGCGACCTGCCGCGCTGCCTCGAGCTCCACTTCGTGCAGCTGGCCGTACTTCACGGTGAGCGCGTAGCACTCGAATCCGCGCGACCGCGCGACGGCGAGTGCCGTGGTCGAATCGAGCCCACCGGACAGCAGCACGACAGCCTTCTTCACGCCGGCGATGCTACGCCAGTCCTGTACAGTTCTACCGTGCAGCGCGACCGGATCTGGAGCGCGGCGTTTGCCGTGGCGCTGGTCGCCCTCGTCGCGTGGTCGACGTGGCTGCACTGGCAATCGCTCACGGTCACGCCGTTCCCGCTCGGCGTCGACGGCTACTTCTATCCGGTCCAGCTGCGCGCGCTACTCGAGGACGGTGGGCTGCAGTATCCCGCATCGCCGCTGACGTTCTGGTGGCTCGCACCGTTTGCCGCGGCGACCGATCCGATCACCGGCACCAAGCTCGGCGCCGCGCTCGGCTGCGCGCTCGTCGCCCTGCCCGCCTACGGCATCGGTACGCACCTCACCAAGCTGCGCGGCGCGGGGCTCGTCGCGGCGGCGGTGGCGGCCACGGCATCGACCTCGGCGTATCTCGCGAGCGAGTTCGTCAAGCAGGGCATCGGGCTCACCGTCGCGCTCACGGCGATCTGGCTCGTGCTCCGCGCATTCATGACGCCGTCACGCCCGCGGATCCTCGCGGCGCTCGCAGCGATCGTCGCCACCTCTCTCGCGCACAAGCTGGCCGCCGCGATCGTCCTCGCGATCGTGGTGCCAGCCGCGCTCGAGGAGCTGCGTGCACGAGGCGAGCTGCGCGGCCGCCGCCTGCTCTACGTTCTCCTCGCCGCTGTGACGGTGATCTTGCTCGTGCTGGTCCTCGGTGCGATCGCGCCGAACCGGTTCTTGTCTGGCTCCGATCTCTCGCTCGTCGGCACCTTGTTCTCGAGTACCGCGCACTGGGATGCGCCGGCGCTCGTGATGCCGCGGACCCGGCTCACGTTCGATCACGAGGCCCTGATCGCCGGCGGCATCTGCGTGGTCGCTGCGGTGCTGCTCGCGCTGCGCATCGGTGAGCCGCCGCGTGCGGGAGCCAAGGCGGTGGCGTGGGGCCTGATCGTCCTCGGAATCCTGCTCGCGCTGCCGTGGCTCGCCGTCGACGATCCGCAGGGTCTGGGCTTTCGGCTGCGCGTGACCGCGTTCGTACCGCTCGCGATCGGTGCCGCGCTCGTCGCCGCGGCGCCCGTGCGTCTGCTGGAGGGCTGGCGCCGCGATGCCGCGTTGATCGTGCTCGCGCTCGTCGTCACGCGTGCGCCTCACACGCGAACACAAGGCCGCGTGATCCCGCATCCCGCGATGGTGGCCGCCGTGATGGCCACCGCGACGAAGATCCCGGCGGGCACCACCGTGATCGTCCCCGAGCGGCACATCCTGTTCATGACCGCCTGGTACGCACACGCGCCGGTACGCCTGCGGCCCGACACCATCCCGTACGGGCGCCGCGTGCGCCTGCTGCCGCTCGCGTTCATCGGCATGGGCTCGCCGCTCGAGCGCATGATCGATGCGGCGCGCCTCGACCCTCATGTCGCGGAGCCGCCGCTCGGCCTGCATCCGCGACACCGCAACGGGCTGGTGCTCGTCGCGGAACCGACCTGGGACTGGTTACTCGCGACGTTGCCCGCGGAGGTTCGCGGCTACTGGGCGAAGTGGAGGACGATCTGATGAGTGAACCTGACACCCGCGCGACGATCCTCGTCGACCTCCCGATCGGCGATCCGATCACCCTGCGCGATGCGCTCGCGTACCAGGAGGCTGCACTCGTCGCGCTCGGCGCGTCGCGCGACGTGGCCCGCGAGTACCTCGCGCGCGAGCACTACTTTCGCACCTGGGAGCGCGCGCAGGCGTGCGGCGACCATGTGATCGATCGCCGCTTCGAGGCTGCGGCCGATGCGCTGGTCGCGGGCGATCTCGCGAAGCTGCAGCGCTTGCTCGAGGAGGATCCCGGTCTCGCTCGCGCGCGCTCCCCGTACGGCCACCGCCAGACGCTGCTCCAGCATATCGCCGGCAGCAACGGCATCGAGACCGCGCGCCAGTGGCAGACGCCGCCGAACGCCGTCGAGCTCGTGAAGCTCCTGCTCGCAGCGGGCGCCGAAGCCGATGCGACGTGCGACAGCTACGCACCGACCAACACCGCGATGACGTTATTGTGCTCGTCGAGCCATCCGGCCGATGCCGGCCTGCAAGACCAGCTCGTCGAGGCGCTCGTCGCGGGTGGCGCGCACCCGGACGGTCCCACGCAGGACAGCGATCCGATCTGGACCGCCATGACGTGGGGCTACCAGCGCGCTGTCGATGCGCTCGTGCGCAGCGGTGCACGCATCGACAATCTCGTGCTCGCCGCAGCGGCGGGTGACCTCGAACGCGTGCGGAAGTTCCTCGCGGCGCCGCGCGAACCGGTTGCGATGGGCGCGCTGCCTCACGTGCTCGCCGCCGAGAATCTCGTCGAGTACGCGCTGATCTACGCCGCGGGTCTCGATCGCCGCGATGTCGTCGTCGAGCTGCTCGCCCAGTCGCCGAACCTCCGCATCGCCGAGCCCGTGTTCGGCGCGACCGCACTCGGCGCTGCGAGCCACCAGCACGCATCCGCGGGCCGGCCCGACGGAAACCCTGCGATCGTCGCACTGCTCACGGGTCCGTGATCCTGTACGGTCGCGCGCATGGTTGTCCTCGACCGTGTGCTGTCCTACGGACAGTCCGACGCCATCCCGACTGGCTCGCGCGTCGTGTTCGCATGTCGAACTTGCTCGCGCTGCTGGGCATCGTGCTCACGATCACGAGCCTCCCCCTCGATCTCCTCGGCGCCTCGCCGATCCTTGGCATCGTCGACATCCTCGTCACGTCGGCGTTCGCTGCCGTCTGGTTCCTCAACGCACGCGGGCATCACGTCGCTGCGCGCGTGCTGCTCAGCGTCGCATCCAATGCCGTCGTGATCGGGGGCGTCGTCGCATTCGGCGGGCTCGCAGAGCTGCGCACGGTGCTGTTCCCGCTCGTCGTGCTGGCGTTCTTCGTGTTCGGGATCTCCGAGCGCGTGTGGCTCGCATTGTTCGTCGCGATCCCGGTCGCCGCATACTTCCTCACCGCGCAGATCGTCCCCCACGGCGGCACGGTCATGCACGTGAACATGGTCTACGCGCCGATCCTCACGTTCCTCATGCTGATCGCGGGCTCGGCGGTGTTCGCGATCATCCAGCGCAACGCCGAGGACAAGCTGCAGCGAACCCAGGCGCGTGCCGCGCAGGGCGCCCGGCTCGCGGCGCTCGGCGAGATGTCGAGTGGCATCGCGCACGAGATCCGCAATCCGCTCGCGGCCATCCACATCGCGGCGACGCAGATCACCGAGCATTCCAACAATCCCGCGCAGGTCGCCGAGCTCGGTGAGCGGATCCAGCGCATCGTGATGCGGGCGTCGCGGATCATCGAAGGCCTGCGCTCGTTCTCGCGCGACGCGAGCGGCGATCCATTCGTGACCACACCCGTCGAGCGCATCATCAGCGACACGCTCGAGCTGTGCGGCAAGCGGCTCGCAGACAACGGCGTCACGCTGACCGTGACCGGTGCCTCACCCGATCTCGCGCTCGAGTGCCGCCCCGTGCAGCTCTCGCAGGTTTTGATGAACGTGGTCAGCAATGCCTACGACGCGCTCGCCTCGGCAACCGAACGCTGGGTCCAGATCGAAGTACGGCGTGATGGCGAGGTGTGTGAGATCGCGGTCAGCGACAGCGGTCCCGGCATCGCCACGGAGCTGCGACCGCGCATCTTCGAGCCGTTCTTCACGACCAAGGACGTCGACCGAGGGACCGGACTCGGGCTCAGCCTGTCGCGCGGCATCGTCCAGGCGCATCACGGCACGCTCGAGCTCGACACGGCGTCACCGTGCACTCGCTTCGTGATTCGCCTGCCGCTCGCTCAGCCGGTGTGAGTGCAGTAGCGAGCCGCCAGCGCGACCAGCTCGCGCACATCGAACGGCTTGCCGAAGGAGGCGACCGCTTCGCTCGGTATCGAGCCGCCGAGCGCCGAGATCACGCAGACGGGAACATCGGCGAGGTTGCGCTCCTTCATCTGCGTCATGACCTCCCACCCGGTCATCCTGGGCATCACGAGGTCGAGGATCATCAGACACGGACGCTCGCGCTCGAGCGCGGCCAGCGCATCGGCGCCGTTGGTCGCGGCGACCACCGTGTAGCCGCTGCTGCGGAATGTGAACTCGAGCATCTCCCGCACATCCTCATCGTCCTCCACCAGCAAGATCACGGCGGCATCCTAACGCGATGACACGAGACGCTGCAGCGTGGCCTGGAACTCCTCGACCGAAACGTTGACGTGCTCGACGACGCGGCCGTAGAGCAGCGCGGTCGGCACGGACTCCCGACCGAGTTCGCGCTGCGCCTCGTGCAGCTGCCACAGGATGATGCGCTCGAGGCGCGTCAGCCCATCGCGCGCGTCACGCAGCATCACGCTCAGTCCTTGTCGACGATCTTCGCGCTCGGAAGCGGCTCGGGCTCGGCCTTCTCGGACTTATCCGCGGGACCCGACGTGTGATCGTCCTTGCCCATCATTCGCTTGATACGCGGGGCGATGATGAACAGTACCGCCGCGACGACGAGTGATGCGATGAACAGGAACGTGAAGAGGAAGTTGTAGCTCTCCTTCGCCGTGATCTCGGTCGCGCGACCCGCGAGGTAGATACCGATCGCGGTGCCGAGGAACCAGATGCCCATCACCATGCCGGCCAGTCGTGGCGGCGCGAGCTTCGACATCGACGACAAACCAACCGGCGAGATGCATAGCTCGGCGAGGGTGTAGAAGAAATAGAGCGAGATCAGGTAGCCAGGGCTGACCGGGCTCTCCTTGCTCGCGTCGCTGGCAGGCAGCATCACGACGAACGCGAGCGAGAGCAGCACCATGCCGATCGCAAACTTGTTGACGCTGGTTGGCTCCTTGCCACGGCGGCCGAGCCACACCCAGATCGCAGCGAATACCGGCGCCAGGGCGACGATGAAGATCGCATTGACGCTCTGATAATAGCTCGCCGGAATCTCGAAGCCGAGGAACGTGCGATGGAGGTACCCCTCGGCGTAGACGTTGAGCGTCGTCGGCGCCTGCTCGAAGATCGCGAAAAACGAGATCGCGCCGACGTAGAGCGGGATCATCCCGAGGATGCCCCGCTTCTCCTTGGTATTGCGAGCGGCCTTGTAGAGCCCATAGAACAGCGCGATCGAACCGAGCACGAGGCCAATGCCCATCGTTTCGGTGATCGCTTGCTTGGACGGCTCGAGGACAGCGACCCCGACGCCGATGACGACGAGCGCGACACCGATCGCGACGAGCACCTTGCGATCGCGCGCTGCGATCTTCGGATCGTCGGGAATCGTCGGCCGCTTGCCGGCCTCGCCGAGCCAGCTGTTCATCACCAGGTACTGGGTGAGGCCAACGACCATTCCGATGGCCGCGGCGCCGAAGGCAAAGCTCCAGGCCAGGTTCGGGTCCATGCCCCGGCCGGCGAGCCACGCGCGGAAGTCGGGGTCTTGCGCGAAGTAGCCGCACACGATCGGCGCGAGCGTCGCGCCGATGTTGATGCCCATGTAATAGATCGTGTAGCCGGCGTCGCGGCGAACATCGCCCTCCTTGTAGAGCTGGCCAACGATCGTCGAGATGTTCGGCTTCAAGAAGCCGGTGCCCATCGCGATCAGGATCAAGCCGACTACATAGTATTCGCCGATATTCGGGATCGCGAGCACGCCGTTACCGAGCGCGATTCCGATGCCGCCGATCGTCACGGATTTGCGTTGTCCAAGGAATCGATCGGCGATCCAGCCCCCGGGCAGCGCGAGCAGGTAGACCGACGCTCCAAACATGCCGACGATCGCGCCCGCGATTGGAGCCGGCTCCTGCTTGACGGCGTCCCACAGGCCCTGCCCACCTTGGTCCTTCGGGGCGGCGAGATAGAAGATCAGGAACGCTCGCATTCCATAATAGGAGAAGCGCTCCCACATCTCTGTGAAGAACAGCGTCGACAACCCAACGGGATGTCCGAAGAAAGCCCGGTCACGGTCTTTACCCATGGCGCGCGCAACCTATCCCAAAATGCCCCAGGAGGAAGCCCTAAATGGCCTGCGACGACGGCCTGTCGCAGCGCTATCCGGCCGCCTCGGGCCCGGTCAGTCGCCTCGACGAGACCGGGCTTGCAATCGGTCGGCTTTTCGCAAAAATCGCGCGCATGTCGATGAACCGGGTGCTTGCTGTCGCTGTTCTGGGTGCGACCGCGCTGTCGTGTACTCCCTCCGCTCCAAAGTTCGCGTTCACCCACTCCGAGCGCCGCGGCAAGCTCGAGTCGAACGGTCTGCGGTTCGTCATCATGCCGGATGCGAGCACGCAGCTCGTGGAGGTCGACGTGCGCTACGCCGTCGGCTCGCGCGAAGATCCACCGGGCAAGGCGGGGCTCGCTCACCTCGTCGAGCATCTGATGTTCCAGCAGAAGCCGGATGGCGCGACGTCGCCGCCGCTGATGCAGGCGATCAACGACATCACCACGTTCTTCAACGCGTACACGATCTGGGACACCACGCACTACATGATGGCGGCACGCGCCGACCAGCTGGATGCGCTGCTCAAGATCGAGGCGATGCGCATCTACTACGGCTGCCAGACGATCTCGAAGGAAGAGTTCGAGCGCGAGCGCGAGGTCGTGCGTAACGAGATTCGCCAGCGCACCGGTACCGCTGACGGTCAGGTCCCGCAGCTGCTCCTGTCGTCGATCTATCCCAAGGGTCACGCCTACGAGCGCATGGTCGGTGGCGACGACGGTCAGCTCGCGTCGATCACTCTCGAAGACGCGTGCGCGTTCATGAAGGACTACTACACGCCCGAGAACGCGACCGTGATCATCGCGGGCGGTATCAACGTCGACTCGACCGTCGAGGGCATCACCAAGTGGTTCGGCAAGCTCGAGAAGCGCCCCACCGGCAAGAAGAAGGTCGTCACGCCGATCGTGCTCGACAAGGCGCGCAAGCAGTACGAGCTCGATGTCGAGCGCGCGAGCGTTCACATCGCGTGGGCGCTGCCCGACCAGAACACGCCGGAAGGTGAGGCCGCGCTGTTCGGCGTGCAAAACGCGTTCTCCAAGATCGCGCGCAAGAGTGCCGAGTATGAGTTCGCGTACTCCGTTCAGCCGAACCTCCTCGGTGGTCCGTACGCACCGTCGTTTGTCGTCTCGATCGAGCTCAAAGGTATGGGCAAGCTCGACGAGGCGCTCGAGTTCACGTGGAAAGCCGCGAAGCAGGCGTACCGCGGCTTCGACGAGGGCAGCTACGAGCAGATCGAGGAGCTCAAGAACTCGCAGAAGGCCGACTTCATCCGTGGCCTCGAGCAGCTCAACGCTCGCACCACGAAGATCGGTGACCTCGTTCAGTTCTCGAAGGACTTCGACTTCGACTCGACCGAGATGTACATGTTCCACGAGCTCGACAAGTTCGAGAAGTTCGACGGTGCCCGCATCGGATCGATCGTCAAGAAGTACCTCGATCCTGACAAGGCGCGCGTCATCGTCATCAAGCCGAACAAGGAAGGCATCAAGGGCGACAGCCGCGCGAGCCTGAAGTTCGAGGCCAAGACCCACGATCAGCTCGTGATTCCCACGGTCGATCCGCGCGAGGCAAAGCGCCCGCTGCCCGTCGCCGGTGAGCTCAAGGCTCTCGTCGGTGCCCAGCGCCTCGAGCTCAAGAACGGCATGAAGGTCGTCATGCTGCCGATCAAGTCGATGCCGCTCGTCGCAGCGCGCCTGGTGTTCAACAACGTGGGCGACGCGCAGAACCCGGATAGCCCGGCGCTCGCCACGATGGCAGCCGACTACCTGCAGCTACCGATGGATGCCGAGGCCTTCGCGCGCACCGGTATCAACGTCGGTTGCACCTCCACGTCCGACGCGACGATCTGCGGTACTGCAGGCGTCAGCATCTACCTCGACGTCATGATCAAAGGCCTCGAGCGCCTGATCAAGGCCGGCGACTATCGCCAGGAATCGATCGAGCGCTGGCAGAAGTCCGTCCGCGAGCACTTCAAGACCAAGGCGGCGCAGGAAGAGTC
>JBBQFU010000242.1:0-13105 GCA_038322185.1 Haliangiales bacterium
AGTCCGAATCCCGGACAACGCAGATCGGGATCCCTGAGTTTCCCCGCTTCGGTGGACAGCTGATGAGTGGCCTAAGGGTTGTTGTCGTACCGATGATGCGGAGGTTGGTGCTGTTGAAAACCGAATAAGGGGCGGCAAGGCGCCCCGTCGAGTAAAACGCAATTCCGTCACGCTGTCCGCACCTGCTGGGCCTGACGAGCGCACGCCGAGAGCATCGGTGGCTCGGCGAAGTTGGTCATGCCGGCACGGGACGGGATGCGACGATCCGTTCTCCGGACGCCGCGGGGTCCTCTGGAGCGGCGAGATCCCAGAACAGGGACTTCAATTGACGCGCGCGTGTTCGGCGCCAGGTACGCCCATGCCCGCCCCAGGAAAAGAAGTTCGCCCGCGGAGACCTATCGCAGCGCGACGAGAACGAAGTTGGTCATGCCGGCACGGGATGGGATGTGACGAGCCGCTCTCCGGACGCCGCCGGGTCCTCCGGTGCGGTGAAATCCCAGAACAGAGACTTCGATTGACGCGCGCGTGCTCGGCGCCCATGCCCGCCCCTGAGAACGAATTGATCATGCCGGCAGGATGCGACGAGCCGTTCTCCGGACGTCGCTTCTGGCGCGGTGAGATCCCAGAACAGGGCCTTCGAGTGACGCGCTCCGGTGCTACGGCTTGGCGGGCTTCGCAGGCGGCGCGCTACGTGGCGCTAGCTTGAGGTACTGCGCGACCAGATCTTCGCGCAGCAGCTTGGAGACGGCCGGATCCATCATGGCCTGGTCACTGACCTCGATCGCCTGATCACTCACGGCGCGATCGTTCTGGAAGTTGAAGATCAGCACGCAGCTCGGCACGCCGGTCTTCTCGTAACGCACGACGCGCGTGTGGATCGTTCCGATCTTGAGCTCTTTCACGCCGAGCGCCATCGGCGCGTTGACCAGGTCGACCTTGTAGGTGACCCAGAACTTCGCGGCGAGCAGCTCGGCAGCGGCCTGACGCGCGGCCTTCTTCGGTGCGTTTGGATCGACGAGCACTCGCGCGGCGGGATCATCGAGCTCGGCGGGATTGATCCACGCGGACTCCTGCGGCTGCTCACTCAGCTTCTGATCGCCGAGCTGCATCAGCGTGCGAAAGGTCATCGCAATCCCGCCATCGAAGTCTTCCGCGGTGCAGTCACGAACCGCCGCCGGGGTCGGGACGTTCTTCGCCATCGTCGCCGCGAGCTTCTTCACCTCGGTCGGATCGGCCTCGGGCCGCGCGGGCTCGCTCGTACCCTTGCCGCATGCAGCAGCGAGGACGAGCAGCAGCGCGAGCGCGCTATGCCGTGATGATCGTGCCCGCATCCTTGCCTTCGAGCGCAGCGAGGACCTGACCCGGTTTGAGACCGTTCACGATCTGGAGCTCCTTGCACCACCGCGCACGCGGGAGGTACTCGACGACCACACGCTCGACGACGAGATCGTCGAGGTTGCGCTCGATCAGCTCCTTCGACGAGATCCTGGGGATGTGGGTCGCCTTCGCGTCCTTCTTCGGATCGTCGGTGTAGAGGCCGTCCTCATCCTTGATGAAGATCGCGCGCTTCGCGCCGAGGAACTCACACGAGAGGAACACGCCAGCATCGGTGCGGTGGGGCGGGATGCGGCTGCCTTCCTCGCGCTTCTCCCAGTAACCGAACGGCGGCATGCCCGACATCACCGGGATGCAGCCCATCTGGAGGTAGAGCGGCAGCTTCTCGAAGTCGTCGGGCAGGATGTAGATGCCGCCATGCTTGGCGAGCAGCATCTGCAGCATGCGCGCGTTCTGCATGGGGATGTACTTGCCCAGCGTCGCCACGATGCCGGTCGGCATCTCGAGCTCGCTCGCGATCGTGTAGATGTGCCGGGCACGCGTGCCACCACCGGCCAGCAGCACGACCTGGATGCCCTTCTTGCGGGCCTCGATGATCTCCTCGAGGATCGGGAACAGCGCGGCACGACCGCGGTCCATGATCGACTGGCCACCGATCTTCACGACCCGCACGTCGGGCATCACCGCGAAGGGCTGATACTCCATCGACGCGGGACTCGAGCCGGTGAGCGACGAGCCCGCGAGGGCCGATGGCAGCGTACGGCGTTCGGTACTCACGACTTGCCGCCTTTCGTGATCACGGTGCCGACGTCTTCGCCATCGAGCGCGCGCGTCAGCTGGCCGGCTTTGAGGCCGTTGCAGATCACGATGCGCTTGAGGTTCTTCGCCTCGGCCCAGGTCCGGTAGAGCTCCTCGTCGAGGATGTTCTCGGTCGGCGGCTTGGCGAGCAGCTCCTCGAGGGTGACGCTTCCGTAGCGCTTGGCGTCGGGGTGCTTCTTTGGATCGCGGTCGTAGAGACCGTCCTCGTCCTTGACGAAGATGACCTGCTTCATGCCGAGGACCTCGGCGAGCTGGAACAGACCGAAGTCCGAGCCGTGCATCGGGACATGGCCCTCGAGCGGCGGCGGCTCCCAGAAGTGGAACGGCGGCACGCTGATCGCGATCGGCGTGATGCCGGCATCGAAGTAGAGCGGCAGGTCCCAGAAGTGATCGCGCTGCATCGGCATCGAGCCGTGCGGAGCGAGCAGGGCGTTGAGCAGGATCGCGTTGAGCTCCTCCATCGCACCGACGAGCTGCGCGATGCCGCCCGTCGGAAGGCCGAGGTCGATCGCGATCGACATCGTGTGGCGCACGCGAGTGCCGCCTCCGACACCAATCACGATCTTGTGGCGCTTCTTGACCTCGGCAATCTCGGCGACGAGCGGCAGGATGGCGTCCTTGCCGCGGTCGAAGATGCTCTGCCCGCCGATCGAGACCAGCGTGACGTCGGGAAAGATCTGGATGTCACGCTCGCTGTCGGTCTTCGAGAGGACCTTGCGATCCTGCAGGGACTCGCGCATCAAGCGGGATTCGATATGCGTGCGGCCATCGCCGCTTACCAACTTCGTCGTCATGTGAACGTCCGCGAGAATAGCGTGGGTGGATGCCGAAAAAGCGGAAAGGCGCCCGAACCGAGGCGCCTTTCCAGGGGGAGAGTGCGAGTTACTAGTTCGTGAGCTTCGTGGGACCGCAACCACCGGTCGCAACCGCCGCGGCCGTCGAGGTGTAGAAGGCCTGGAGGGCCGTCATGCCGTTGTTCGTCGTCGCGTTGAAGCGCGGGTGCTCGAGGTGCGGGGCCTGGCCGTTCGAGACGCCCGTGAACGAGGCGGTGTTGATCTCGATCTTGCTGTTGGCGAGGTTCGCGAGGTCGAGCTTCACGTGGAAGTACTGCAGCATGTAGTACTTGTTCGAGCTGACGACCTCGAACATCAGGGTCGAGTCCGGCGAGGCGAGGAAGCCACCGTCACCCGAAGCGTGGCAGTTGCTGCAGCGCTGGTTGTTGTTCGCGGTCAAGTTGCCCCAGGCGCTCGCCATGTTCGCGGCGTCGAAGTTCGTCTTGGTCATGCAGGCCGACCACTCTGCCAGCACGCGCTGGCTCGCCGCTGCCGGGGTCTCGCCCGTGGTCGTGCCCGAGCCGGAGCCCGAACCCGAACCGCCGCCGCCGTTCTGCTCGAGAACTTCCTGGTTGAGCCACTCGGTGATCTTGTTGGTTTCGTCGCTGGTGTAATTCGTACCCTGGTGGCCGCCGGTGACCTTGAGGAGAATCGGCGCCGTCGTCGGGGCGAAGCTGCCGACCACCGACGTGAAGCCGAGGACGGTCGCGTGCGACGTCGACTTGTCGGCGGACACGAAGCCGGAGAGGTTACCGATCGGGCCGGCGAGCGAGTGGCAGCCGCCACACTTGAGCGCCATGATGGGGTGGACGTTCTCTTCGTACAGGCCGCGAGCGATGCTCTGCGTCGTACCCGAGCCCGAGCCGGTGCCCGAACCGGTGCCGCCGCCGCCGCCGCCGCCGCCAGCACCGGTACCGGTGGTGTCGAGCTCGCCAACGCAACCAACGAGCCCAATCGATGCAATCGCTGCGAGGAGGATAGTGCGCATCGTGATTTCTCTTTTCCGGTTCGGTTCGTGAAGAAGGGGGAGGTGGTTGGGGCGGGCCGGAAAATTACTTACGGCCGCGGCGGATGAGGGCCGCGAAGCCGAGGAGGAGGAAGGTCACGAAGCCACCGCTCTTGCTGCCAGTGGTCGAGCAACCGCCCATCGCTGCGCCCGGGTCGTCCTGCGTCTCGATCTCGCCAGTCTCGCTCGTGCCGCTGCCGCTGCCTTCGCCCGAGCCCGAGCCCGAGCCGCCGCCGGTGCCGCCGCCAGTGCCCGTGCCCGTGCCGCCACCCGTGGTGGTCGCCGGCGGGGTCTGCGCAACCGGAATCACCGAGAGGTACGCCGACAGCTTCTTCTCCGGCGAGTTCACCTCGGACTGGTCCTTACCCGTGGTGGCGAGGAGCATGAGGTACTTGTCGGTCGAGCCGTTCATGCCGACGAAGGGGTTCTCGATGAACTCGGTGCCCGAGTAGTTGCGACCCTGGTTACCCGGGTTGTTGCCGAGGTAGTTCGGGTAGAGGTGGCGGTCATAAGGAGCGGCTGCCATCGAGCCCATGTCCTTGAGGCCGTTGGTCGCGGTGTCGTAACCGACGACGCGCATCTGGCCGGAGTAACCACCGCCCGTGTGCGAGCCGTGCATGAAGGCGATGCCGGGCATCAGCTTGTCAGTGGAACCGAAGAGACCCGACACCATGCCGAGGTGGGTGCCGTCGAGGCCGAGGAGCTTCGACTGCATGTTGGTCATCGGCAGCTTGTATTTGATGCCGGCGCGCGAGAGCTCCATGATGGCCATCTGGTTGCCCAGGTACGCGCCACCCTTGCCGTTGTAATCGTTGTTCCTGCCGCGGACGTCACCCGAGCGCCAGATGATCTGGTTGGTCGCGATGATCTTGCCGGCAGCGTCAACGCCCATGACGCGATCGTGCATCGCGCGCATCGAGTAGGTGCGGTAGCCCTCGGGGGTCTCCTTGTGGCCCTCGATCTGCTCCTTCCAGATGATCGACTGCTGACCCTGCTTGGTGCCGCTGATGTCGATGGCGGCGATCCACGTACCGTCGCGCTGCGGCTGGGTGTTGCCCTCGGTCCACGAGCAGTACGCCGTGTTCGGGTCATCGGCCGAGGCCGAGCACATGCCGTGCGAGCGCTCTTCGCGCGGGCAGACCGACACGTCGAGGGTCTGCTTGAAGGCGACCTTGCCGTCGGCGCCCTTGGTCAGGGTGAACGCCTGGGTCCAACCGTCGTCGTTGCCGTTACCGTTGCAGCCGCGCCAGGCGACAACCTTGGTCGAGGTGGCGTCGGTCTTGACGACCCAGCTCGAACCCTTGTCCTGATTCATCGAGCAGTCGTCGTTGTTCTTCGCGTAAATCTGCGTCTGCGGCATCACGACGGCGCCGGCCTTGTCGAAGCACTGCATGTAGCGCTTCGTGTCGTTGGTGCCGTTCGGCTGGTAGTTGTACTCGGCGCAGATGGTGTTGCCATCGAGGACCGCGTACGCCGTCGGGTGGTTCGCGTTGCGGTACTCGTTACCGTCGTTCTGGGTAACGAACTTCGCGCCGGTCATATCAGTGACCGCCTTGACCGAGCCATCCGCTTCCTGCGCGAGGTGGAACGGGATCATGGCGAGCTGCACGCGGCGGGTCGGCTTGACGCCGTTGAGGTCGGTGCTCATCACGAAGTAGAGGCCGCTCTTGTTGTCGCCAAACATGGCGGCCTTCGGCATCTCGTTGCCGGCCTGCTCTTCATCGGTGCGCTTCAGGCGCGGAGGCGTCGTCTGCGTCAGTGGCGCGAAGTCCGTCGCGCTCGAGGCATTCATCTTGGTGATGGCTGCCGAGCGGAGGTCAGCGTGCGCAACCGCGGGGAGGAGCCCGGTCGCAGCGGCGAACATTGCGATAGAGAGCTTCTTGTTCATGATGAGTTTTCCATTGAGCAAGGGGTGTGCCGCGAAGTGCATTTGCGCAACTCGTTGGATTCGTAAGATGTGACAGGGGTGAAACATGAGGCCCCGACTTCCCAAGGGTGGGGCCCCAGGGGATTCAACTGCGCGATCTCCGGTCGTTCTGTCATGTCAGGACAGCTCATCCGGTACAGGTGTCAGCGCTCAAGCACGAGGACGTACTGGAGCGGGTGCTGACAGTGTATTGCCGCGTGCAGTCCGTACTCCGTACTCGGGTACGCAGTAGGTACTGGGGTACCAGCCCCCGGGGGTGGGAGTGATTCCTCGTCGGAAACTGACCGCGAATCGCAGGGATCGCTGCGCGCTCGTTCATCAGCGCGAGCGACAGCAGTCTTGATCAGCGATCAGCACGTGCCGACGAGCAGCGCGATTCCTCGTCGGGAACACGCGCCGTGAGCGACTACCACTCTTCGCCGGGCTTGATCACGACGAGCTCGCTGTCCTTGATGGGACGCGTGTGAAGCGCGATCGCATTCGTCTGCACCTTCGCATCCCCGAGGATGATGCCGCCCTTGGCCTGTGAGCTCGCTGCGAAGCTCATCTTCTGGAGGTCGGCCCACGCGAACTTCTCCTTGCGGCGCTCGGCACGGATCACCCAGCCCTCGACGATCTTCGAGTCGTCGATGCCCTTGCTCTTCAGGTACTCGCCCAGCGCCCACTGCAGGTCGCCGGCGTCGTTCTTCGTCGCCTGCTTGGGATCGAGCTCCTGGCGCTTGATGATCGCCGCGAGCTTGTCGTCGAGATAGACGCGAATACCACCGCGGATCGGCTCGCCGTAGTACGGGACGCCCGTCTGCGGCACACCGTCGAGCTCGATGCCCTCGCGCGTCACCGTCGGTGGTTTGCGCTCGATGTAGATCATGACGCCGGAGATCTTGTCGGGCGTCTTGCCGTTACCAAAGCCCTCGGGAACCCACGGCAGCGCCTTGCCGGCCACGTCGGTGCCGAAGCGGAACATGAAACCTTCGGCCTGCTTGGTCTGTAGATCCTTGCCCGTCACGACGACGCTCTGCGACAGCTTGGGCCCGTAGACATGCATCTGCTTGATCTTGGCGATCGGGACGTTCATCGCCTTCAGGTAGTCGGTGAACTTGTAGAACCGCTGCTCCGACCACTTCCAGGCCGGGCACTCGGGGCAGTTGGCGGGCTTGTTCTGCGAGACCTTGTCCTTCACCCACGTCGGCTTGAGGGTGATGGGCATCTCGCCGAATGTGAGAAAGCCGATCGGTTTTCCGTCGAGGTAGACCCCGACATCCTTCCAGCGCGACATGCCCTTCTTGTGCTCCGCGGGTGTCCAGTCGGTGTCCTCGCCGTCGCCCTTGGTCCCATCCTTCTTCTTGCTGGGAATGCCTTCGATGCCGGCATTCGGCGACTGGGCCTCGAGCTGCGCGATGCCGGCATCGATCCTCGCCGGCGCCGGAGCGGGCGAGGGTTCGGGCTGCTTGCCCTTCGCGTCGCTGCATGCCGCGAGCGCCAGGACGGAGACTGCGAACCAACGAGCCATGGACATCATCACGCCTCTATTGTTTGCAGCCACCATTCCAGGTGCAACCGCGCGAGACTGCTGTTCACAGGAGGCGATCGCGAGGTCCCGACTCCCCAACTGGGGACCCGGCCCCTGGTTTCCTTCGAGCCGCTCGAGCAGTTCCGCAGGGTTGAGTCTGGCACCGGCATTGCCTAATAGGTCGCCATGCTGCGACTCGCTGGGATTTTCGCCGTCCTGCTCTCCACGGGCTGCCTTGTCGATTCCGGCGAGGACGGCACCATCATGCAGAGCGGACCTGACCTCATCGGTCGCGTCTGCACCATGTCGATGACGGTGACCGGCACGTTCGTGCAGGGCGCCGCGCCGCCGGTTCATGAGGACGGCACGCCGTACACCGGTTGCTGGCCCATCGGCGTCTGGACGTTTCAGGCGCAGCGCGGCTCGACCGACTGCGCGCAGCCGCCGACGCTTCTCGGCCAGTACCAGTTCAAGGTCGAGGAGCGCCTCGACGCCGACGGCCTGCCGTACCAGTACAACACGTTCATGACGGATCCGAGCATCCGCCACCGCGTCAAGGTCAGCCAGGGCGGCGACGGCCTGTGCGAAGGCGAGCTGAACCTCTTCAGCGCCGACGGCAAGGAAGTCTGGATCATCAAGCCCGAGCTCTACGAGGACAAGCACCTCGGCGGCGACGGCGAGTACTCGCTCCACAAGGACGACCAGTGGCTCGGGGACAACTGAGCTGATGGGCAAGTGGCTCGCAGCGGCGACGGCAGCAGTGATCGCGCTTCTCGCGCTCCTGTGGCTGCAGATCCGTGAGCCTGCCGTCGAAGCGCATGTCGCGCCTCGGCTGGTCGCGGTTGCGAACGTCTCGCCCGAGCAGAACCGCATCGCCGAGCTGCGCAAGATCGGCGAGCAGGTTGCGACCGCCGAGAAGAAGGCCGGCAAGCTCGATCCGAAGAGCGACGCCTTCTTCTACAAGTTCGACGAGCAGGTTCCGCCCGCACTGACCGCCGAGGCGGCGAAGTGCTACACGGGCGGCCTTCGCCGCGTTCACCGTAACGCGAAGGTGAAGCTCGGCTACAAGATCACGATCAAGGACGGCGTGCTCGGTATCACCGACGTCAAGGTCCTTGAGTCGACCGTGAACGACAAGGCACTCGAGGAGTGCTTCGCGCGCGAGGTCGGCAAGGTCACGTGGAAGGATGACGAGCTGCCGGACTGGGCGCAGGATGACGAGCTCGTCATTCGCCCCGAGCGCGGCATGAAGAAGTTCACCGCCGACAATCTCGCCTACGAAGGCGAAGGCCCGATCAAGAAGCTCGAGAGCGCAGGCGATGTGGCGTCGAGCCGCGAGCTGCCGCGCGACCCGGTCGCTGTCGCGGCCGAGTAACCGCTAGCCCATCAGGCTGCGGAACACCGTGACGGCCCAGTCGAGGTCGTCGAGCGTGACGAACTCGTCGGCCGCGTGCGCCTGGCCGATGTCACCGGGGCCAATCACGATCGCGTCGATGCCGTGCGCCTGATACAGCGCGGCTTCGGTCCAGAAGTCGAGCGAGCCGACCTTGCTCACGAACGGACGGACCGCATCGGCGAGCTTGTCGCAATGGAAGGGCTCGTGGTCGACGCTCGTCGCTAGCACCATCGCGGGATCGATGTCGCGCATCGCGCGCGCGAGCTCGGCATCCCAGCCAGCGCGATCGAAGCCGGGGTAGGGGCGCAGCGACCACTCGAGCTGGCCGCGCTGCGGGATCACGTTGAACGCGACGCCGCCGTGTAGTGCCGCGACGTTCATACACAGGCCCTTCATGTCGGCGGGTCCATCGTCGAGCCGCGCGCGGCCCATCGCATCGAGGGCGAGTGCGAGCTTGGCGAGCTGCACGAGCGGCTTGGGCATGAAGTCGGCCTTCGACGAGTGACCGCCCATTCCCTCGAGCGACGCGGCCTGACCGACCACACCGCGATGCGAGGTGCCGGCGGTGCGCGCGGTCGGCTCGCACACGATCACCTCGCGGATGCCCTTGCAGTGCGGTGACGCGAGGAACTCGTGCATCACGCAGCTGCCGTGCTCCTCGTCGCCGGAGAACAGCACGCCAAAATCGGTGGGCTTGCCGGCATCGAGCGCGACGAGCGTCGCGGCGATCGCGCCCTTGGTGTCGGCCGAGCCGAGGCCGTAGAGCTTGCCGTCGCGAATCTGCGGGGTCCATGGATCGTGCGACCAGCCCGCGTTCGCCGGCACCGTGTCGACGTGCGCGTTGATCACGCGGCGCGGAGCGCCCCAGCGCGCGAAGATGTATGCGCCGGCGCTGCCATCGGTGCGCTTGGCATTCTCGATGATCACTTCATCTGCGCCGCGGGCCTGGAGCAGCGGGGCGAGGTGCTCGCACAGCTTGCGCTCGTTGCCGCCCTTGCCGTCGGGCCCCGCCTGGTGTGTGGGGATGGCGACGAGGTCGCGGAGCAGCTCGGCGGCGCGGTTCATGCGCGGACGGTACGTCAGTGCGCGGCGAGCGTCGAGTCGTGGGAGGGCATCGCGACGAGCGAACGCCATGCTTCGTGCCGCTCGATCTTGCAGAGTGCGCGGGCAAGTAACGTCTTGCCAGGCTCGGTCCGGTGCCACGTCGAGGCGCCCGATGGATGCGGGAGCGCGATCACGTCGAGCTGGTGACCCGCGATCGTGCCGCGCGATAGGGTGCCCACGATCTCGGTGAGCTTGTCGACGTCGGGGAACAGCTGCGCGATCGCCAGCTTGCCGACGGGGATGAGGAGCCGCGGCTTCAGGATGCGGACCTCGGCGGAGAGGTGGCGGCTGCACCGCTTGACCTCGTCGGGCGACGGCACACGATCGCCGCCGCTCGCGGCCTTGCCAGGAAAGCAGCGGCAGACCGCGGCCATGTAGACGCGCGAGCGAAAATGTTCCTCGGGTAGGCCGATGCCGGCGAACCAGCCAAACATCGTCTTGCCGGCGGTCCACGCGAAGGGCTTACCGGCGGGGCCCTCTTTGGTTCCCGGCGCCTGGCCCATCAGCATCACGGGCGACATCACGGCCTCGCCAGCCACCGAGGGCCCGATCATGTCTGCGCAGTCGGTACACCCGCGCAGCCGGGTCACGTGTCGGCGGAGCTGGACTAGCGTGGACATCGGGCGCCGACACTATGGCTCGGGATTGTGATCACGGCACCCACGCGTCTTCCAAGTGTGGGATCTGCAGGCCGATCTAGATCACGGGCCGCAGAGGGAAACGCACGGTAAGATCTCCGGGTGAGCAATCTGCACGATCAGCTGATCCGTCGGGTTCTCGGCACCAACTTCCTGCAGCTGTCCCTGGTGAAGCTGCAGATCGAGGAGGACACCGCCGACGGCGCCAGCGTGAAGGTCAGCGTCAAGGAAGGCGACTCGTTGGTCGACGCCGAGGGCAAGGGCGTCGGTGTGGTCGACGCGCTCTACAGCGCCATGCTCGGTCGCTACGCCCGCGAGTACCAGTCGCTCAACACGATCCAGCTCAAGGGCTTCAGCGTTGCAGCCGACATGGAGAGCAAGAAGGCGCAGGCCGGTGTGGATGCCGTCGGTCGCGTGACTCTCGACGTGACCAACTCCGAGGGTCGTCACTTTACCTTCACCGATGCATCGCGCTCGGTCGTGAGCTCGACGGCGCGCTCGGTGATCGCGGCGATCGAGTACTTCGTGAATGCGGAGCGCGCGTTCATGACGCTGCACAACGCGCGTCGTGACGCGGCATCGCGTGGTCGCGAGGATCTGGTGGCGCGCTACACGGCAGAGATGGCCGAGGTCGTCGAGGCGACGAGCTACGCTGACGTGATCGCGAATATCCGCAAAGAGCTGACCTAGGGTCAGACACCTTCACTTAAAGAAGGCGCGTCACCGCGAGGGAGCGAATTGGCTTCTTTAAGTGAAGGTGTCTGACCCCTCGCTCACCGCCGCGAGACGGCCCACATCTCGTCGTACGTCGGCCCGCGCTCGAGGCTCGGCATCGCCTGATAGAGCGAAATCGCGACGCGCGCGGCACGTGCTGCCGCCGCCGTGTCATCGGACGAAGCGTGTGCGAGTGCAATCGCGATCGCGAGCGCGGTCCGCGTGGGTTCGTTCGCGAGCGCCTTCGCGGTCGAGTCGAGGATCTGGACTGCGGCCGCGCGATCACCGGCGGCGAGTTGCGCGGCGCCGATGGCGAAGGCGAGGGCAGGGTCGCTGATCGCAGCTGGCGACGCGGCGCTGCCGTTCGCCGGCGGGAGCGTGAGTAGCGCACGCAATGCCGCGGCGAGCGCGCGCGCTTCGTCGTCGCGCTTGGCGGCGACCAGCAGTGTGACGCGGGCACCGAGCGCAGACACGCGATCGACCGAGGGCGTCTCGTCGTTCGCGAGCGGCGGGATGGCGTCGACCCCGATCGTCGCGCCGGCGGCGTACCGGCGGGCGGTGAGGTCCATGCGTGTGTCGAGGGTGGCGGCGTGGTCGTAGTAGGCGAGCGCCTCGTCGCGGGATCCGGATGCGGCGACGATATCGCCGAGGGTCGCCACGATCTCGGCGACGCGAGGGGACCGGGTGCCGTAGACGGTCTCGCGGATCGTGCGCGCACGCGTGGCGTCCGCACGCGCCTCGCGGAGCTCGCCGGCCTCGAGCCGGGTCTGCGCACGGTAGAGGAGGGAGGTCGCCACTGCGCGATCATCGGGGCCGAACGCTTCGACCCGCAGCGCGAGGCTGCGATCGTGCAAGGCGAGCGCATCACGCAGCTTGCCGCGCGCACGGTTCGCTGCCGCGAGCTTGTCGGTGTAGAGCGCGAGATCGGGATGGTGATCGCCGAGCGCCGACAGCACGCGATCGCGAGCGCGGGTGAACAACACGATCGCTTCAGAAGAGCGGCCCGCTGCAAGCTCGACCGAACCGAGGTTCATCTCCATCAGCGCGCGCTGCTGTGGACGGAGCTGCTCCCTCGAGGCCAGCGCACGCTCGAGGTGCTCACGCGATGCATCGAGCTTGCCGGCTCCACGCAGCGCCTCGCCGACGATTCCATCCACCTCGGCACCCTCGCGACCGGCACGCCTGGCCGCGGCACGCGCGAAGTTCGCCCACTCGATCGTCTTGGCCGGATCGCCACCGAATAGCTCGTTGCGCAGGCGACGCAGCCACACGTCGTACTCGAGCTCGGGTGTATTGGCCTCCGCCGCGGCGAGGAGCGCCTGGTCGAGCAGCGCGCGCGCAGCGTCCGGCTCGCCGATGCGCGCCTCGATCGAGGACGCGAGCGCGCGCTCGGCCGCGTGCAGGCGCGGCGCCTGAATCGTCGAGAGACGAACCTCGGCAGTCGCGAGCTGCTTGCGCGCCTCGGCGTAGCGACCGAGCACGAACGCGGCCCACGCACGATCGATGTCGTGCTCGATCGCCGCCGCCTTCGCACGCTGGGCTGGGTCCGTGGGCAGCGCGAGGTCGGCGGCCGAGGTCACCGACTCGCAATGCGCTGGGTCAGGCAGCTCGGACACGGCACCCGGCGCCGCGGCCTTCGCCGATGCCTCGAGGCTCGGCGTGAAGGTCTCGCCGAGCGCGGCGAATCGCGCGAGTGACCGATCGAGACAGCGCATCCGCAGGTCGTGAATCACCTTGCCCTGATCGCCGTGCACGGTCGAGTTGCACGCCTCGGTGCGCATCGTTACCCAGTCGCGGGTGTAGGCATCCAGGGTCTGCTCGAC
>JBBQFU010000243.1:0-12996 GCA_038322185.1 Haliangiales bacterium
GTCGAGCTCTCGGGCAGCAGGCGGCTATGCATTCGCCACAAGACGGGCAAGGTCAGCTGCGGTCGGATTGGCAGCACGCGAGTCGAACCGGTGGCCGGCATCGACGACGCGATCGCGGTCGCTGCCGGCGAGCGTGCCGCGTGTGCCATTCGCGCGGACCGTTCTGTGTGGTGCTGGGGGCCTGCCGACAGCACGATTCTGGGAACCGGCGCGCCACCGGCGGGCGCGCCGACAACCCTACCGCCGACGAAGATCGCCAGCCTCAGCGACGTCGCTACTGTCGCGTTGGGCGATGATATGAGCGGCGCCGGACTGGCGTGTGCCCTCAAGCTCGACGGCACGATCTGGTGCTGGGGTAAGAACGATCGCGAGCACCTCGGCACGGCCGTGCCGGCGCACACGCTTTCGCCGTTCCGCCTTGCAGGTATCGACGACGCGGTTCAACTCTCGCTCGGTTGGCTGCACGGCTGCGCGGTCCGCAAGACCGGCGCGCTCGCATGCTGGGGCTCGACCGAACACGGTCAGAGCGGTACGATCGCGACTGATAACATCAGTACGCCGCAGCGCGTGCGGTGGACTACGCCGTGACAGCCCCATCTGTTCGCCCTTGGCGTCGCGCTCGCGTCGGTGCCGTGGTCAAGAAGGCTTGATCGGCACCGGCGGCGGATCCGTCTCCGCCACCTTGACCATGCGCTCGGTCCCGCGACCGTGGCGGTAGGCCTTCTCCGGCCCGTCGACGAACTGCTTCCCATTCCACTGCCGGTTGACGATCGTGATCATGTCGCCCTCGATCTCGAGGCGGTTGTAGCTGTTCGGTTCGCCGCGGTGCCGGTTCGAGCAGCAGGTGCCAGCGTTGACGCCGAGGATCGAGTGATCCTCGTTGCGATAACCGGCTGCGTCAGGTGCGTGCGCATACGAGACATGGAGGTGCCCGGTGAGGATCAGATCCACCCTGACGGCCACGAGCCGCGGAACTGCCTCGGCTGCACCGTTGACCAGGTAGCTGTCGGGGATCTGTCGAGGGACGACGAACGGGTGGTGCGCGACCAGGAGCTTCCAGCGCTTGGGGTGGAGCGCGAACTGCTTGCACACCGTCGCAAGCTGGTCGGGCCGAACGATGCCGTCCTTGATCGTATGGCCATGGGCTGTGTTCATCCCGCATACGACCATCTCGTCGTCCTCGTAGAACGGCGTCATGTTCTTCGAGATGAACGTCTCGTACCGGCTCATCGGCGAACCGAGCCGACGGAACACGTCGTACAGCGGAATGTCGTGATTGCCCGGTACCACGAGGTACGGCACCGTCAGACGCTCGAGGAACGCACGCGCCTCGCGGTACTGGGACCGACGCGCACGCTGCGTGAGATCGCCGCTGATCGCAACCAGGGACGGCTTGGCGGCGGTGACGCCGTTGAGCTCGTCGACGAGACCTCGCACGACCTCCGGGATGTCACGGCCGAAGTGGGGATCCGAGATGTGAGCGATGATTTTCATGGCGTGCGTGCTCGCCAGTTAATCTGGCTCGCAGAACGGAAGGATGCGGACGTAGCTGATCAATCTCACGCAGCTGGCGGGGCGTGACAAGACGCACTGGCTGCACTATCGATAGTGCGCCGACGCGTACGACGGGCGCACACGCCCACGGTCGGCTGCCGCAGGGGCCACTGAGGCCGGTGCTTCATGGCACGTCCTGTGAACTGGTCAGCGGCCTATGCTCAAGTTTGGTTTCATCTCCATATTCATGATGGTCGCTGCGGCGACTGTTACCTCCTGCTCCGACAACGCCATCGACCGCGCATACGACTGCAACGAGATCTGCGACAAGTACAGGGACTGTGCCGACGCTAACTACGACTCGAGCGCGTGCGCGAGCCGGTGCCGTGACAACGCCGCCGACAGCGAGGCCTTTGAGGACAAGGCCGACGAGTGCCAGTCGTGTATCGATGATCGCTCGTGCACGAGCGCTGCGTTCGGCTGCGGCACCGAGTGCGCCGGCATCGCTCCCTGAGCGCTGCCAACAGCGGCGATCGGTAGCGCGCCAGGTACACTGACGGTCGGCCGCTCGGCCCGCTCGTGCGCTCATGTCGACCTGCTTTCACCCTCACCTGTTCGATGCCGATCGGTTCACGCAGCGTGCGGACGAGATCGACAAGGCAGATCTCGAGTCGACCGCGATGGTCGTGCTCGACTGCATTGTCGATGACGTCGACTTCGATTACTCGCTCGATGGCACCGAGGACACCGACCTCATCAGCGGCCGGCACCACCCCGACACGCGGGACTACCTCGGCGGTATCGTCGATGTCGTGCGTGCGAGCCTCGGCGAGGACACTGTGGGCGGCAAGATCCTCGCGCGCGGAAGCTGCCTTCACGGCCCGCTATGGGAGGTCGAGCCCGCGGTGGGCTATCTCATGCCCGCCGAGATCGACGAGCTCGTAAAGTTGCTCACACCGATCGTGCTGACGCCGCCTGGAATCGACGCAGATCGCCTGTTGCTCTTGAGGCTGTTCGCGATCGCGCGGGCGCATCGGCGCGGTCTGCTGTTCCTCGCCATCTGAAGGGCTCGCGACGCTCGCACTGGTCAGCCTGCGCGACCACGGGTGTCGGCTCGGCAACGACTTGTTCCCGGCCGGTGTTGCTCAGTCGAATCCCCACGGACGCCGCGATCGAGGCCACCCATTGCGGGTGAGCGATCACGCTCGCCGGGCGACTCGGGTGTTATGCGCGGACCGTGGTAGAGGTCAGGTGCACTCGTCGAAAGACGGGCGTAGTCAGGTATGTGTCCGATGTTCGACGAGGCCGAAGCAGCGAAGTGCGGAAACGGATCAGCATGAAGCCGGCGATGGATTGCCTCAGCGGCGGCGGCGAGATGGGCGAGCTCATGCGTGCGACCGACTGGGCGCGCAGTCCCGTGGGTCCGGTCGACAGCTGGTCGCAGACCTTCCGCAGCATGGTTGGCCTCGTGTTGCGTAACGGCTTTCCGCTCTGCATGTGGTGGGGCCCCGAGCTGGTGCAGTTCTACAACGATCCATTCCGACCAACTCTCGGGGCAAAGCATCCGACCGCATGTGGTCAGTCGGGCAAGGTCTGCTGGGCGGAGATCTGGCACGTCATCGGATCGATGATCGAAGGTCCGTTTTCCGGCGGACCGGCAGCGGGCGCCGAGGAGCTGCCGTTGTTGATCCACCGCAACGGGTTCTTCGAGGAGACCCATTTTCGTGTCGCCTATAGTCCGATCCCCGACGAGACGGTCGCGGGCACCGGCATCGGCGGCGTCCTCGCCACGGTGTCAGAAACCACCGCGCAGGTGATCGCGGAGCGTCAGGCGCGCACGCTACGAGCTCTCGGGCTTCATGCCGCTCAGGCCAAGTCCGTCGAGGACGCGTGTCGGAATGCCGCGACGACCCTGGCGGAGAACGCCGCGGATGTTCCGTTCTCGCTGTTCTATCTCTTCGACGACCGAGCCGCGCGCCTCGCGTCCTCGTCTGGATTTTCCGGTGATGACGAGGCGACCGCTGGCGTCGGAGCATTGTTTCCGCTGGCGGCGGTGGTCGCCGACCGCCGCATCGAGGTCGTCCCATGCACGGACGCTCGCTTCGGGGCGCTGCCGATGGGGCACTGGGCCGAGCCACCACGCAACGCCATCGTTATCCCGCTTGCTGCGCCCGAGCGGCGTCATCCATACGGGGTCATGATTGCGGGACTGAATCCGCACCGTCATCTCGACGATGGGTACCGGGGCTTCATCGAGCTCGCCGCCGCTCAGGTGGTCACCGCGATTCGCAATGCGCGCGCGTACGAAGAAGATCGGAAGCACGCGGACGCGCTCGCGGCGCTCGATCGTCAGAAGACCGCGTTCTTCTCGAACGTCAGCCACGAGTTCCGGACGCCACTCGCTTTGATGATCGGGCCCACCGAGGACGCACTCGCGTCAGCGGCAGGTTCGCTCGAGGGCGACGCATTGAAGATGGTCCATCGCAACGAGCTGCGTCTGCTCAAGCTGGTCAACTCGCTTCTCGACTTCTCGCGAATGGAAGCGGGCCGGGTCGAGGCCTCGTTTCTGCCCACAGATCTCGCGAACCTGACCGCCGATCTGGCGAGCCAGTTCCGTGCCGTGATGGAGGCGGCTGGGCTGCGTTTGATCGTCGACACGCCGCCGCTGCCTGCACCTGCGTTCGTCGACCGCGACATGTGGGAGAAGATCGTTCTCAATCTGCTGTCGAACGCGTTCAAACATACATTCACGGGTGACGTGACGGTCCGGCTGGTGGCCATCGGGGAGGAGATCCAGCTATCCGTGCGCGATACCGGCATCGGGATTGCTGTCGACGAGCTGCCGCGCGTCTTCGACCGCTTCCATCGCGTGCGCGATGCACACGCGCGTAGCCACGAGGGAACCGGTATCGGCCTGGCGCTCGCCAAGGATCTGGTCGGCCTGCATGGCGGTCGCATCGAGGTGGAGAGCGAGGTCGGGCGCGGCTCGTGCTTCACCGTCACGATCCGGGCCGGATCTGCGCATCTACCCGCGGACCGGATCGGCATCGCCAAGGAGCTGGCGTCGACGACCGTGGGCTCCGCGGCGTACATCAACGATGCGTTGTCCTGGCTTCCGGCCGACGATGCCGAACGAGTCTCGCTCGCGGTTTCCGACGACGGCAACGTCCATGCGAACCATGCACCGCTGCGCCTCGTCCTCGCCGATGACAACGCGGATATGCGCGAGTACCTGCGGCGGCTCCTGTCCGCCCAGTGGACGGTCGAGGCCGTTGCCGATGGCCAGCAAGCACTTGAAGCGATTCGCCGGCAGGTCCCTGACTTGCTCGTGTCCGACGTGATGATGCCAGGCGTCGACGGTCTCGAGCTCACACGTCGGCTGCGCGCCGATCCGTCGACCCGGCAGCTGCCAGTCATTCTGCTGTCCGCACGTACCGGCGACGAGGCGACGGCCGAAGGATTGGCAACCGGCGCCAACGACTACATCGTGAAGCCATTCTCGGCGCGCGAGCTCGTCGCACGTATTCACGTGCAGCTGGAGATGGCACGTTCACGCGAACGGGAGCAGACGCACCAGGTCGCCGAAGCAGCGAGTCATGCCAAGGACGCATTCATCGCAGTTCTCGGCCACGAGCTCCGCAATCCGCTCGCGCCCATCCGGACCGCACTCGAGCTGATGGACATGAGGGGCGACGAGGGCTCGCGCAAGGAGCGCGCCGTCATCGAGCGGCAGGTGACCCACATGGTCCGCCTGGTCGACGATCTTCTCGACGTCTCGCGCATCACGCGGGGGAACTTGGAGCTCGAGAAGGAGGTGCTCGGCATCGATGCGGTGATCGCGAGTGCCATCGAGATGACCCATTCACTCATCGCGCAGCGCAAGCACGAGCTCGTGATCGCGTGTTCGCCGGGGCTCGAGGTCGAGGTCGACCCGGCGCGGATCGCGCAGGTCCTGTCGAATCTGATCATCAATGCAGCGAAGTTCACAGATCCGGGCGGCCGGATCGAAATCTCGGCCCGACGCGAGGGACCGCAAGTGGTGATCAGTGTGAAGGACACGGGGGCTGGCATCGAGTCATCGCGCCTCGCCACGGTGTTCGATGCATTCGCGCAGGGCGCGCAAGCATCGGACCGCTCGAAGGGAGGCCTCGGGCTCGGGCTCACGATCGCGAAGAGTCTGGTCGCGCTCCACGGTGGGCAGGTCGAGGCGCGGAGCGCAGGTCGCGATCAGGGCTCCGAGTTCATCGTTCGACTGCCCATGCTCGACGCGAAGCCAGCCCAGCCCGCGATCGTGCCGGCGCCGACCGTCACGCCGCGGTCGACGCGCCGCGTCCTCCTCGTCGATGACAACAGGGACGCAGCCGACCTTCTCGCCCACGCGCTACGGCTCATGGGCGACGAGGTCGTCGTCGCCTATGACGCCGTTAGCGCGCTCGAGTTGCGAGCGACATTCGAGCCGAACGTCGCGCTGCTCGATATCGGGCTCCCGGGGATGGATGGCTACGAGCTCGCGCGTCGCCTGCGAGCGACTCCGTCACCGAACGGGTTGCGCATTGTTGCGCTCTCCGGCTACTCGGAACCCAAGGACCGTGCGCGCTCGCGGGCCGCCGGCTTTGACGATCACCTTGGCAAGCCCGTCACTCTGCAAGTGCTCAATCATGTGCTCTCCAACCAGGCGCCGCGAGCCCCCGGCTAGGCGAGCTGACTCGCGACGGTCGCGCGGCCGATGCGGTGTTGCGAAGACCTGAGCTCAAGCGCTTCGCGGCACGGTGAAGGCGAACCGCGCGCCCGCCCCTGTCTCGCTAAGAGCGGCGATCGTGCCGCCCTGTGCGCTGACGATCCCGCTCGCAATTGCGAGCCCCAGCCCGATGCCGCGCCGGCTCTCGGTGCCGCCATCCGCCTGCCAGTAGCGCTCGAACACGTGCGGTAGATGGTCTGGAGCGATTCCGGGCCCCTCATCCTCGACGTTGAACCGCACCAGCGTTGGCTCGACCTCGGTACGGATCACGATCCGGCCGCCCTTCGGCGTGAACTTGATCGCGTTGCCGACCAGGTTCGCGATCACCTGGTGCGTCCGCGCTCGATCGCACCTGACCAGCACATCCGCATCGGGCATCACGGTCGCGATGCGCTGCTGGCGCGCGTTCGCCTGCGGCGCGAGACCATCCACGGCCTCGCTGACGAGCGCGTGATAGCTCACCGCTTCAGGCACGATGCGCAGGTGTCCGCTCTCGAGCGAGCCCCAGTCGAGTAGATCGGCGATCAGCTGTTCCATGCGGGCGCCGGCTCGCTCGATACGCTCGACGATCGCCGACTGTGTTTCCGCCCGTAGCGCATGTACGCCGAGGAGCATGGTCGCGAGCGGGCCGCGCAGATCGTGTGCGACCACCGCCATGATATCGTCGCGCGCCGCGATCGCGCGGGTCGCGACCTCGTACTGCCGCGCCGCCTGGAACGCCCACCCGGCGCGCTTCGCCACCGCCTCGACGAGTGTGACGTCTTCCTGGCGATACTCGCGATTGGATTCGCGGAAGCCGAGCGAGATCACGCCGACGACAAGGTCGGTCTCGCGCAGTGGCACGCGGAGCACCGAGCGCATCCCGGCGCGCGGCGCATCGTCAGTGCCCGTGGCCATGGCATCGGCGATGAGCGTCGGCTCGCCGGTGCGCGCGACGAACGAGGCGCCGTTGGTGGCGGCCGGATCGTATGGCCGCACCGCCGGCTGCGGCGCCACCTCGGCGAGCAGATTCAAGTTCCAGTGATACGTGACCGCGCGACGCAGCTCGTTGCCCTCGAGGAGATCGATCCAGCACCAGTCGCCCATGTCCGGGACGACGAGCTGCGCCACGCGCGTCAACCGACGGCCGACATCAAGCGGCTCGCCGAACAGCGTGCTGGTCGCCTCGTACAGGTAGGCGAGTCGTCGCTGTTCATTCTCGGCTGCGATCCGTGCACGCTGATCGTCGTTGAGCTCGTCGGTCATGGGATCCTTCGATGCGCCAGCGCTGCCACCACGCGGTCCGCGATCTGCTCCAGCGGCGTGCCCCCCGCAGGCACGAGCCCCGCGCGCAGCGCTGCACCCGGCATCCCGAACACGTCGCACGTCGCCTCGTCCTGAGCGATGACCAGGCCGCCGCGCGCCTTCAGCTCGCGCAGACCGGCGAGGCCGTCGGATCCCATACCGGTCAGGATCACGCCGACCGCCATCGCGCCGTTCGAGGCCGCGAGGGAGCTGAACAGAAAGCTGGCGGATGGCCGGAAGCCCTCGATTGGCGCGGCATCAGACAGCGAGAGATTGCCGGTTACCCCGATCCCGAGATGCTTGTCGTCCGGCGCGATATAGCAGGCACCGCGCTCCGCCGGCTCGCCGTGGCGGGCGAGCGTGACCGGTCGCGAAGTCGTGTCATGCAACCAGGTCGCAAACCCTTCCGAGAAGCCGGAGGCGATGTGTTGCACGATGAGGATTGGCGTATCGAAGCTCGGCGGCAGGCCCGCTAGCACCTTGCGGATCGCGTTGGGGCCGCCGGTCGAGGCCGCAATTCCCAAGAGCATCGGCGCGCCATCGGTCCGTGCCAGCGCGCTCTCCGTCGGCGCTCGTTGCTGGTACGGCGGGACCGATGCCCAGCGCCGTACGAGCTTGACCTGCGCCATCGCCTTCACTGTCGCGATCAGATCGCGGCTATCCCGCTCGTAGCTCGCGCTGCCCGGCCCACCGGGCTTCGCCATCACCATGAGTGCGCCCGCGTTGAGCGCGTGCATCGAGCGGCGGATATCGGTGCTGTCGAGGCTCGAGACGATGACGATCGGCGTGGCGCGCTCGACCATGATCTGCCGCGTCGCTGCGATGCCATCGAGGTTCGGCATCTGGATATCCATGGACACGACATCGGGCTGCAGCGCGCGGCACATCGCGACCGCCTCGACGCCATCGCACGCCTCGCCGATGACCTCGATCTCCGGATCCCGGCGATAAATCGAGACCAGCAGCATCCGCGCCGTGGCCGAGTCCTCCGCGACGAGGATGCGAAGCTTGCCGCCGGCCGGCTTCAGACGTGCGGCTCGGGGCGCCCAGCGACGAGGCTGGCGAGCCGTTTGGGGATCTCCGCGAGCAGTGTCGTCTTGCCTACCGCGCCGGCCTCCAGTGCCGCGCGCGGCGTCTCGAACGTCGTGCAGCTCGCCTCGTCCTGCACGAATGAGGTTCCGCCGGCATCGTGGATCTCCTTCAGGCCGACCACGCCGTCGCTGCCCTTGCCGCTCAGGAGCACCCCGACCGCGCGCGCGCCGTAGCACTTCGCGAGCGAGGCAAGGAGGAGCGTGCCCGAGGGCCGCGCACCATCGCGCGGCTCACCGGCGACGAGCGCGATCGCACCGCCGACGACGGTCAGGTGCCGATCGTCGGGCGCCACGTACACGACGCCCTCGCTGACGCGCTCCTGGTCGACCGCGACCCTGACCTTTCGGCGACTGACGCTCGCGAGCCACTCGGCAAAGGCGCTCGCGAAGCCCGCCGCGATGTGCTGCACGATAAGGATCGGCGCGGTGCACTTCGCGGGCAGCCCCTTGAAAACCGTGCGCAGTGCGATCGGGCCTCCCGTCGATGCAACGATCCCGATGATGGCGACGCCATGACCGCTCACATCGCTCGGCCGCGGCACCTCCACGAGACCGCGCGCGGGCGCGACCTGCTCCACGACACCGCGCGCAGGCGCGACCTGCTCCACGACACCGCGCGGGGCCGCGACCTGCTCCACGACATCGCGCGGGGCCGCGACCTGCTCCTCCTGCTCCTCGGCGATCGAGGCCGTCGCCTCTGCGAGCGCCTTGACGGTCGAGATCAGCTCGCGGCAATCCCGCTCGAAGCGCGGCGTCCCCGGACCCGAGGGCTTCGCGAGCACGGCGAGCGCACCGGCGTTGAATGCGAGCATCGATCGGCTGACGTCTGCCGAATCGAGGCTGGACACCATGATCACCGGCGTGCCCCAGCGGCTAACGATCTGCCGTGTTGCCTCGAGCCCGTCCATCACGGGCATCTGGATGTCCATCGTCACCACGTCGGGCCGCAGCGACTCGCATAGCGCCACCGCTTCCTCACCGTTCTTGGCCTGGCCAACGACCGTCAGCTCGGCGTCCGAGGACAGGAGCGAGACGATTAGCAATCGAGCGGTGGCGGAATCCTCGGCGACGAGCACGCGAAGCATCCCTGCTGGTGTAGCACCAAAGCGCGGCGAGCCGCTAAGTTCGCCGCGGCATCGCCAGCGTCCGCTCACCAACCGTGCGCAGGTGCACAGCTGGTGAGGGGGCTCCATGCGACGTATAGTCTGAGCCGTGCCCCGAAACCTCTTCGACGTACGTCGGGGAGAGCATGTCCGGGTCGCCCGTGCCGGAGGCGCGCTGTTCGCGATCCTGGCCGGCTTCACACTCGCCGAGACGGCGCGCGATTCCCTGTTCCTGTCGAGCAACGGCGCGAACCAGCTCGCGCTCGCGTACCTCGCCCTCGCCGGGATGGCGGTGCTCGCGCTGTTCGCGAATGCCTGGGTCGTGCGCCGCGTCGGGCGCCGCAACGCGCTGGTCGTTACACTTGCCGCGGCTGCGATCGGCACCGCGAGCTTCTTCGTCCTGCCGCGCAGTCCCTCGTCGGGCCTGCTCCTCTACCTGTGGTCGGGCTTGATTGGCACCATCGTCGTCGTTCAGTTCTGGCTCTTGATCGCGACGCGCTTCACGACGGCCGAGGCGAAGCGCCTCTACGGGCCGATCGCGGCGAGCGGTGCGGTGGGGACGCTCGTCGGAGCGGTCGCTGCGTGGCGCCTGCTCTACGTGCTCGAGATCGAGAGCCTGCTCGTCGTTGCGGGTGCCTTTTACATCGTCGCCGGTGCCCTGCTCGCGCGCGACAACGAACGCGTCGAGGCGCGCCTGGGCGCCGAGGCGCTTCGCCGGCGTTCCGCGTTCAAGCGGCCGCGCGTGCGCGGCCAGCCATACGTCGTCCGCCTCGCGGCGCTCACAATCTATGCGACCGCGGCCGCGCTCCTCGCGGACTGGCTGTTCAAGTCCGCCGCGGCGGCGACGTTTCACACCGACGCGCTCGCCCGCTTCATCGCGCGCTACCACGGCGCTGTCGCCGCGCTGTCGCTGGTCTTCCAGCTCGTGGGCGCGGCCTGGCTCGTGCGCCGCCTCGGCGTGCTCGGCATGGCGATGCTGCTACCGGTGCTGCTCTTGATCGGCGGCGTTGCCGCGTTCGCCACCGCAGGCTCGTTCGTAGCGATCGGGCTGACGAAGGGCGCCGACGCGTCGCTGCGGTACTCGGTCAGCCGGGTCTCGACGGAGCTGCTGTGGATGCCGGTTCCGGAGCACACCCGAACGTCGGTGCGCGAGCCCCTCGAGAGCGTGGTGACGCGCCTCGTCCAGGCGATCACGGCGGCGCTGCTCCTCGCTCTGATCACGCTCGGACTCGCCACGCCGACGATCGTCGCCGCCGTCCTGTGCGGCATCGTGCTGCTATGGACGCTGACCGCGGGCGGCCTGCGCAAACACTATCTCGGCCAGCTCCGCCAATCGGTCAACCGTCGCTCGCTCGATCCCGTCAGCGAGCTCGATGGCAACGCGATCGAAACGGTGGTGGACGCCCTGTCGAGCGAGGACGAGCGCCGCGTGATCGCCGCGATTCACATCCTCGTCGCGCGCGACCGCGCGAAGCTGATCCCTGCGCTCGTGCTGCGCCACGATTCGCTCGACGTGCTGACCGCCGCGCTCGCCGCGATGACCACGCCCGGTCGCACCGACTGGGTGCCGCTGACCCGCCGCTTGCTCAGGGAGTCGCATCCGCGGGCGCGCATCCTCGCGCTGAGGGCGCTCGCGCGGACCCACGATAAGCTGGCCATCGTGGCCGGCCTGACCGATGACAATCCGGGCGTCGTCGCGCACGGCGTATTCTGGAGCTTGCAGAACGGCGACCCGGCCGGCGTGACTCGCAACCCCGCGATCGCAGAGCTACTGGCAGAGACCGGTGCGCGCGGCGAGAGCGCACGCAACGAGCTCCTGCACGCGATCCGCGCAGATGGCGATGCGCGCTGGGTAGAGACCATGCTCGGCCTGGCGATCACCGGCACCGACGCGACGGTCGAGCGGATGGCGCTCGCGATCGAGCAGGTCCCCGACGTGCGGTTCGTGCCGTTCCTGATCGATCGCCTCCGCGCGCGCACGGGCCGCGCCGAGGTCGGTCGCGCACTGCGCGCCATCGGGGACCCGGCCCTCGCGGCGATGGCGACCGCCCTCGCTGACCCGGCGCGCGATCTGAACATCCGCATGCACCTCCCCGCGACGCTCGCGACGTTCGCCACCACGGCCGCCGCGGCCGTGCTCGGCGAGCAACTCGCGCGCGAAACCTCCGGCGCGGTCCGCTATCACCTGCTGCGCGCTCTCGCCCGGATGGCCGTCCACGACGAGATCATCATCGCCGCGCCGCTGCTCCTCGCCGAGCTGCAGATCCACCTCGGCGAGTACTGTCTGCTGCTCGCGCTCGCGGTGCCGATCTACGCCGAGGGCGACAAGCGCGAGAGCGCCGTGCTGCTGCGCGGCATCCTCGCCGACAAGACCTCGCAGGCGCTCGACCGCGCATTCCTCGCATTGCAATCGCTCCACCCGCGCGAGGACATCCGCCGCATCGCGCGTGCGATCAAGGGCGCCGATCAGCGCGCGCGCGCCCACGGGGCCGAGTTCCTCGATACGCTGACGCGCAGCCCGCTGTACACGCGCGGCGATGCGAGCCGTATCCGTGCTCGCCTGCTCGTGCTCGGCGAGGAGCTTGACGATCGCGAGCGGCTGGCGCGCATCGGCCTCGCGGCCTCGATCCCGACCTCCGCCACCGATGCAGTCGTCTGTCTGCTCGCCGCGCCCGACTCGCTGCTCTCGGCCTGCGCTGCTTACTACGCACTCGAGCTCGAGACGCCGGAGCTGGCCGCAGCGATCGACGAGCTCGGCGCGGATCGCCCGCTGCTCGAGCGGCTGAGCGTGGACCACCGGAGCTCGCGTGTCCGCTGAAGCCCCCACGATCGACGAGGGCCAGCGCGAGCTCGACATCCGCGTCGGGTTCGGCATATTCGCCTCCGAAGCGCAGCTCGAGCACCTCCTGGGCATCGCGCGCCAGGTAGAAGTAGAGGCGGGTGAGACGCTGTTCGCGCGCGACGCGCCGGTCGCCACGCTGTTCCAAGTCATCAGCGGCGAGCTCGAGATGCGCGCCCCGGATAAGGCGAGCTGGCGGATCGCGGGGGCCGGCACTGCGGGCTTCGTCGACTTCATGCTCGGCCGTCACCATGGACACACCGCGATCACGACGACGCCGGCGCGTCTCATCGAGCTCGATGCCACCGACTACCGCGACTACCTCGAGGACAACTTCGACGTCAGTCATCGGATTCTGGCGCACCTGAGTGGAGAGATCATCAACGACGCGGTGTCGCGGCTTGAGGCGCCGCAAGTGCTGGCGACGCCCGCGGCGCCGCGTGAGCG
>JBBQFU010000244.1:0-12951 GCA_038322185.1 Haliangiales bacterium
GGTGTCTTGTTCGTTGCTCATGTCGTTACTCCTTGATTTGGCCGGTTCGGCCGGTTCGCCCATCACGACGCAGCCCGGCCGACGTCATTACGGATCCGCCCACTTGGGGAGGGTGTAATGCCGCCCGGCCGGCTGCGTCGAAGCCCGGCGGTGGTGGTGGTGGAGGCGTCGGCGTCGTGCGCAACCTCTCGGGCCAACCGATCGCGGGACTGATCTCGCCACCGCCGAGCTGAGAGACCGCGACGAGCTGTCTTACGTTTGCCGCGTCGCACAGAAACTGTAGCGGACGACGCGCACACCTCACGGTAGTGGTGAGACCGCGCTCGCGCCGGTCAGTGCATCGGCGGATACGACTCGAATGACACCGACACCCAGAGTCCCCCACTCCGACAGCGCGCCCTGACGTGGCTGGCCGGAGCGGGCCTCAAGGCGTTCGCTCAGCTGGCGCAGCGTCGACGCCGCTTCCGGCATACCAGCGCGAGGAGGGCGAGCATCCACGGCAACGATGCCGCACTGGACGACTGGCAACAGCCGGAGTCGTCACCAGCGCCGGGACCGTCGCAATCCGCGTCCTCGGCATCGACGGTGCCATCGCAGTCGTTGTCCAGGCCGTCGTCGCACACTTCGGTTGCTGGCAGCACCTCGGCCGAGCACTCGGCTTGCCATGCACCGCTGAAGCAGCCCTGTTGACCTGCGACGCACATACCGACGTCTTGAGTACCGTCGGCGCCCGAGTAGCACGCGCGGACCTCGCCGTTACCGCACTCGGGCGCAGAACCATCCGTGGTGATCGTCTTCGTCGTGACTGCGACGCCGCCCTGCGTGTCGCGCACGACGAGCGTCGCGGTGTAGCTGCCGCCGAACAGATAGCGGTGCGTCGGCGTCGCGCCGCTATCCATCGATCCGTCGCCGAAGTACCACTCGTACTGGACGACCTTGCCGTCAGCGTCGGCGCTCGCGCGCGCATCGAAGACGATATCGATCGGCGCGGTCCCGTTCATCGGCGTCGCTGTAAACGACGCGCTAGGCGGCATTGAGACGGCTTGCGCGACGAAGAACTGAACTGTCTGCGTCGTGGGGTTGCCAGCCTTGTCCGAGATGGTCGCCGTCATCGTTACGAGCGTGTTCACAGGAAGGGAGTACGGCGGCGCCAGCGGCGCGACGAAGACGCGGTCGTCCTTCACGAGAAATAGATCGCTAACATCGGTTCCCGCGGCACGGCTGCCGACCGCCGCGTTGAAGGAGACGCGCAGTGTGGGAAGGTCGATACCCGACTGACCATCGCCGTACTGCAGCGAGATGCGCGGATAGAGCGACCAGTGCTGGCGCGTCGGGCCGAGAATCGTGAGCTCAGGCGCCGTCGCGTCGGCGCCTGCGGCAGCCGGGGTCGACGAGAACACTTCGGCTGTCGGCGAGCTGGCCTTGGTCTCGTTGCCGACGTGAACGATCGAGTAGTAGTAGACGACGCCGGTCGCGCCGGTCGTGTCTGTCCACTGGAGCTCTCCGGTCGTGGAGTCGATCGTCACCGAAGCGTCCCCGAGCTGCGTGGCGGTGGTGAACCTGGTGATCGGCGCGACGAAGCCTTCGTCTGCGTGCGGGCTGATCGCTACAGTCTTGACGAGGACGCGATCGCGCAATGGAAGGCCCGGCTCGGTGCTGCGGTACACGCGGTAGAACCGAACTTGCGACGCGCTCGGCGGCGGCAGCCACGACAGTCGAACGCCCGCGCTCGTCGCCGAGACGACGCTCGCGTTTCGCGGCATGTCGGCCGGCAGACCAGACGGATCGACGTAGGTGTTGACGAACGCGAGCACGCGCCCGCCCTGGTTGCCGACCCACAGATCGACCGAGCCATCACCCGTGTAGTCGGCGATGTCGAACGCGTTGATGCCGCCGGTCGGCGGCGTGAGCGTAGGAGTGAGAGACGGCGTGAACACGAAGTTGCCGGCACCATCGTTGACGAGCACGTGAAGATTCCGCCCCATGATGTCGGGCTGGGCGCTCTGGATGTAGCCGGCGATATCGAGGTCGCCATCGCCGTCGAAATCCGCGAACTTGACCTCGCTGCCGTACAGCTTGCCCGTGAACGTGCCGACGCTGAATCGGGTCGAGGCTTGTTCGCTGAAGTAGCCAGCGCCGTCGTTGATGAACAGCCCGTAGAACACGCTCGGATGGCCGCCGATCGGCCCCTCGGCGCTCGTGAGCAGATCGAGATCGCCGTCGCCATCGACGTCACCGAGCTCCATCGTGTCGCCACCGGACATGCCGACCGTCGGCGCTCCGCCTGTGTCATAGGTCCACAGCGCGTCCGGGATCGTGAAGAACTCGCGTTCCGTGAAGGTGCCGGTGCCGTTGTTCACGAGCACGAGCCCCCGCCGCCGCGTGCCGCTCATCAGCATGATGTCGAAATCGCCGTCACCATCGACATCACCGGCGGCCACGCCTGCGGCCAGCGCGGTGGAGTAGTCGAGCCCGCGCGCGACGGTGACGTCCGACATGGTGCCCATGCCATCGTTCGCCCAGACGGTGAAGTCGTCGGGCTGGCCGCAGTTGCGCGTGAGGCAGAACACGCCAGCCGCGATCAGGTCGACATCGCCGTCACGCTCGAGATCAATCTTCACGATGCGCTTCGCGCTGCTGTTGCCGTGCTGCCACTTGATCGAGAACCGGGTCGCCTGGTTCGCCTGGCAGGTGAACGATTCGCCGTTGCCGCCCATGATGCTGTCGAGGTCGCCATCTCCGTCGATGTCTGCCCACGCGACCGCGTCGTTGCCGATCGCGTCCTTGTCGCCGAACTTGTAGGTAGCGCCACCGACAGTGTTCGCCACAGGGACCATGGTGCCGTCGCCCGTGTTCCACAGCAGACCGTACCGAGAGATCATGCCGCGATCGAGCCGACCGTCTCCGTCGATGTCGCCGAAGTCGCCATCGTAGTAGTTCTCGTTGGTGTCGCCGGCTTCTGCCTGGGCCCCCTGAAAGTTGAACCGGTCCGTTCGGAGCGCATTGCTCTGGTCTGTGAAGCCAAGCCAGGGACCTGCGACTACCGCGCTGGGTGCGAACAGAGCGATCAGCAAGAACGAGCGGGTCATAGGCGAGAGCATGAGAGGCCTCCAGTAGAGCGGCGACGACGACGAAGGGCGAAGAACAATGCCAGTAGCGGTGCTGCCGATCCGGGAAGTGGCTTGCTGGTGTTGCAGCCGCAACCTGCCGGCGACATCGTGTCGGGCGAAGGATCGGGATCCAAATCGGGCTCGGGCGCATCGATCGACGAGATGTACGCAATCAGATCCGAGAGCTGTGCGTCGTCGAGGGTCGCAGTGAGCTGCGCCTCGAGCGTTCCAGACCGGCCAATGAAGACATCGCGGAGCTTCAGCGCGCTGCCATCGTGATAGTAGGGCGCGCCGTTCCAGAGACCGATCAGCGTCGGAACGTCGATGCCACCAAGCGCACCTCCGAGTCGCATGCCGCTAGCCGGTCCGAGCGTTCCGACATCGACGAGCATGGGCGCGTCGAGCCGGCTCGTCGTGAACTGCGGTGGAGCGTGGCACTCCACACAGCGCAGCGCGGGATCGTCGAACAGCACCTTCCCACGAACAGCGGCCTCGCCGAGGTTGCCATCGACGTCGCGCACCGGGCTACTCGAGGTGTACGCCAGTGAGGTCACGTACGCGGCGAGGTCGTCGAGGTCCTGGCTCCGGCCCGCGTTGGGAGCGCCAAGCGGAGGGTTCGGCGGAGCGCCGTCGTTGGCGAGCCCCGTGCCGCCGAACAGCTTCACGATCGGATTCTCGAAGTCCTGGATCTCGTCGAAGTTTCCCGACCAGTGGACGTGCCCCTGCGCCATCCCTGCCCGTCCTCGCAGATCGGTCGTGTTGCGCACCCCTTCACCATCCTGGGTGAAGTCCCAGACCTGACCGTCGTTACCTCCACCGTCAGCGTGACACGATGCGCACGCGACGTAGTTCGCCTCAGAGTGCACGGGTTCGCGGCTGCGGTAGAACAGCCGTTTACCGTTGGCGAGCTCGGCGGACAGCGGCTCGGCGCTTGCCACGACGCGGCTCGTGATGCGCGCGGTGGCTGGCGTGCGCACATCGATTGCGAGCACTTCGCGGCCGAGGTAGGTCGCGACGTAGATCGTGCCACCGTCCGGGGACACCGCGATCGCCTGCGGTGCATCGCCTGTGTCGAGCCGAGCCTCGAACGGGACACTCGTTCCGGCGCCCGGCGTGAAAAGCGTCGCCTTCGAGAGATCGTAGATCGATACGGTGCCCGCACCTTGATGCGCGAGATAGGCGTAGCGCCCATCGGGAGAGAATGCGATCGCCGAGACGCTGTCGGCGTCGTTGCTATCGATCCGCCGCTGCATCACTTCGGCGTTCGTCCCGAGATCCACCGGCGCAGCGAGCCCGCGCAGCCAGTTATGCGGAGCGACCATTCCGCCGGTGCGGTACTTGCCAACGGTCGTGTTCGACTTCAGCGCACCGATCCAGAGTTTCTGCCCTGCCGGATCGATCGCCGCGACAGACAGTAGATTGGGAATACCCTGCCCCGAAGACGCCGTATCGGGCCCCGGATCGTTCGCGAGCTCGATCGCCCCGATCGTCGTACGCGTTGCGAGGTCATGCACAGTGAGCCGCCCCGTCGAGCCGCGCGTGACGTAGCTCGTGACGTAGGCGCGTGTGCCGTCAGCGGTCACTGCAATCGCGCGTGCATCGGCGCCGGTCGCCCAGGCCTCGCGGGTGGCGCGGTCGGGCGCAATCCAGGTCAGCGTGCCGTCGTCTTGGTTGCTGACGAGGAGTGCTCCCGACGCGAGAGAGACCACGCCGTACGGTCCCGCTCCAGCGGCGATCATCTCGATGTCCCCGGACGCGAGATCTATCGCCGCGATCGCACGCTGGCCCTGGCAGGCCACGAACAGCGTGGTCGCGGCGTCATCGAGCGCGACCGTGCGCGGTCGCCTGCACACGGGGCGTTCCTCGATCAGCGCGAGCTCGCCAGCGGTGATGGACAGGATGCTGACCGTGTTGGAGTCAGGATTGGCGAGATACAGGCGATCGCCGCCCGGTGCGATGGCCATCGGGCTGGTCTGCCGCGCACGCGCTTGTAGCGGACGCGCGATGACGTGAACGATCTTGACGTCGATGCCCGTGTCCGCGCCGTCGTTCACGGTCAGCTTCACCGCATACGCCTTTGCGGATGCGTAGACGCGCATCGGCGCAGCAGCGGTCGACGTGGTGCCATCACCGAGCTCCCATGCGAACGTCATCGCCTGAGGCGCCGAGTCCGGATCGATCGAATCGGCCGAGGAGAACGAGACCGGATCACCCACATACGCCTGGTCCGGCGCGGTGATCTTCGCGATCGGCGCGAAGTTCTGCGCCCCAGCGGCATGCGCGGACAGCGCTAGCCAGGCACAGGCCATCACCAGTCCCCCAAAGCTTGGAACGCCCACTGCAACCATCGTACATGACCGGATTGCCGCTGGACTTCGCAGGCAGCAGGGCAAGCGAATAAGCGGGGCACCGAGACCTTGGGGCGAGGTTCACCCGGTGTAACCCGGCACGGCCACATGCGTCCCGCGAGTACTTGATCACACTCATGCGCGAGCTTGGTGGCAATGTCACGGAAGCCCCGCCGCGCCGGAATGGAGCGCGAGAGCATGCATCGCCTCCTCAAGAAGTACGGGGTGCGCTCCGAGGACTTCAAGGCGCGCTGACGCGGAAGCCCGCGGCACATCTCGTGCTATGCACCGGGAGCATGCGCTCGATGCACCTCATCATCTTCCTCGCGATTTCGGTCGTGGCTTGCAGCAAGGGCGCGCCCGCAAACAAGCCGACGCCCGCGGTCGTCGACCCCGTCCCTATGGGCGACGCGTCGCAGTCGTCTGAGGCGTCGAATCCATCCGGGCGTGCGGTCCTGGCTGCGTATGAACGCGCACGCGCATCACTCGCCGCTGACGACCTGAGCGGGGTGCCGAACGCTGCGCGCGAGCTCGAGACTTCGGCGAAGGCCGCAGCAACGGGGCCATCGAGCGACCATTACACCGCGATCGCGGCGGCCGCCCCCAGCCTAGCGGCGGCCACTGACCTCAAAGCCGCCCGTGCCTCGTTCGGCGAGATCAGTCAGCACCTCGTTGCGCTACTCGCTGGAGACAAGGCGCTTGCGACGGGGCAGCATGTCTTCGAGTGCCCGATGGCTGCAGGCTACAAGAAGTGGGTGCAGCCTTCGCAGGATCTGGAGAACCCGTACATGGGCAAGCGGATGCTGACCTGCGGCGGACCGAGCACGCTGGAGTAGTTCCGCGACCGTGATCAGGCGCGTCACCTGTAACCGCGAACGTCACACGTACATCTATGTGTCGAGACCATTCCCCCAATGATCGCTTGCACGCATCCTGCAGAGTGAACGCCTTATGAGTCATTCCGGTTCCCTCGCTCGCGGCTCGCTCTTTGTGCTCGTCGGCGCGTGTGGAGGCCATAGCGAGGCCGAACCAACGAGCGCGTCGATCGCCCCCGTGACCGCCGACGCCGTCTTCGTGGTCAACGGCGACGACAGCTCGCTGAGCGTCATCGACGCCGGCAGCGACGAGGTCATCGGGACAATCCAGCTCGAGAACGTGGACTACCCGCACCACCTCTATCTGTCCGGCGACGGAGAACGAATGCTGGTCGCCGTTCCCGGCTCGGACCTCAGCGGTGGGCACAGCGGCGGACACGGTGGCCACGGTGCAGCCGGCGGCGCGGTCCTCGCTCTCAATGCCTCGACCGGTGCGCTCGACGTCGCGCGTCGACTCGATGCGCCCAATCACAACGCCGTGTTCGCCCCCGATGGCTCGATCTGGACGTCGCAGATTGCTTCACCCGGTCAGGTCTTGGTCCTCGATCCACGAACGCTCGCGACCACGTCGACCCTGACTGCAGGCAACGACCCGGCCGAGGTCACACTGTCCGGCGCGTATGCGTTCGTAGCGAACACCGCGTCCGACAGCGTCTCGGTGTTTGAGGCAGCGACCGGAGCTCTCGTCGAAACGATCGCCGTGGGCGACGGGCCGGTCGGCGCATGGCCAGCGTCGGATGGTCGGATGTACGTCGATAACGAGACCGGCAAGAGCCTGACGGTCATCGATGCAACGACTCTCGCCGTCGCGCTCACGATTGACCTGGGATTCACGCCAGCTGTTGCCGCCATCGCTCCGGGCGGCGAGCTCTGGGTGACGGACACCGACAACGGCAAGCTCGTGTTCCTTCGCGCAAGCGACGGCTACAGGCTCGGCGATCTCGCCACCGGCGCAGGCGCCCACGCCTTTGCGTTCTCTGGAGACGGCACGAAGGCGTACGTGACGAATCAGCTGGCAGGGACCGTCTCCGTCATCGATGTCGCGGCCAAGACGGTAGCGAAGACGATCGCCGTAGGCTCGAAGCCGAACGGAATCGTATTCCGCGATCGCTAGCGCTCATGAATCACAGCGTGAGCAGCCGGGCCTAGCTCGGTAGGACCGTCAACCATGAGCAATCCGCTCAGCTCGGTGGACCTGGATCAGGTACTGCCACTTCACCGAATAACGCGTCAAGATTGGTCGCCATCGTCTGACACTGTGCCGCAGTGAGCACGGTGCCGTTGACGAGCAGATTGTTCTGCGCGCCCTCGTGGCCGCCCGTATTGATCAGCATGTGACCGATCTCGTGCGCGAGTGTCCTGTTCGCTGACGGACCCGGAAGTGATCCGCACGCGCCGTACTGCGGCACGAGGAGCACCGAGTTGCGATATGGATAGTCGTCTGCGTGGTGATAGATGTTTGGCGGATACGAGAGACCGCCCGCCTCATCGAGCATCTGGTTTGCGTAGTACACGATGTGCTCGATGGTGAATGCAGTGATCGTGTTCGGCGACGAGTACTGCTTGCCATACGTGAACAGCTCGAGCGACTCGGCGGTGAGGCGCTCGTTCTGGTTGTAGTCGAACAGATCGGGATTCGGCGTTCCCGGAGGCGGATGTCCGCCGTACGAGCCTTCTTCGTTGCCGGTAATGTCGAGCAAGCGTGCAGGGATCGCGACGACCTGCGCTGCTTCGAGCTCTACATGCATCTGGCATTGGGCGAGGATCGTACTCGTAGACGTCACGATCCCGCGGACGCGTGATGCGAGGTCATCGGCAGTCCATGTGCCAGGATGCGGCGCCACCGTGTAAAAGATGGCGACCTTGATCGGGCGCGACCCGGCCGGCGGCGCAGTAAGTCCGAGCATGCTCACGTCGAGCTCGAGGCGCATCTCTGGTCCGCGCGCGTCGTAGCAAGCGTCGGAGCAATCAGCCGCAGCCGGCTCGACCGGAATACACGCCGGTTCGGCGTCGGGTGTATTTGACGAGTTGCCGCCGCAACCAGCGAGTGCTCCACCAACAAGTAGCCAGCGCAGAGACATGCTGCGACTCTACACGAGGCGCACAAGAATCGAGCGGGTCGCGAGAGGCGCGAGCTCGCCCTGTGACCGACCGGGTTCCATCAACCTCCATTCGCTAGCGTGCCGAGCGTTCGCTTGCGTGCCGACCTCAAGGTGAAACTTCGCCACACGACGTACACCGCCGGCACGACGAACAGCGTCAGCAACGTCAGAGACACCAGGCCACCCCACATCGGCAGCGCGATGCGCTTGGCCAGGTCCGCGCCGACGCCGTCGTCAAACAGGATCGGCAGCAGGCCGAAGACATTTGCGAGGACGGTCATTAGTAGCGGGCGAACACGTTTCGTCGCGGCGTCGAGCGCATGCTCGACGAGGTCCTGCGTCGTCACAAGTGTCCCCGCGGCGCGACCAGCCGCCCACGCCTCGTCGAGGTAGACGACCATGACGCTCGCTGTTTCAGCCGCGACACCGAGCAGCGCGATCATTCCCACCCAGACAGCAATGGATGTGTTGAACCCAAATGCCCACAGCATCCAGATCGCGCCGACGGCCGCGAACGGCACACCCGTCATCACGATCAGTGACTGGGCAGCGCCGCGGAAGTTGATGAAGAGAATGGCGAACACGAGCACGAGCGTCAGCGGAATGATCCAGGCCATGCGCGCACGCACGCGCTCGAGGAGCTCGAACTGGCCCGTCCATTTCAGGTAGTAGCCAGCCGGCAGCTTCACCTCCGCCCGGACCCGCTCCTTCGCCGCGTCGACATAGCCGCCGACGTCATCGGTCGAGATGTCTACGTACACCCAGCCAGTAAGGGAGCCCAGCTCGCTCTTGATCATCGGGGGCCCCATGACGGTCTCGATCTTCGCGAGCTGCCCCAGCGGTACGAACGCGGCGCTCGCATCGGTGCTCGCGGATGGCGGCCTCGCTGCCGCTCCGTCGGCCATACCACCGCCCATCGCCCCGCCTCCCATAGACCCACCTCGCGCGCCACCCCCTCCCATGCCTCCCATGCTTCCGCCGGCGCCGCCCGCTCTGGGGGCGATCATCGACGTCGGCGCCGCGCCCATCGCGCCTCCACCTGCGGAGTCGCTCGTCGGAAGCGCAGTCGGCGAGAGCGGCGCAATCGGGACGAGCACCTCACGCACCTTTTCCAGATCGTCACGCAGCTCGCGTGGGTAACGCACGCCGATCTGATAGCGCTCGCGACCTTCGTAGGTCTGCGCGATGTTCATGCCGCCGATCGAGCTCTCGACGACGTCGAGCACCTCGGCGACCGTCAACCCGTAGCGGGCGATTGCCTGGCGATCCGGCGTGACGTCGACGAAGTACCCGCCGAGCTCGCGCTCCGCATACACGCTCCGGGTGTTCGGAACCGTACGTAGCGTCCGTTCGAGCTGGTCGTTGATGCGCGCGATCTGGGTGAGGTCGGGTCCGAAGACCTTGATCCCGATCGGCGTACGGATGCCGGTCGACAGCATGTCGATGCGTGCCTTGATTGGCATCGTCCACGCGCCCTGAATGCCTGGAAGCTTCGTCTTCGCATCGAGCTCGGCGATCAGCTTCTCGAGCGTCAGACCGGACCGCCACTGATCACGCGGCTTCAGCTGCACGACCGTCTCGAACATCGAGAGTGGTGCCGGGTCAAGCGCGCTTTCGGCACGTCCGGCCTTGCCGAACACGCGGGTGACCTCGGGGACCGACTTGATCTGCTCGTCCTGCCAGATCAATAGCCGCCGAGCCTCGGCGATCGAGATGCCGGGCACGGTGATCGGCATGTAGAGGAGGTCCTCCTCGAAGAGTGGTGGCATGAACTCCGACCCGAGGCGCGAGAACGGAATCACTGTCGCAGCCGTGAGTCCCAGCGCCAGCACGATCACCAGATACCGGCCCCGCAAGCACGCACGCAGTGCCGGGCGGTAGATCGCGATGAAGAAGCGATTGAGCGGGTTCTTCCGTTCTGGTCGGATCTTGCCACGCAGCAACGTGACCATGAGCGCGGGGACGAGCGTGATGGCGAACAGCGACGCGAACGCCATCGAGAACGTCTTCGCGAACGCCAGCGGTCGGAACAGCCGCCCCTCCTCGCCTTGCAGCGCGAACACGGGCAGGAACGCGATCGTGAGGACGAGCAATGCACCAAAGATCGACGGCCCGAGCTCGCGGGCCGACGCGATGACGAGCTCCTTACGATCGACCTTGCTTCCTTCGCGCTCCGCCTCCTCGATCTTGCGGTGCGCGTTCTCGACGAGGACGCACGTACGGTTCGCCGACAGCATTGCGTTTGCGGCTCATGCAGCGCGTGCGCGATCGCGGTCAGCGACTCACGGCATGTGCCGACGTTCACGCCGAGCTGGAAATAGTTGATGTCGGACTGTCCGGCGACGAGCATGCCGCCGAGGAGCCAGCGCGGCCGTAGGCGCGCTGCTCGTTGTACCCGTCGGCGAGTCGGGCGATCGAGCGTTACCTCAAGGCCAGCGTGAGCCGAAGACCCGCATCGATCCGTTCCACCGTCGCCGTCGGCAGCGCGGCGACCTGCTCGGTCAAGAAGTGCTTGTCGATCGTGAGCACCTGACATGCAAGAGCGACGCTCTCCACGCGGAGCTGCGAATGCGCCCGGGCCAGCATCACGTTGCCCGGCGCAGACGCTCGCTTCAGATTGCTCGTGATCGGGATGACCATCACGGTTTGCAGCCTGCTGCGCGTCAACGAATCTTCCTGCACGATCACAACCGGCCGTCGCTTGGCAGGTTCGGACCCGCGGGGGTCGGCAAGGTCGGCCCACCACACCTCACCACGTTTCATTCCTCAGACCATTCAACTTGGACGAGCGCTTGGCGGCCAGCGTCGGTGGCGAAACTGTCACGTGCGTCGTCGTCGAATGCAGTGTTGTACGCTCGAGTCACATCGTCCTTGGGCTCGGCGTCGAGTAGGCGCGCAAGTGCGACGGCATACAGTTGACTGCGAGACATCTTTCGTCGCTTCGCAGCGCGCTCAGCGCGCCGGAAGAGCTCATCCGGAATGGAAATCGCCGTCTTCACGGGTCAAGTATAACTTTGTTATACTCGACCGACCAGCAAATTTCCTCGGCGGAGGCGACTAATGTCGCGGCGCTCCACCGCTGAGGTGAAGGACGATGACAATGCCAAGGGCGATGGAGGCTCCGATCAGGAGATATCGCTTGCGAGCGCCAGGCTCGCCCTTCCCGTGCGCCGTCTTCCCCCAAGGTTTGAAGATCGACAGCACCGTCGCGGCGAGAAGGATTGCGAGGCCACCGGCGGCATGCACGACGAGCGCAGTCCTCTGTTGGGTGTAATCACCGGTCGCGAATGCCGCCTCGGCGGCTCGCACTGCCATCTCCGAGACGCGCGGGGCGTGCAGCAGCAGGATGACGGTGCCGAGGGTGGTCAGCAGGAACTTCGCGAGGATCCAGTAGTGGCGAAGCAGCCCCCATTCGGTGCCGAGTGACTGGACGAGGCCGCTGAGCAAAGCGGCGACCGCGCACGGCACGATGACGAACCACGCCATCAGGTGCATCGTCACGTAGGTGCCCTTGACGAGCTGCACGTCGAGGCTCGTCAGTCCGGCGATCGCAACGACGAGGTACGCGAGCACCGCGCCGAGCCAGCCGACCGAGAACGTGACGTGCGAGGTCAGCGCCAGCTTGCGGATGCGAGGGGACATGCTCACGCGTCGATGTTCACCGACCTAGCATGGGCGCGGAAGCCCGCGCGCTCAGAACCAGCCGATGCGACCGACAGCCGCACGTCCGGGACTACGCAGCGCGCGACACGCGCGCACCGTTGCGATCGCAGCACCCGCGAGACAGATGGCAATCAGCATGGCTCAGTGGCCCTGATGGGCGTGAGGCTGCGCCGATCCAGAACCAGCGGCCGATTGGGCTGCCGGTTGAACCGCTTCACGCCGAGGGACCACAGGCTTCTTCTTCGGAAGCTTTGGCGCTGGCGCCGGTTTCACCGGCGCGACGCTGGTCTCGGTGGCTCGAGCTGCGGGCGCGGTCGGCGCGGTCTCGTCCGCAGCCGTCGCTGACGGTGGCGGAGTAACGACGACATCTGTCGGGCTCACCTGCGGCTGCGCAGCATGCGCGTGTTCGCCTCCGGTCGAGGAGCCAGATGCCTCGTGGTCCGCGTGCGATCCCTTGCCGCACGCAGCGAGCACGAGGCCGAAGAACAGCATCGCCGCGAGTGCCGCATGCTGACGACTCGCGCGCGGAACCCGAATGGCGACCATCGCGACACCGGCGGCGACGAATGCGATGATGGCCGCGCCGACGAATGCCGACGAGAAGCCGTCGTTCATGGCCGACGTCGCGTCGACACCCGACGTCATCAGCGATGACGTCTTCGACCCAGCGACGGCGACCATCGCAGCGAGGCCGATCGCAGAGCCAACCTGGTACGTCGTGTTGACCAAGCCCGACGCGAGACCACCGTCTTCGGGGCGCGCGGTCGCGGTCGACGTGATCATCGCCGGGATGTAGGCGAGCGACATGCCGATCGCGCCGAGCAGCGACGGCACGAGCACATCAGCCGCGAAC
>JBBQFU010000245.1:0-12799 GCA_038322185.1 Haliangiales bacterium
CGGGGCTCGCGCAGCTTGCGCTTGAGTGCCATCTCCGCGTGCAGCTCCTTGAGCACGCGCTCGCCGGCCGTGCCTGCACCGACGGGCCACATCGCTGGCTCGACGGGGAGCTTGTGTGGGCCGAGCGTGTAGCGGGCAGGGCGATCGTTGCCCAGGACGAGCGTCCGCATGCCGCGGCGGGCGCACAGCGTGCCGCACACCAGCGCGGCCAGGTCGTCACCGAGGACGACGAGGTCGTAGGAGTTACTCGGCAAGCTCCACCACGACGCGACCTTGGCACGTGAGCTGGCCTGCCGCCAAGCGGCGAACCACCTGCGGTAGTAGCGCGTGCTCTTCGCGCTGGATGCGCGCGTGGAGTGCCTGTGCGTCGTCGCCGGCGAGTACCGGCACCGCGACCTGCGCGATCAGCGGACCGCCGTCGAGGCTCGCGTCGACGAAGTGGATCGACACGCCGCTGAGCTTCACGCCGTGCGCGAGCGCTTGCGCGGGTGCATTTGCGCCGGGGAACGCAGGCAACAGCGACGGGTGGGTGTTGATGATGCGCGCCGCGTAGCGGTCGGTGAAGTGCGCCGTCAGCACGCGCATGAAGCCGGCGAGCACGACGAGCTCGACGCCGTGCGCATCGAGCGCGGCGATCAGCGCATCCTCGAACTGCGTGCGATCCGCGTAGGCCTTGTGATCGACCACGATGGCCGGTCGGCCCGCAGCGGTTGCGCGATCGAGCGCCGCAACGCCGGGCTTGCTCGAGACCACAGCGGCGATCGTGGCGGGGGTGAGCTCGCCGCGCGCCTCGGCATCGAGCAGCGCTTGCAGATTCGTGCCGCTGCCGCTGACGAGCACGCCAACGCGCATCGTTACTTCTTCAGGCGCGACGACTCGCCGCCGGCACGCGGGACGAGCGTTCCGACCACGCGCGCCTGTTGCGGCGCGAGCAGCTTCACGGTCTGGTCTGCGGCGTCGGCGGGCACGACGATGATCATGCCGAGGCCCATGTTGAATGTGCGGCGCATCTCCTCGTCGGCAACGCCCGCGCTCGCGATGAGCTCGAGAATCGGCGGCACGGTCCACGTCGAGGCATCGAGCTCGACGGCGAGCGCGTCGTCCGCGAAGATGCGCGGCGGGTTCTCGACGAGGCCACCGCCGGTGATGTGCGCCGCGGCCTTCCACGGGATCGCGGCCTCGCGCATCGCGCGGAATGCGGGCGCGTAGATGATCGTCGGGCGCAGCATCTCGTCTGCCACCGTCGAGCCGCCGAGCAGCTCGGGCTTGGCGTCGAGCGCAAGCGCGAGCGTCTCGAGCACGACCTTGCGCGCGAGCGAGTGACCATTGGAGTGCAGGCCCGCGGACGGCAGGCCGATCACGACATCACCGGCGACCAGGTCGCGGCGCGGCCGGATCTCGCTCTTCTCGACGACGCCGACGCAGAAGCCGGCGAGGTCGTAGTCGCTGCCGTGGTAGAGGCCCGGGAGCTCGGCGGTCTCGCCACCGACGAGCGCGCAGCCCGATTGGCGGCAGCCCTCGGCGATACCTGCGATCACGCTGGCGCCGGTCTCGACATCGAGCGCGCCGGTCGCGAAGTAATCGAGGAAGAACAGCGGCTCGGCGCCGGTGACCAGCACGTCGTTGACGCACATCGCGACCAGGTCGATGCCGATGGTGTCGTGCTTGTTGGCAGCGAACGCGGTCTTGAGCTTGGTGCCGACGCCGTCGGTCCCGCTCACGAGGATCGGCTCCTTGTAGTCGGTCGGGATCCGGCACAGCGCCGCGAACCCACCGATGCCGCCGAGGACTTCGGGCCTCAGGGTCGACTTGGCGAGCGGCTTGATGCGCTCGACCAGTGCGTTGCCGGCATCGATGTCGACCCCTGCGTCCTTGTACGTGAGCGCCATCGCGCCTCGTGTACCATAACCGCAGTGTCCTCAGGCCCGCTGATCGACGTCGTCGTGCCGGTGCAGAATCATGCGGCCAGCCTCGCGCCGCTGTTGCGCGACCTGCCGCACCGCTTGGTGCGATCGGTGGTCGTGGTCGATCGCGCGTCCAAGGATCGGAGTGCCGAGATCGCGCGCGACGCAGGGGCGCTCGTCCTGCGCGAGCCGACCGGTGGCTACGGTGCCGCGTGCCTTCGCGCGAAGGCACACTTCGGCGCGCTGCCGCGCGTGCCCGAGGTCGTCGTGTTCCTGCCCGGCGATCGCCCGGCTGCAGCCGCCGCGCTCGAGGCTCTCGTCGAGCCAATTGCCGAGCGCGGGGCCGAGCTCGTGCTGGGTGCGGACACCGGCCGTCGCCCGGTGCGCGAGCGGGTGGTGCTCGGCCTGATCGGCAACATCTACCGCCATCGCTGGTCGGGCGTGTGCTCGGTCCGCGCGATCAAGTTTCCCGCGCTCATCGCGCTCGGGATGCTCGACAAGGGCGATGGCTGGGATGTGGAGATGCTCGTGCGTGCGGTCAAGCTGGGGCTGTCCTGTGAGGAGGTCGCCATGCCGGCCGATGCGCATCGCGACGCCAAGGTCGGTACTCGCGCGCTGCTTCACATCCTTCGCCACGCAACCATGAGATAATTGCAGCCGTGGTGATGGACGGGCTCGATCGATTTGCCCGCGACTTCAAAGCGGGGACGGTGCTCTTCGAAGAAGGGCAGCAGGGCGACTTCATGTATGTGGTCGCGACCGGCGAGGTCGAGATCCGTCGCAAGGTAGGCGAGACCGAGCACACGCTCGCGGTGTTGCCGGCCGGAGACTTCTTCGGCGAGATGGCGATCCTCAACTCGCGGCCGCGCTCGGCGACGGCGGTCGTGCGCGTCGACTCGCGCCTCGTCGTGATCGAGGGCAAGACGTTCGAGGCGATGCTGCGCGCCCGTCCGGAGATCGCGCTGCGGATCATCAAGGCGCTCGCGTTGCGGCTCGAAGGCGCGAACCAGCAGGTCGAGCTGCTGCTGCTACCGACGCCGAACCACCGCGTCGTGCAGTGCCTGCGGCACATGGCCGAGGAGCAGATCCTGCTTGCCGGTCAGTCCGTGTCGCCGGGCACGGCGATCCTGGTCCCCAAGCGCGTCGAGGACATCGCCGTGCGCGTCGGGCTTCCCATCCACGAGGTGATCGACGTGGTCGATCGCCTGCGTGCCACGCGCCTGATTCTCATGGCGCAGGACGCAGGTATCGAGGGAGACGGTTTTATCGTCCCCGAGGTGGGCAGGCTCCTCGAGTTCCTCGAGTTCCTGAATCTGAAAGACCGCTTCGGCGTTTGAAACCAAGTGCGGCGCAGCGCGCGGTCTTCGCTACGCCGCAGCCTCGCCGTCCCGGATTCTGATCACCTTGCGGACCAGAGCGGGCAGCTCATCGTTCTTACCGTGGACCAAGGCTTCGATTTCTGGCGCCATTTGTCCCAGCTGCTGCACGAGTGCAGTGCTGGTGGTGCCAGTCAGGAGCGTCGAGACCACCGCCACAATGAACGACCCACCCCAGATCTCGCGGACGGCCTCTGCGGCCGATTGCGCTCCAACAACCGTGAACCCCTCGGCTTCGAGAGCGCGGGTGATTTCCTCGCGCTCGGTGTTGATTTCGTTGACGACAAGGACCGAAGACGGCATCGCGACCTCACGTTCCCAAAAGTCGGGAAGCACAGAGAGAGAAACGCCCTTCAGGCGTGACCTCTCTGGTGGTTATCAGAACGGCGCCCCGACCGCGATAGAAAGCTGAACCAAAACACCGCTTCCCAGTTTTTCCGAGATCGTGACGGCCACAAAATCCAGGCCTTTACCGTACCTGGGCACTCTGATATCTGTTGCGGCTCATGGCTTGGTGGTCACGCACGCAAGGGCTCTCTGAGCAGCCGAAAAAGTCCGTCCCCAAAGGGATTTGGACCAAGTGCGAGCGCTGCAACTCGACCCTCTACGAGGACGATCTCGTCGCCAATTTCCGGGTCTGCACGGGCTGCCAGCACCATTTCCGGGTCCCGACCGAGGCTCGCATCGAGATGATGGTCGATCCCGGGTCCTGGCAGGAGCACGACCGGGGCCTGGAGTCGGGCGATCCGCTGGGCTTTCGGGTCGATGGCAAGAAGTACGTCGACCAGGTGAAGACCAGCATGCGCAAGGTCGGCCCGGGCGATGCCTACCGCGCGGGCACCGCGACGATGGGCGGCATCCCGGTCGAGGCCGGCTTCTTCGTGTTCGAGTTCATGGGCGGCTCGATGGGCTCGGTCGTCGGCGAGAAGATCACGCGCCAGTTCGAGCGCGGCGTCGCGCACAAGCGGCCCGCGATCCTGTTCTCCGCCTCGGGCGGCGCGCGCATGCAAGAGGGCGTGCTGTCGCTCATGCAGATGGCCAAGACCAGCGCGGCGCGCTCGAAGCTGCGCGAGGCCAAGGTCCCGTACATCGCGGTGCTGCTGCACCCGACCACCGGTGGCGTCGCCGCCTCGGTCGCGATGCTCGGCGATGTGATCATCGCGGAGCCCGATGCGCTCATCGGATTCGCCGGCCCGCGCGTGATCGAGCAGACGATCCGCCAGCAGCTGCCGGCGGGCTTCCAGCGCTCCGAGTTCCTGCTCGAGCACGGCATGGTCGACATGGTCGTGCCGCGCAAGGATCTCAAGTCGACGCTGGAGCGCACGTTGCGCTGGTTCGAGCGTGGTCGCGAGCCGTCGCGCCGTACTGGTGCCGTGCTCGAAGACGACGAGCTGCCGCAAACGGACTGATCGCTCGGATGTCCGACATTCGGACAGCTCGACAAATGACCTACCGCGATGTACTCGCGCGGCTCGTCGTGGCTCGTCGCTTCGGTATGAAGCTCGGGCTCGATCGCATGCGCGCGTTGCTCGACCGGATCGGGGCACAGGACGGGCAGGGCGCCGCCGATCGCCGGCTCGGCACCGTCGTGCATGTCGGCGGCACGAACGGGAAGGGCTCGACGGTCGCGATGATCGCCGCGCTCGCTGCATCGGGCGGTGCGCGGGTCGCGACGTACACCTCGCCGCACCTGTCGACGCTGCGCGAGCGCATTGTCGTCGCAAGTCCCGGCCTTGCCGGGGCGCGCGGTAGCGCCGAAGGCGGTGCGGAGTCGATCGATGGCGGGATGGTGACCGAGGACGCATTCGTCGCGGCGGCAGAGCGTGTCGAGGCAGCTGGCGGTGGCGAGCTCACGTTCTTCGAGCAGGTCACCGCGATCGCGATGCTGATCATTGCCGACGCGAACGTCGACGTCACGGTGCTCGAGGTTGGACTCGGCGGGCGGCTCGACGCGACGAACGTGGTCCCGGCCGAGGTGGTCGGCTGCGTGTGCCTCACCGGTGTCGCGATGGATCACGAGGGGATCCTCGGCGACACGCTCGATGCGATCGCGTTCGAGAAGGCCGGCATCTGCAAACCCGCTACGCCGGTCGTGATCGGTGCGAGTGGTGAGCCGGCCGGCGTGACACTACTCGCACTTCACGCGGCGGCCGCGGGCGCGTCGGACATCGTGGTGCTCGATCCGGACACCGCGCTGCCCGATGTCGCGCTCGCGGGAGAGCACCAGCAGCGCAATGCGCAGATCGCGCTCGCGGCGATGAAGCTGCTCGGCCGGCCGTTCGATGTCGCTGCGCTGCAGAGCGTGCGGCATCCAGGGCGGTTCGAGGAGGCCGGCGATCTCATCCTCGACGGCGCGCACAACCCGCACGGCGCACGTGCCCTCGCGGCGACGCTTCGCGCACGCAACCTGCGGCCGGTGCTCGTGCTCGCCGTGTCGGCCGACAAGGATGTGGCGGCGATCGTCGGTGCGCTCGTGCCCGAGGTCAGCGCCGTGATCGCCACGCGCTACCGGCAGGAGCGGGCGATGGACCCTGAAGCACTTGCGCGAGTACTTCGTGAAGTGGGCGCCGCCCACGTCGAGACCGCTGCCGACCTCGATGCCGCCGTGGCGCGGGCCCGCCAGCTGGGCCAGCGAGTGCTCGTCGCGGGCTCGCTGTTTCTCGTCGGCGAGGCGCGGACGCGGTTTCTGGGAGCGGCCACGGACCCGTTCATTGCGACCGAGCTCGTGGCCACCGTCACGTAAGTCGGGCCGAATTTGCATCGGCCCTGGGGACCCCCTACGATCTATTCATGCGTCGCCTGCTGCTTTGTCTTCTCCTGGTCAGCAGTCCTGCGTTCGCCGAGGACGGCAAGCCGAACACCGAGGGTGAGTACGGCGGCGTCCAGCCAGGGCAGACCCAGAAGCCCGAGCCTGGCAAGAAGGCCAAGAAGCCGCCGCCCAAGGGCACGCTGTCGTGGGTCGGGTTCGAGGCCAAGGATGGCGGCGCGCAGCTGTTCTTCCAGTCAGCCTCGCCGTTCGAGGTGACCCAGCGCGTCGACGGCGGCGCGCTCGTCGTGAGCCTGTCCGGCCTGTCGCGGCTCGGCGGCAACACGTGGCGCTTTATCGACACGCGATTCTTCGAGACCACGCTCGCGAAGGTCGCACCCAAGCGGAAGGGCAAGGGCATCGAGGTCCGCGTCACCTTCAAGAATCCCAAGGACGCGGCACAAGGCTCGGTGCGGACCGCGACCGAGGCGGATGGTCTCTACTACGCCTACCTCTCGTTCTCGGGTACCAGTGCGCCGGCGACCGAAGCCGAGAAGCCCGCTCCGAAGCGGTAGCCTGGCTACTTCGCGTCGTCGAGCGCTTCGCGGAACGTCGACTCGGACTGCTCACCGCTGAACGCTTCGCGTGCGCGGCCGTCAGCGCCGAGGACGACCGAGTACGGCACGCCCTTGATGTTGTACTTCTTGATCATCTCGCGTTGCTCGTCGACGAGCGTGACGCCGGTGAACTTCGCGTGGCTCACGACGCCTTCGGCATTGGCCTTGGTTCCCGCGACGAACACAGCGACAACGTTGGCGCCCTCCGCCTTCGCGGCAAGTGCGCCGCGCGGGATCGTGGCGATGCAGTGAGGGCACGTCGGGGTCACGAACATCACCAGCGACGGCTTGCCCTTGAGGCTGGCGGGGTCGAACGCGATCGCGCCGAGCGAGGGCAGGGCGAGTGCCGCTGCGACATCTCCCGGCGGCACGGGGGTGGTGTTGCGCTTGCAGCCGCTGAGCGCGGCGAGCGCGATCGCGACGGTGATCGTTACAGATAGCGTCAGACGCCACGGCGATGGCATACCCGCCTGATACCATGCTCGACGTGGACTCGGCAGACGAACTTGCAGACCTCGTGGCGCAGCTCAAGCACCAGCTCGTGCGCCACCACGCCGCGGGCGCCTGGGCCGCCCCGGGTGGGCTGACCGCACGTCCGGCGATCGGTCCCGGGGCTGTCGCCGAGGAGGTCCAGGACCTCGACCACGCGCCGATCGTCCGGATCGGGCGCAAGTCGCTCGCGCAGATCCGCACCGAGCTCGGCGAATGCACGCGGTGCAAGCTGCACGAGACTCGCTCGTCGATCGTGTTCGGTGTCGGCGCCGAGGACTCGCCGCTGATGTTCGTGGGCGAGGGCCCGGGCGAGCAAGAAGACCGGCGCGGCGAACCGTTCGTCGGTCCCGCCGGAGAGCTGCTCGACAAGATGATCGACGCAATGGGCTGGTCGCGCGACACGGTCTACATCAACAACATCGTTTCGTGCCGGCCGCCGAACAACCGCAACCCGCAGCCCGACGAGGTCGCGGCCTGCAAGCCGTTTCTCGAGGAGCGCATCGGATCGGTCGGCCCGCGCATCATCGTCGCGCTCGGCCGCCCGGCCGCGAACACGCTGCTCAGCACCGATGCGCCGATCAGCACGCTGCGTGGTCGGTTCCACGATCGGGACGGCGTCCGTGTCATGCCGACCTTCCACCCGGCCTACCTGCTGCGCGAGCCCGACAAGAAGCGCGACGCATGGTCCGATCTCAAGCTCGTGATGGCCGAGCTCGCACGCCTCGGCATCGAGCCCCCGCATCCGAAGGCATGAGTGTCGAGCTCGCCGTGTGATCTGCTGCAGGTCGAGAGCGCGCTCGATCTCCTCGACGCAGAGATCGCCGAAGAGCTGCCCGCGCACATGCGTGCCTTCGCGCGTGCCCACGCCGACGGCCGAAATCCACCGGCGGCGCCGCTGCTCCTCAAGCTCGCCTCGACGCTGGCCACTGCACGCAACGCGTGCATGCACGACGTGCTGCTCGACCGCGGCCTCGCACTGCTCCGCCTGATCATCCCGCTCGTCATCGAGGACGATCCGGCCGTGACCGCGGCCCGCGCCGAGTCGCCGACCTGGCCAGGACTGCAGCGCCTCGCGGCCGCGCGCGATGCGGTATCTCTCGCAAAGTTCGGTTCGCGTGCCGTCGAGCTGCTGCACAAGCTCCACGGCTCCGACGGTCCGCTCGAAGATCACGACGCGCCAGGTCCCGCGATCGAGGGCTGGCAGACCATTGGCGGCGCACTCGAGGCGGCTGCGATCTTCGATCTGTGGCAGCTGATCGCGTCGCGCCTCGGCGTGCAAGGCGCGCTGCGTGTCGATCCGAGCACGCGGACCGCGAACGCCAAGCCGCGTGCGTTCGTGGTCGAGCCCCGCCGCGAGGTCATCGTGGTCGCGCCCCACGCGGTCGATACGCCGGCTGCGCGCTTTGCCGTGCTCCACGAGCTCGGCCATGCGTTTGTCGCGCTCGCGATGACGCCGGGTGTTCCGCGCAGCGTAGACGAGGCTGCGGCGTCCTACGTCGCGCGCATGATCGAGCCGCCGTCGTGGCTGCCGCCGCGCTGGCCATCGCCGCTCGCCGAGGCTGCGCGGGCTCGTCGCGTCGCGATCGCATCGATGCTGGATCACGTCGAGCGCCGTCTGCCCGAGCTACAAGACGTACCGGGCGTCGCGCCGCCGTGGGCTCTGTGGCACGACCCGGGCGCGCAGGCGGCCTACGTGGCGGCCGAGGCGATGGCCGATCGCGTGCGCGCGGAGCTGGGACCGAACCCGCCGCGCGGCCAGGTGCTGCGCGCGTTCACCGCCGAGCGCGACCGCATCGACCAGCGCACGCAGTGGTAGCTCGGCGCGGTGCCTGTGGACCTGACCGCATCGACCAGCGCACGCAGTGGTAGCCCGGCGCGGTGCCTGTGCACATCACGATGACGTTCGGAGACGTAGTGCCGACTGCATCGCGTGTCCGCCGTACGGCCAAGTCGCTCGCGCGGCGTCGTTCCCGGCCGCTTGCACGCCCAGGCAGCGTTTTGTTGCTGAGGCGATGACGGAGAGCGTCCGCGCCGAGTTGGGCCGAGTCCCGCGCGGCCGACGGTTGCGCACGCGTTGACCGCGGAGCGCGACCGCATCGACCAGCGCATGTACTGAAGGCGCGGTTCTCGCTGTACGATGCGCGACGTGCGCGCGTTCGTGATCGCCTCGCTGCTTGCGACGGGATGCGTGCGCGCGCCCGCATCGCTCGACATCAAGGCACTCATCGCGAAGCGCGGCCCCGAAGAGGCTCGACGCGATCTTGCGATCCGCGTGCTCGACAGCCCGCGCGACGTCCAGGCCCGCCTCGCGCTCGCGACGCTCGCCGACCAGGTCGGGCGGCCCAGTGAAGCGATCGAGCAGCTCGAGGCTGTGCAGCGCCTCGGCGGTCCGATCGGCACGCGCTGGCACGACGAAGATCGCGCGCGGCTCGCGCGGCTCCTGCTCGCACGCGGCCGCGCACGCATCGCACGCGGGGCACCGAGTGCGCTTGCCGACCTCGAGCGCGCGAAGGTTCTCGGCGGCGCACCGTCGCCGAACGAGCTGGTGTCTGCACGCATCGCGGTCGCGAGCTCGCTCGTGCGGCACGTCGACGCGAAGCTCCGCGCACGCGGCCGCGCGATGTTCGCCGCGAATGCCAAGCCGATCGGCACGGGCGATCCGACCGAGGAGAATGCGTGGCTCGGCGCGCGTGATGAGGCGACAGCCGCGGAGCGCGGTGCGTTCGGCGTGTGGCTGTGGTCAAACGGCGCGCGGCGCGAGGCGTACGACCAGCTGAAGGCGTGGCACAGCGCGACCCCCGCACCGCGCGACGAGAGCCTGCAGGCGGCGTATCTGCGCGCGTACGCATGGTGGGTCCCGCTGTGGCTCGGCGAGGTCCCGCCACCGCCGGCCGAGGATCTCGTGGGGCCCGAGCGCTGCCGGTTCCCGGGCGCCGACTGCGCGCCACCGATCGAGGAAGCGCCGCCGCTCGCGCCGATCGTCGACATCGACGCCGCGCTCGCGCAGCCCGGGCTCGCGGCGGCCGCACGGTTTGCCGCGACCCGATCGGAGTCCAGCAACCCCGCGACGGCCGACCGCGCTGCGGCATTGCTCGCGATCGCCAACGCGTATGGCCGCGACCGCGGGACTGCAGACCGCCTCGGCCGCGACTTCGTCGCCCGCGCCACGGATGCCGCGCTCGCACACGCAACGCTCGGCGGCCTGTTCGACGCGATCGGCGACCGCGGGCGCGCGCGTGCCGCGTGGCAGGCGGCCGCAGCCCAGAGCGACGAGGTTGCGTTCCTGCGCGGGCTCGCCGAGGCCGCGGGGCGCGCGGGCGACGGACCTGCTGCGAACGTGTTCGCGACGCAGGCGGGCGCGGCGTCGGGCGATCCGGCGGTCGTGTGGAATGCGGTCGGCTACGCGCTGCTGTCTGCGAACCAGTACGTCGACGCGATGACCGCGGCCCGCACCTCGATCGACCTCGCGGGTCCCGAAGAGCTACCGCGCTCGATCGACCTGGCCATCGCGTGCAGCCGTGCGCTTGGCCGCGACGCGCAGCTCGCAGCCCTCGAGGTTCAGCGTGCGCAGCTCACGCTCGCGCTCACCCCGTTTGGCAGCAAGCCCGAGGCTTCGGATGTGCTCGCCGCACTCGCGGCGCACGAGGCGCGACCGAACGCGGTCACCGTCGCGCGGCTGTGGGTCGCGGCCCGCATGCATCCGCGGGACATCGAGGTGCGTGCCGTGCTGCTCGAGGCCCTCGAGCCCGGCGACTCGCGCCGCATGGCGGTGATTCGCGAGCTGCTCGAGCTCGCCGGCGATCCGATGTCGGAGCGTGCGCTCGCGGCCGTCGCCGCCCTGCGCTAGCGCCGGGGGGGCGGACGCTTGCCGGACTTCTTGTACTCGAAGTAGTCGGCCACGATCAGCGCGTGATCGAAGACAAGCGCCGCGGGCAGCTCGTCGGGCGTGCACACCAGGCAGCGCGCCGCATCGTCGCCACCCTTCGGCGTTCCCTTCGCGCGTGCGATGAACACGGTCGATGCCGTGTGTTTGCGCGGGTCTCGCGACGGATCGGAGTAGACGTGGAACAGCTCGACGATCTCGATGTCGAGGTCGGTCTCTTCCTTGGCCTCGCGGACGGCCGCATCGGCGATGAACTCGCCCTCGTCGACGAACCCGCCCGGCAGCGCGAAGCCGGTGGGCTCGTTGAGCCGCTCGATGAACACGAGCGTGCCGGGTTTGCCGTCGAGCTCGATCAGGCAGTCGACCGTCGGCGTCGGGTTCTTGAACACTCCGTCGCTATCGCCACTCATTTTACCCCTTCAGAAAGCATTGATTGCTCCCAGCTCGCAAGCTGCTGCTGCAGCTCCTTCGCCTTCGGGTCCTTGCTGATGTCCGTGCGCTCCTCGGGATCCTTGACGAGGTCATAGACCTCCCAGCGCGAATCGCTGATCCGGTGGAACACGTGGTACTGGCCATCGGCCGAGACCATCGAGCGCGCATCATGCGGCCACGACTTCGACGGTGGCATCTCGGCGAAGCTCGGCATCGGCGTGAGCGCTTGGCCCTCGAGCGCGGGCACGAGGCTGCGGCCCTGCCACGATGCCGGCGCGGCCACGCCGAATAGCGCGGTGATGGTCGGCGCGAGATCGAGCAGCTGCACGACCTCGGGTGCCTCGCGTGGCTTGACACCGGGCACGCGCACGAGCAGCGGCACGTGGAGAACCTCGGTGTAGAGCGTCATGCCGTGAAACATCTGGCGCTGGCCCGCGAACGTGTGCACGCCGAACGCCTCGCCGTGATCGGACATCAAAATCACCGTGGTATTCGCCGCGAGGCCCGTCGTGTCGAGATGGTCGAGCAGCTCGCCGATCAGCTTGTCCTCGACGGCGATCTCGTAGTCGTACTTCTGCTTGAGCGACTCGGTGCCCTTCTCGGTGATCGGGTAGCCGTCGTGGGTCATGTAGGTCGAGTGCGGCTCGAACAGGTGCACGATCATCGCGAACTTCGTCTTCTTGGCCGCGAGGTCCGCGAGGCTGGCCTTCGTCTTCGCCACGATGCGTGGCCCGGCGTTGTCGTGGTTCGAGCCACCGATCGTTTCGGCACCGGTGTTGTCCCAGAGGTCGGCACCCTGCGTCACATTCGTGCGCATCAGCTGGCCGTTCGTGTTCTTCACGCCATCGCAGGTCTCGGGATACTTCTCGCGGTCACAGAAGTAGAAGTGACTCGACATGCCGATCGTGGTGAAGCCAGCGGACTTGAGCACCTCGAACAGCATCTCGTTCTCGGCGTCGACCATCGGGTAGTTCTTGCCGAGGTCGTCGACCTTGGTCTGCGTCGGATAGCGCGAGCCAAGGAACGAGGGCACCGAGCGCGGCGTGTTCGACGCCTGCGCATAGGCACGCTTGAAGCTCACCGATTGCTCCTTGAACGCGTCGATGCGCGGCGTGAGCGACTTGCCGTCGCGCCTGTACCCCGCGAAGCCCATGCGGTCGTAGCGCAGGGTATCGACGAAGATCACCAGGACGTTGTCGCCTCCCTTGAGCGTGGTCTTCACGTCGACGGACTTCGGCAGGTCGGGCAGCGTCGGCTTGGATTGGTTGTCGAACCCGTCGCAGTTCTCGTCGATGCCGTTGTCGGGCGTGTCGACGACCTTGGGACGGATATTCTTGTCCGCATCGTTG
>JBBQFU010000246.1:0-12718 GCA_038322185.1 Haliangiales bacterium
GCTGGCGGTTTGACTGGCAAATCCCCCGAATTCGAGGGGAAACTAGGCCGTCATGCCCAGCGACAAGGTGATCGGCATCGACCTCGGCACGACCAATTCGTGCGTGGCGATCGTCGAAGATGGAACCCCTTCGGTCATTCCGAACCGCGGTGGATACAAGACGACTCCTTCGATGGTGGCGATTGCCGAGAACGGCAAGCGTCTCGTCGGTCACATCGCAAAGCGCCAGGCGATCACGAACGCCGAGAACACGGTGTACGCGTCCAAGCGCTTGATCGGTCGCAAGTGGGGCTCAGCAGCTGTCCGCAGCTCGCTCGAGATCATGCCGTATCGCATCGTCGAGGGCCCGCACGACGACGTCCGCATCATGCTGCGCGACCAGGTCTTCAGCGTCCCGGAAGTCAGCGCGTACATCCTCCAGGAGATGAAGCTGATCTCCGAGGAGTACCTCGGCGAGGAAGTGTCCAAGGCGGTCATCACCGTTCCGGCGTACTTCAACGACGGCCAGCGCCAGGCCACCAAAGACGCCGGCCGCATCGCAGGCCTCGACGTTATTCGCATCATCAACGAGCCAACCGCGGCTGCGCTCGCCTACGGCTTTGGCCGCAATATCGAGCGCAAGGTCGCCGTGTACGACCTCGGCGGCGGCACGTTCGATATCTCGATCCTCGAGATCGGGAGCGGCGTATTCGAGGTCATCTCGACGGCCGGCGATACGTTCCTCGGCGGCGAGGACTTCGACCGCCGCATCATCGACTGGCTCGTGTTCGGCTTCGAGAAGCAGCACGGGATCGACCTGCGCAAGGACAAGATGGCGCTGCAGCGCCTCAAGGACGTCGCCGAGAAGGCGAAGTGCGAGCTGTCGAGCGTCAAGGAGACCGAGATCAACCTGCCGTTCATCATCTCGACCGGTCGCAACGAGGCGTTGCACCTCCAGACGATGCTGACGCGCGACAAGCTCGAGGAGCTCACGAGCGACCTCGTCGAGCGCACGGTTGAAATCTGCGCGCGCACGCTCGAAGAGGCGGAGATCGGCAAGCAGCAGATCGAGGACGTGATCCTCGTCGGTGGCATGACGCGTATGCCGCGCGTTCAGGCGGCGGTCGCCGAGTTCTTCAACCTCGAGCCGAGCAAGGGTGTTCACCCCGACGAGGTCGTCGCGCTCGGTGCAGGCATCCAGGGCGCCGCGCTGGTCAGCGAAGACGAGAAGAGCGACATCCTGCTCCTCGACGTCACGCCGCACTCGCTCGGCATCATGATCGTCGGTGGCTACTTCCACAAACTGATCGAGCAGAACACCACCGTGCCGACGAGCGAGTCGCACGTGTTCACCACGGTCAAGGACAACCAGACCTCGGTGAAGATCCTCGTGCTCCAGGGCGAGAGCGATCGCGCCGAGGAGAACGAGTTGCTCGGCGAGTTCGTGCTGACCGGTCTGCGTCGCGCCCCACGCGGCGAGGTAGAGATCGAGGTCCAGTTCCACATCAGCGCCGACGGCATCGTGTCCGTGAAGGCGAAGGATCTGGAGACCAGCCTCGAGCAGTCGATCACCGTGACCGCGACCTCGGGTCTGACCGAGGACGAGATCAAGAAGATGATCGACGCGAACAAGGACTACATGGTCGAGGTTCGCACCGGCCAGGAGTTCGACAAGGCGCGCCACCAGGCGGAGAAGTCTCTCGAGGAGATCGAGTCGCTGTTCCCGCAGGTGACCGACGCGATCGCTGGCTCGGATTTCGGACAGGACGCAGTCAAGAAGGCGCGAGCTGTCGTCGAGCGCACCAAGCAGGCCATCCAGGCCAAAGACCTCACGACGCTCGCCGATGCGACCGAAGCCCTCAACCGCACGCTGAACATGTTTCGTGGAGTGGTCTCGAAGACTCGCGGGTAGAGCTTGGGCGACTCGTCCGATATCGATCGATTGATCGAGCTGGGTCTCAATCGCTACGGGGCGGGCGACCTCGATGGCGCCCTGCTCCTGTGGGAAGAAGCGCTCGCGCTTGATCCCGACAACGCGCAGGCGACGAGCTACGTCGACTACGTCCGGATCAACTACGACCTGCTCACGTCGGGTGATCCGTCGGTCGAGAACGACGATGCGCCGTTCGCGATCGAGGAAGAGCCCGAGTACATGATCGAGATCATCCCGGAGCGATTCTCGGACCCCGAGCTGGCGGGCTCGACCGCGGACCTGCCGCTCGCCGCCGCGATGATCTCGCTCGATCCCATCGATGCGGGCTGGGATGTCGACGAGACCTACGACACGCGCGCGGTCCCGGCAGATCCGCAGACTCCGCCCGACACCGATCGTCCGGCCGAGCCGCCGCCGCCCGACGAGTTGCTCGAGCTCGAGCTGGCCCCGAGCTCGCGGGAACCAGCGCAGCCGGTGAGCTTTGACGACGCGACGCGCGAGTATCACGGCGTCGTGCAGCGGAAGCTGCCTGGCGAGCTCTCGCATACCGAGCCCACGCACGGTGACTTCAACGCCGACGAGTACACCGGCGGCTTCACCGGCCCGCAGCAGGCGACGCCGGTCGGGTTTGCCACCCAGGACACCGGGGTTCGCAAGCGCGACCTGGGCTTCGTGCAGCCCACGGCCAAGCCCGCGCTCAGCGACTTCGAGGCGACCCAGGAGCGCGGCCAGGGCTTTGCCACGCAGGACCATGCGAGTCGCTTCGATTCGGATAGTGGCGAGACGAACGACGACGAGCTGATCGACTCACTGCCGACGCCGCGTCCGGCCCGCGAGCCCGAGTCAGGCGAGATCCGGATCCCGGGGGCGAAGGCAAACACGCGCGAGCTGCCCGAGCTGGGGCGCGTGCCGGCCCGGTCCGATAGCTCCGCACACTCGCAAGCCGAGGTGATGCTGCCCCACGCACCCACGCGCGAGCTGTCGCCCAACGAGATTCGCGCGCACGCGCTCGAGCCGATGTTGAGCGCGCCGACGCGCGAGCTGGGGCTACGGCCGGGCAAGGGTCTGCTCGACGACGATGACGCCCCGACGGGCCAGAGCGACGTGCGTGCGATCCGCGCTGCGGCGGCGCGCAATGACGGCGGGGCCGAGAGTGCGCGCGAGGGAACGCGTCACGACATCGTGTTGCCGTTCGATCCGATCGCGGCGCAGGCGGCGCAGATCCTCGACGACGTCGATGCGAACGCCACGCCGGGCGAGTCACACGAGGAGACCACGCGGCGTCGCATCACGCGGCTCCTCGAGCTCGCCGGCGACTGGAGCGAAGCGGGACAGCTCGACAAGGCGGTGTCGGCCGTCGACCTCGCGCTGTCGGAGGATCCGAACAGCGCTCTCGGCCAGAAGCTGATCACGCGGAACAAAGATCTGGTGATGTCCCTGTTCCAGTCGTACCTCGGCAACCTCGACCGCATGCCCCAGCTGGCAAGGCCGCTACACGAGCTATCGAGCGCACCGATCAGCCCGCGCGCGGCGTTCCTGCTGTCGCGCATCGACGGCACGCTCTCGATCGACGAGCTCCTCGACGTGTCGGGCATGCCCCGCCTCGAGGCCTATCGCTATCTGTGTCAGCTGTTCCTGCGCGGCATCCTGCGGTGACTCGCGTGTGGTACGAGACGGCATGAGCCGTATCTACCGCCAGCTTCCCGCGAAGGGCACCCGCCTCGCGATCGCATACTCCGGGGGCCTCGACACGCGGTGCGCGGTCGCCTGGCTCGCCGAGCAAGGCATGACGGTTCACGCGTACACCGCGGACCTTGCGCAACCCGACGAAGCGAACTGCGCTGACATCCCGCCGACGGCGCTCGCACACGGCGCGAAGGCAGCGCGGCTCCTCGACGTGCGCGACGGCCTGGTGCGCGAAGGCCTGATCGCGATCCAGTCGGGGGCATTTCACCTCTCGGTCGGCGGCAAGAAGTACTTCAACACCACGCCACTGGGCCGCGCTGTGACCACCACCGCGATCGTTCGCGCGATGGTCGACGACGATGTCCACGTGTTCGGCGATGGCTCGACGCACAAGGGCAACGACATCCAGCGGTTTTATCGCTACGGGATCCTGGTCGACCCGACGCTCAAGATCTACAAGCCGTGGCTCGACTCGGCATTCGTGAAAGCGTTCGGCGGCCGCACCGAGATGTCGCAGTACCTCGCGAAGATCGGCAAGCCCTACAAGACCGGCGTCGAGAAGGCGTACTCGACCGATGCAAACCTCCTGGGCGCGACGCACGAGGCGAAGGACCTCGAGCGGCTCGATACCGGCATGCGCATCGTCGAGCCGATCATGGGCGTGGCGCACTGGAAGCCCGATGTCGCGGTCACCGCCGAGGAGATCACGGTCGGCTTCGAGCAGGGCAGGCCAACCACGATCAACGGCAAGCGCTTCGAGTCGCTGCTCGAGGTGTTCATCGAGGCGAACAAGATCGGTGGCCGCCACGGCCTCGGCATGAGCGATCAGATCGAGAACCGCGTGATCGACGCCAAGAGCCGCGGCATCTACGAGGCGCCGGGCATGGCGCTGCTCCACATCGTGTACGAGCGCCTGCTCAGCGCGATCCACAACGAGAACACGCTCGACCTCTACGCCACGCTCGGCCGCCGCCTCGGCCGCTTGCTCTACGAGGGCAAGTGGTTCGATCCGGAGGCATGCTTGCTCAAGGACGGCCTGACGCGCTGGGTGGCTCCGAGTGTCACCGGTGAGGTCACGCTCGAGCTGCGTCGCGGTGACGACTACACGCTGGTGTCGACGCGCGCCGACTACATGTCCTACGGCCCCGACAAGCTGTCGATGGAGCGCGTCGCCGAGCCGGCGTTCACACCCGAGGACCGTATCGGTGCGCTCGAGCTACAGAACCTGTCGGTCGGCGACAATCGCGACCTGCTGCTACATCACCTGTCGAGCCTGCGGCAGCTGGGCCCCGGTGCCGATCCGCTGGGGCGTTTGCTCGGCGAGCCGCTTCCCGACGAGTGATACCCTGGATAGGTGCGCTGGCTCGTCGCTGTTTTCATCGCCGGCTGCGAGTTCAACCCCGGACAGCTCGCCGGCATCGACGCCATGCCGGCCGACGTTGCTCGCGATAGCAGCATCGACACGCCGCTCGAGGACAACTGCTACGCACGGTGGTTCGATGGCACGATCCGTTTCAACACACCGGTCGAGTTGCCGATGGTCAACTCGAGCGCATACGACCGCGATCCGTTCCTGACACCCGACGAGCTCTCCGTCTACGTCAGCAGCGGGCGTGCGTCAGGCACCGTTGATCTGTACGTGGCGAAGCGCGCGACCACGACGGTGGCATTCGACACGCCCGCGAGCGATCCAGCGTTCGATGACGCAGCAGCGTACGAGAGCAAGCTGTCGATCACGACGGACGGGCTCGCCGCGGTGGTGGGTAGCAACCGTACGGGGAGTCAGATGATCGACGTATGGCTCACCACTCGCGCGACCGTCAACGACAACTGGAGGACGTTCACGAACGTCCTGAGCGTCAACACCGCCGGCAACGAGCATGATCCGATGATCAGCGGCGACGGCTTGAGCCTGTACCTTGCGCCACAAGACTTCGTGGTGGCGCAGAACCTCGCCGTAGCCACGCGCCAAACACGCGTCGATTCATTCGGCGCGCCGCTTCCGATCACCGAGATCAACTCCGGCCTCGGCGACGCGGACCCGTCGGTGACGCCCGACGAGCGCATCCTGCTGTTCGCGACCAGCCGCCCGCAGGTCGGCGCGATGCTCGGCAACGTGTGGTACTCGACGCGCCCGTCGAAGGCTGTGCCGTTCGAGGCGCCCGTGGCCGTGCCGGATATCAACACCGACGCGTCCGAGGGCGACCCCCATCTATCGACTGACGGCTGTCGGATCTATTTCGGCCGCGACCTTGGCAACGACAACTGGAACATCTTTCTCGCGACCGCCCTCTGATCAATCTCGCGCCGTGCACGCGAGAACCAGCTCGTGTTCCAGATCTAACGCCAAGGCGCCAAGTCGGAGGGAGAGAGCGCCAGCGGAGATAATCTGGAAGAAAATCCTCTCTTGCGACGCGGGTCGGCGACGGCATCCCGATCTAACCAAGGGGCGGATCGGAACAGAGCGTCATCGAATTGTTGGAAAATCTCTGGCGATCTCTCTGCTGTCTTGGCGTCTTGGCGTTCCAACGCGCGCGGAGCGACGCTAGTCGAGCGGATCGGCGACGTCCTCGAGGTCCACGCGGGCTGGCGTCCGAGAGACATCGAGGACGTGCTGAACGAGCGCGGGCAGGTAGTCGGCGAGGGGAGGGCAGCGCACGGTGGTTCCGGCGAGTGCCTGCGCGGTGTTCGTCTGATCGTAGTGAACCGTGTGATCGAGCATGTCGAGAAACGCGAGCGGGCCGCGGCCGAGCCGGGCGAGCCCCGGCGTGCGCAACACCGCGCGCGCGAGTGGACGCGGGATGCTGCCGCGCGGCTTCTCGGTCTTCGCGTGCACGGCGACCGCCTCGAACACGTCGCGCGCGGTCATCGGATTTGGATCGACGAGGTGGAACGTCTTGCCCGCCGCGCCGGTGCTGTGAGCGGCGTGCCACGCGGCGTCGACGACGTAGTCGATCGGCACCAGGTGCAGCGGCGCCTCACCGCGACCGAGGATCGGCAAGCGCAGACCCGACGCGTTCGTCGCGATCAGCACCATCAGGTAGTACGGGCCGTCGAACCGATCGATCTCGCCAGTGGTGCTGTCACCGACGATCGTGGCCGGTCGCATCACGCTGATTGGTAGCCCGCGCATCGCGGCGCGCACCAGGCGCTCGGACTCGTACTTGGTGCGCTCGTAGCCGTTGTGAAACTTCTGCCCGGCATCGAGATCCTCCTCGTACACCGTGCCGTTGCGATTGCCCGACACGGTCGCGGTCGACCAGTGCACGACGCGCGCGAGCCGGCCAGCATCCCGTGCGAGGTCGAGCATGGTGCGCGTCCCGGCGACGTTCACGCGGCGCATGGTGTCGTCGTCGACGCCCATGAAGTAGATGCCCGCGAGGTGGTGGATCCACGTGAGCTCGCGTGACAGCGCGCGGTACTCGGCGCTCGACAGGCCGAGGTCCATGTCGCAGACGTCGCCGATGAGGACCTCCGCACGCTCGCTCGCGCCGAGCCGATCGATCAGCTGGTCCGCCTCGGGCGCGAACTTGTCGCGCGCGAGGATGTAGAGCTTGGTCTCGGGCTCGTTCGCGACGAGCTTGGCGATCATCCGCTTCGCCGTGAACGCGGGGAACCCGGTCACGAGCGCGACCTCGGGGCCGCTGCCCTGACCGCCGCCGCGAACGGCGGGTCCCGTGCGCCGAGGCAATGGCGGCGACTTGACCGGACCGTGCTTGGCCTCGATCTCGGCGACCACGCGCTCGACCTCACGGGTGAGCTCGTCGCGGTCCCCGGCATTCTCGATCACCCAGGTGGCAACCTTGATCTTCTCGGCGAGCGGCAGCTGCGACGCGATCCTCGCGCGCGCTTCTTCCAGCGTGAGCGCATCGCGCGCCATCACGCGCTGCTCTTGCACCTCGGGCGGCGCGCTGACCACGACCAGGCCGCCGAGCGCGCTGTATGCGCGGTTCTCGACGAGGAGCGCGGCCTCGTAGAACACGACGGCCGCACCGGCATCGGACCACTCGGCGATCGCCTGCGCACTCGCGGCGGCGATCCGGGGGTGCGTGATCCGCCCGAGGTCGCGTCGCGCAGCCTCGTCGGCGAACGCGATCGCGCCGAGCCGCTTGCGGTCGAGCTCGCCCTCGGCGGTCAGGATCGCAGCCCCGAAGCGCGCGACCAGCTCGGCGAGTGCGGGCTGACCAGGCTCGACGACTTTTCGCGCGAGCAGATCGGCATCGATCACGGCGGCGCCGCGCTCGACGAGGAGCTTGGCGACCGCGCTCTTGCCCGACGCGATGCCGCCGGTCAATCCGATCACGTGCGCCGTCACGGTTAGCTGGGGTACCACAGGGGCCCTGGGCAGGGTAGCTTCACGCGTCTTGTCGTCCACGTCGTCACGGTCGCCGTCGTGCACGGGCACGTGCACGTGCACGTGCACGTGCACGTGCACGTCCACGATCCGGACCTGGGTGCTCGTGCTGCTGCTGTTGTGCGCGATGTTAGCGCCCGCCTCCGCGGACCGCCGCGACTGGGTCGGCTCCGCGAAGTGCGGCTCGTGCCACCCCAAGCAGCTCGCGTCCTGGCAGGCAACCCGCCATGCCCTAACCCGCGACCGGTTTCCCGCCAAGCCCGAGTCCCGCTGCCTCTCCTGTCACGGCACGGGCGAGGCCCCGGCGGGCCCAGCAATCGCGGTCGAAGTCGGCTGTGAATCCTGTCATGGTGCCGGCGCTGCCTATGCAACGGATGACCTCATGCGTAACCCCATCGCATCTCGCGCACTGGGTCTCGCCGATCTAGCCACTCCGAAACTACGCGCAGCGCTCTGCGCGACCTGTCACTCACGTATGACCTCGTCTCGCCCCTTCGATCCAACCGCGCCTGTCCATCCGGTGAAGCCATGACCACCACAAACGCCCGCTTCATCATCTCGGCTGCCAAGCCCGATCAGTTCCCCGCGCCGACACTGCCCGAGCTAGCGGTCGTCGGCCGCAGCAACGTCGGCAAGTCGAGTCTCATCAACGCACTCACTGGCCACGACGGTCTCGCTCGCACCTCGCGCACGCCAGGCCGCACGCGCCTGGTCAACTGGTTCGAGATCAACAGCAAGTTCCTCCTCGTCGACCTGCCTGGCTACGGCTACGCCGAGGTCAGCCGCGACATGCGCGAGAGCTGGCGCCCGCTGATCGAGAACTACCTCGGCAACCGCAAGACGCTCTGCGGTGTGCTGCTGCTGATCGATATTCGCCGCGGTCCACAGGACGAGGAGCTCGACTTCGTGCCCTGGCTCGAGGCCAAGCAGATTCCAATGGTCGTCGCGCTGACCAAGGCCGACAAGCTGCCGAAGAACAAGCGCATGCTCGAGATCACGAAGGCCAAGAAAGCCCTTGGCCTCAAGCGCGATCCATTCGCGACCTCGGTCGACGATGGCGGCAGCACCGATCCGCTGTGGCGTGCGCTGGTCAAGCTGACCGAGAAGCCGAAATGACGGAGGCGCTCGACCTCGTGATCGCGCCGGCGACCCCCGCCGACATCAGCGCCATCGACGAGATCGAGCAGCACTCCTTCAAGTCCCCGTGGTCTCGTCAGACGTTCGAGGGTGAGCTGGTCCGCGAGTGGGCGCGTCTCGACGTGGCGCGGACGGCCGGCCGCATCATCGCGTTCTGTAACTACTGGCTCGTCACGACGGAGCTGCACATCCTCGCGATCGCGACGCACCCGGACTTTCGCGGCCGCGGGATCGGCGGTCGCGTGCTCGCGCATGTGCTCGACGTGGCCCGTCGCACGAGCTGCTCGCTCGCGACGCTCGAGGTGCGGAAGAGCAACAAGCCGGCGATCGCGATGTACGAGCGCGCCGGGTTCAAGACCGTGCACGTCCGCGCGCGTTACTACCAGGACGACGACGAGGACGCGCTCGTGATGCTTCGCGGGCTCACTGAACCGAGCCCTTGAACTCGAGGCGGTCGTCACCGCCACCGGTCGCGAAGTAGATCGTGGTGCCCGCGGCTGCCGCGACGACAACGCCGAGCCCGACCGCGACGTACCAGCGCTGATACCAGGCCTTGCTCGACGTGCGCGACAGGTTCGCCTCGACCCGGAGCTCTCCGTCCGGCGGCAGCTGGATCTTGGTGCTGTAGGCGTCGAAGCCCGTCTTCTCGATCTTGATCGCGTAGGTCGCCGGCGCACGCAGCTTGAGCGGTGCGATCGGCGAGGTGCCGCGCTGCTCGCCACCGACGGTCACGAGCGCGCCCGGGTGATTGACCACGATCTCGATGATGCCGAAGCGCAGGAAGTCGGTCGGCGGCAGCAGCCGGCCCAGATAGCCCGAGACCTGCTCGGCCGACGGCACCGCGTTGTCTGCGAGCGAGTCGGCGATGCGCACGCTCACCTGGCGGGTCGCGACGTCGATGCGCTGCATGGTGAGGATCACGTCGCCGAGCTCGCTGATGCCGATGAGGATCACATCTTCGACACCCAGCTTGGTGCCAATCTTCGCGACGCACTCGGCCTCGCCGCCGCACTTCACGATCGACTGATCGAGTTGTTCGCCGTACACCGTCCGCGCCTGCGCCGGGCCGAGCACGGTCAACGATGTCTGCTTGCCAATCTCGGTGGCCAGCTGGGTCCCGATCCCGATGAGCGACGACGAGCCGGCGCGGTACTCGAGCACCGCGAGCTTGCGCTTGGGGTTGTCGTCGGCGTGCGCGAGGCTCGCCGAGACCACCATGAGGAGCACGAGTGCGCGGGTCATTTCTTCCCGAACTGGAAGGTCATCGAGTTGATGCGGTGATCGAGATCGGCGCGGGCGCCTTCGATCTGCCCGGGCGACAGCGAGCACACCCAGCGGTTGATGTCGAAGCCGCTCCCTCGGATCGTGCCCTCGCACGTGCTGCGGTAGTTTTGGATCATCGCGCCCGTCGACACGTCGAGCACTCGCAGCTCCTGCGTCGCCATGTCCATCTCGGGGAAGAACACATCGGGAATCGCATCGCCGTGATAGGTCGCCGCAACCGACCACGCCACGTAGTCACCACCGGCGCCGACCTCGAGCGCCTGGAACAGGAGCTGCTGCGCGTCGAGCCGGCGCAGCACGCCCGCGTAGTCCGCCGCCTCGACGACCTGGGTGGCCGTTTCGTCGAATACGCTGCGCGGCTCGTCGCTGCCGACGAGCGGGTAGCTCCTGACCGCCACGCCGGTCGGCTTCTCGATACCGACCCAGGCCTGGCCGTTCGATACTGCGAGCGCGCCCGGCTTGCCCAGGCCCATGCGAAGCACCTGCACGCCAGTCGCTGTGGCCTCGCCGAGCTCGCCGGTCTTGCACGAGTCGACATAGAACCCGCGCCCGTCATCGGCGGCGACGTCCGTGTAGCCGCCGGTGCCGAGCGTCATGACCTGGTTCGTATCGTCGGAGTTGGCGGCCGCGAACACGAGCTCCGCGGTACACGCGCCGGTCGACGAGCGATTGCGAATCGCGACTGCCGTCACCGCTCGACCGCCCGCGCTGATGATCGCGACGCGCGAGAAGCTGCCGTCGGCGATCGGCCTCGCCGCGCCGGTCTCGGTATCGACAACGAACAGGTGTGTCGTGGTCCCGATCACGAGGAGCGAGCCGTCATCGGATCCCGCCGCGTCGAGCACGCCGCCATCGATCGTGGCCGTTAGCGGTGTGCCCGCGACCGCATGATCGATCGTCGACACGCTGCGAATCGTCGGCGCTCCCATGAGCACGAGCGTGTCGGACGGGCTCGTCGGCGTCTGGTCGATCACGTACAGGTTCGCGCCCGCCGAGACAGTGAACACCGCATTGGTCATCAGCACCGTCGACCCGTCGAAGGGCACGCCCGACGCGAGGTCATAGAACGTCGGCTTGGTCTTGGTCCACGTGCGGTCGTTCGTCGCGTTCGGATTCGGATCCTCGCTGTAGAGGCCGGAGAAGTAGACGATCGGCCGGCGTACCGGGATCGTGATGATCTCCTTGTCGCGCAAGATCACCGGCACCGCGCCGCGTCCGTACCCGACGGCGGCTCCGCTGTCGGTGCGCAGTGCCGCTTCGATCATCACGTCGGGCGTCACATCGATCGGGCCGAGATCGAATGTTCCGTCGGCGGCGACCGCGACATTGATCTCGGTATCGCCGTCGGCGCGATGCAGCCGGACCTCGACATTCGAGAACCCTTTGGGGTCGAGCATCGAGTTGGGGATATCCAGGACAAGCGACACCGTTCCCCCGCTTGGCCCCCCACAGCCCAGCAGAAGTGTCGTTGCGCACACAACTCCGCGAATCAGCACGCGATCTGCCATGACGGTAACATGCTTGTGCCGGTCCCGTTGCGCGTTAGGATTGGCGAGCGTTGCAACAGCCGACCGCTACCACCGGGCAGACCGGCCCCCTGGGTCGCGTAGATCCCAACCTCCCTCAGGTATTCGGGCGATATCTGCTCGTCCAGCGTCTGTCGCGCGGTGGCATGGGAGAGATCTTCCTTGCGAAGCACGGCCTGGCCGGATTCGAGAAGCTCGCGGTCATCAAAAAGGTGCTGCCGCACCTCGCGGCCGACGCGCAGTTCATCTCCCGCTTCGTCGACGAGGCCCAGGTCGCGATCAAGCTCCAGCATCAGAACGTCGCCCAGGTGTTCGAGGTCGGTCGCGTCGGCGACGAGTACTTCCTCGCGCTCGAATACGTCGAGGGCCGTGATCTTCGTCGCACGCTCGCCTATCTGAACCAGCGCAAGCAGAAGCTGCCCGTCGACCTGGCGCTGTTCATCGGGCGCGAGATGTCCAACGGCCTGGCGTACGCCCACCGCCGCACCACGAGCGACGGCTCGTCGCTCAATCTCGTCCACTGTGATATTTCGCCGCCGAACGTCCTGGTGTCGTTCGAGGGGGAGACCAAGGTCATCGACTTCGGCATCGCCAAGAGCGCGCTGCGCGGCACTGCGACCGACCCGAAGATGGGTTTTGGCAAGTTCGGCTACATGGCCCCCGAGCAGCTGATCCGGGGCGGCATCGTCGATCACCGGACGGACATCTACGCCGCTGGCGTCGTGCTCTACGAGCTGCTCACCGGGCAGCGGCTGTACGAGGCGGGGCAGGAGCCTGACTACCGTGCGCTCGCCAAGAAGGTGGCGAAGGGCGACCATC
>JBBQFU010000247.1:0-12660 GCA_038322185.1 Haliangiales bacterium
GGTTCAACAACCGCCGGCTACTCGAACCGCTCGGCTACGTGCCACCCGCGGAGTTCGAAGCGGCGTACTATCAACAACAGAGTCAGGCGATGGCAGCCTGACTCAAGACCACGAGTCTCCGGAGATCCCGGGGCGGTTCAGCTAGGCACTTGCTTCGGAAACGAACACAACTTCTTGATCAAATCAAATGAGCGAGCTCGTTGCGCTACTTGACGGGCCCATCTTCGTGACGTGTGGCGTGAACCGTCCCGGGATAAAGTGGGGATGCCCCGCGGTAGTGATTGAGACAGCCCCGCCGACAAGTGAACTGCGCGCCGCGCTATGGCAGCGGCTGCTTGGACAAGGCACGGATGACGACGCGGAGTACCTCGCGACGCAGTACCCGCTCGCGCCGGCGCTGATCCACCACGCAGCGAAAGCAGCGAAGGCCCGTGCGAACGGCCGCAAGCTCGAGCCCGAGGACATTTATGCCGGCGTGCGTGCCGTGCTCGACGACAAGCTTGGCGACTACGCGAAGCGCGTCGAGGTCACGCAGACGTGGGATGACCTCGTGCTTCCTGAAGACCAGATGGAGGCGGTGCACTACCTGATCGCGCGCATTCGCCAGCGCCGCACGGTCTTCGCGGCGAAGGTCGGCAAGGGACTCGGCACCAGCGCGCTGTTTTCTGGGCCACCGGGAACGGGCAAGACGATGGTCGCGGCGTTGATCGCGAAGGAGCTCGGGCTCGAGCTGTATCAGGTCGACATGGCGAAGGTCGTGTCGAAGTTCATCGGCGAGACCGAGCGGAACTTGGCGGGGCTGTTCGATGCGGCCGAGGCGGGACACGCGATTCTGCTGTTCGACGAGGCGGACTCGCTGTTTGGGAAGCGCACCGAGGTGAAGTCGAGCAATGATCGGTATGCGAACCTCGAGACGAATTATTTGCTGCAGCGCCTCGAGAGCTTCACGGGCATTTGCTTGCTGACGTCGAACCACGAGTCGAACATCGATCCTGCGTTTCAGCGCCGATTGTCTCTGCACCTGCGTTTCGAGCTGCCCGAGGCCGAGGAACGCGCGGCGCTTTGGCAGGCGATGCTGCCGGCTGCGGCGCCGGTCGATGACGATGTCGACTTCGAGACGCTGGGTCGCAAGTACGTCATGAGCGGCGGCTACATTCGGAATGCGGCGTTGCGCGCGGCGTTCCTTGCGGCGGACGAGGGCTCGGTCATTACCGGACCGCACCTCGAGAGGGCAGCGAAGCTCGAGTACGAGTGCATGGGCAAGATTGCCGCGGCGTAGCTACGCGACGGGGCCCGGGCACTCCGTCGGGAGGAGCAGGCCGTAGAACTGCCAGGCGCTGGCGAGCAGATCGGTTCGCGGCCTCGATACCGGCAATGGCTCGTAGTCGGTTGGCATCGGGCACTTGATGGTCCAGCCGGGGAACGAGCAGGCGCTGGAGTAGGGATCGAGGAGGATCGTGCTCGGGGCACGGCGGTCCTCGCGGTGGCGGCGCCAGTTGTTGAGAACGTAGGCGAGGACGTTGCGCGCGTAGCGATCGGTCTTGACCTGGGTCGCGTGGTAACGGAAGGCGAAGACCTTGCCCGTGCGGTGACACGCGGCATTGATGGCCCGGGCGAGGTTGATCGCGAGGCTCTGCATACCGGTCGAGAGGGCACGAGCGTTGGTGGCCTCGACGAGGAAGTGGAGATGGTTGTGCTGGATCGAGAGGTGCACGACGCGGAAGTTGGCGGCCTCGAGGTAGCGAAGGAGCACGCGGCGGATCGCGGCGTAGAAGTTGCGCTGACGGAGACGCGGAACCGTGCGGACGGTGCGGAGCGAGACGTGGGCCGGATGCATTCGCGAAAGGGCCGGTCGCAGCCGATGTGGGCCGCCGACCTTCTTGCCGGACTTCTTGCGGCCGGCGCCGGGACGGGCGCCGCCGTGCGTGTGCATGGAGGGAGAGTTGGTGCTCTTCATCTTGATTAGGGCAGTAACATGGAGGTCTGACAGTCGAAGAGTTCGGACTCGGTGCGGCCTAGGTCCGGCTGCCGGACATGTGCGGCTGGAGTACTGGGTCGCTTTCGCTCGGTTCGGTCGTTCGTTCGGTTCGGTCGGTTCGGTCGGTTCGGTTCGGTCGGTTCGGTCGGCTCGCTCGGCTCGCGCGGTCGCTCGGCTCGCTCGGCTCGCTCGGCTCGCGCGGCTCGCTCGGCTCGCTCGGCTCGCGTCGGCTCGCTCGGCTCGCGTCGGCTCGTTCGGTCGGCGCGCTCGGCTCGCGTCGGCTCGTTCGGTCGGCGCGCTCGGCTCGCTCGGCTCGCTCCGGCTCGCGTCGGCTCGCTCAGCTCGCTTCGGCTCGCTCGGCTCCGCTCCGGCTCGCTCAGCTCGCTTCGCTCGCTCGGCTCGCTTCGGCGTGCAGCGCCCGGGCGGCAGTCCGGCGCTTGCAGCGTCGGCGGGGCCGTGAGAAGACCGCCGCCGATGACAACGGCATTGTTGTTCCCCGGCCAGGGCTCACAGCGCGTCGGCATGGGCCGCGACCTCGCGATTGCGCACGAGGTTGCGCGGCGCACGTACGAAGAGGCGGACCAGGCACTCGGGTTTCCCATCTCGAAGGTTTGCTTCGAGGGACCCGAAGATGACCTGACGCTCACCAAGAACACGCAGCCCGCGATTCTCACGACATCGATCGCGGTGTTTCGCTCGCTGCTCGAGAAGGGGCTGCGCTTCGACTATGTGGCCGGGCACTCGCTTGGGGAGTGGACGGCGCTGGTGGCGGCCGAGGCCATCGAGCTGCGGGATGCGGTGCGCATGACGCATTTGCGCGGCGCGTTCATGCAGGACGCAGTGCCGGTCGGGCAGGGCTCGATGGCGGCGATCATGGGGCTCGACCTCGCTGCGACACGCGGGGTGTGCGAGCGAGCGAGTCAGCCGGGGCAGCCGGTCGAGGCGGCGAACCTGAACGGCGGCGGGCAGATCGTTATCTCAGGGCATACAGAGGCGATCGATCGGGCGATTGTCGAGGCGAAGACGGCGGGCGCGAAGATTGCGAAGAAGCTGCAGGTCAGCGCCCCCTTCCATTGTTCGATGATGAAGCCGGCGGCGGAGAAGCTCGCCGAGGCGATGGAGAAGCTCGAGGTGCGGACGCCACGCGTGCCCGTGATTGCGAACGTGACGGCGGAGCCGGTGACGGACGCGGGACGGATCAAGGAGCTGCTCGTTCAGCAGGTCACGGCACCCGTGCGGTGGGAAGAGTCGGTCTTGGCGCTCGCGAAGATGGGCGTCGTGAAGGCGTATGAGCTGGGATCGGGCGCCGTGCTGAAGGGCCTCATCAAGCGCATTGCACCGACGATCGAAGTCACGACGATTGGCGAGCCGCACGAAGTCGCCGCGTTCAACGCGTAGAGGGATTTATGGCCATCATTGATAAGGCACTGCAGGGAAAAGTCGCGCTGGTTACTGGCGCATCACGCGGGATTGGTCGGGCGATTGCGGTCGCGCTCGGGCGCCGCGGCGCGAAGGTCCTCATCAACTTTGCGTCACGCGAAGATGCGGCGAGGGAGGCGGCGAAGGCAGTCGAGGAGGTGGGCGGCACGGCAGCACTTGCTGGGTTCGATGTCGCGAATGGCGCGGCAGTGAGCGAGGCCATCAAGGCGCTCGGCAAGGAGCACGGCAGCCTCGACATCCTCGTGAACAATGCGGGCATCGCGGTGAACGGGTTGCTCATGCGCTTCAACGACGAGCAGTGGGCCAGGAGCATCAACACGAATTTGGGCGGCGCGTTCAACTGCACGAGGGCGGCGGCGACGCTGCTGCTCAAGGCGCGGGATGCCGGACGCATCATCAACATCACGTCGGTGGTGGGCGAGATGGGCAATGCGGGGCAGGCGGCGTATTCGGCGAGCAAGGCCGGCCTGATCGGCCTGACGATGTCGACCGCCAAGGAGCTGGCATCACGCGGGGTGACCTGTAATGCCGTTTCGCCCGGATTCATCGAGACGGACATGACGGCGGAGCATTTGCCCGAGGCACAGCGCGCGAAGCTCCTGGAAGGGATCCCGCTCGGGCGAATTGGTCGGTCCGAGGAAGTGGCGGATACCGTGGCGTTTCTGGCCGGTCCCGAGGCTACGTACATCACGGGACAGGTCATTCGCGTCAACGGCGGCCTGCTGATGTGATTTCGCGCCTGTGCGTAGCCGGTTACCCACCAACTAACGGGGATCACTGTTGTTGATGTAAGGGCCGACTTCGACTATGAAGTCCGCCATGTCGCCGGACGAGATCGAGACCAAGGTCAAGGAAATCATCTGCAATCAGCTCGAGGTGTCCCCCGAGCAGTTGCGCCCCGAAGCGTCGTTTATCGACGACCTCAAGGCGGATTCGCTCGCGGTCGTCGAGCTCGTGCTCGCGTTCGAGCAGGAATTCAAGATCACGATTCCTGAGGAAGATACCGAGCAGATCAAGACCGTCAAGGACGCGACGAATTACATCAAGACTCACGCGAAGTGACACGCGGCTCATGCCGCGGTAGGAGATGCGCATGCGCCGCGTCGTGATTACCGGTATCGGTCTCGTTACACCGATCGGAAACGATCTCGAGGCGACTTGGTCGTCTCTCCTCGCCGGCAGAAACGGCGCTGGGCCGATCACGCAGTTCGACGTCACAGACTACGCAACCAAGTTCGGTTGCGAAGTGAAAAACTGGGACGCGAGCAAGTGGTTCGACAAGCGCGAGCTCAAGCACGTCGACCGCTTCCTGCAGTTCGGCGTCGCCGCCGCCATGCAGGCTCTCGAGGACTCTGGCCTTGGCCAGAAGGTCCCCGCAGGGCAGGAGCATCGCTGGGGCGTCTACATCGGCGCCGGGCTCGGCGGCGTGAAGACGATCGAGAGCACGTATGACGCAGCCCGCATCAAGGGACCGCGCCACGGCTTCTCGCCGTACTTCGTCACCGACATCATCATCAACGAGGCACCCGGCATGGTGTCGATTCGCACCGGGGCAACCGGCGCGAACATCAGCCACGTTTCGGCGTGCTCGACGGGCGCACACTCGATCGGTGAGGCCATGCGCGCGATTCGCCACGGCTACGCCGACGGCATGATCTGCGGCGGCGCCGAGGCGACCATCTCGATCCTCGGGGTCGGCGGCTTCAACGCGATGCGCGCGATGTCGACGAACAACGCGAACCCGCTGACAGCGAGCCGTCCGTTCGACAAGGAACGTGATGGCTTCGTGATCGGTGAAGGCGCAGGCATCGTGATCCTCGAGGATCTCGAGAGCGCGAAGAAGCGCGGCGCCCGCATCTATGCGGAGCTCACCGGCTACGGCGCCACCAGCGACGCGCACCACATCGCGGCCCCGGCACCCGAGCACAAGGGTGCACAGGCCTGCTTCCGCGTCGCACTGGCGGACGCCAAGCTCGACCCGACTGCCATCGCGTACATCAACGCGCACGGCACCTCGACCGAGCTCAACGACAAGAACGAGACAATCGCGACCAAGGTCGTGTTCGGAGATCACGCTCGCAAGCTGGCGATGTCGTCGACGAAGTCGATGACCGGCCACACGCTCGGCGCCGCCGGCGGCATCGAGGCCGGCATCACGGCCCTCGCGATTTCGCGCGGCGTGTTGCCGCCGACCACGAACTACGAGCATCCCGATCCCGACTGCGACCTCGACTACCTGCCGAACACGGCTCGCGAGGAAATTATCGACCACGCGATGTCGACCAGCTTCGGCTTTGGCGGGACCAATGCGGCCCTCGTCCTCAGCCGTTACAAAGGGGACTGATCGTGAAGTGGTTTGTCGGCTCGGATCACGCAGGCTTCCGGCTCAAGCAGCTCATGGTCTCGGTGCTCAAGGAGGTCGGCGACGAGGTCGTCGACGTCGGCACGCACAACGAAGACTCCACCGACTACCCGTCGTTCGGCGCCGAAGTGGGGCGCCGCGTCGCCGGTGAGCTCGGCACCTACGGTCTGGTCGTATGCGGCACCGGCATCGGTATCAGCATCGCCGCGAACAAGATCCCCGGCGTCCGCGCGGCCCTCGTGCACGATGACTTCACGGCCGCCGCGGCCCGCGCCCACAACGACGCCAACGTGCTTGCGATCGGCGCGCGCGTGATCGGTCCCGGCGTCGCCGAGTCGGCCGTGCGCGCATTCCGCTCGACGCAGTTTGCCGGTGGTCGCCACCAGCGCCGCGTAGATCTGATCGAGACAGCGGCCAAGGAGCCGGTCAAGACCTGATGCGTTGCCCGTTCTGTGCAACGGACGATGACAAGGTGATCGAGACGCGCGTCTCGAAGGACGGCAGCGAGATCCGTCGCCGTCGTGAGTGCGAGGGCCCGGGCTGCAAGCGCCGGTTCACGACGTACGAGCGTATCGAAGAGTCGATGCCGCTCGTGATCAAGACCGATGGTCGTCGCGAGCCGTTCGACCGTAACAAGATCGAGCACGGCATGCAGGCTGCGGTCGCCAAGCGCCCGGTATCGCGCGCACAGGTCGCCGACCTCGCGCTCGAGGTCGAGCGCGAGATTGGCGAGCTCAACATGCCGGAGATCTCGGCGCGTGAGATTGGCGAGCGTGTGCTTCCCAAGCTGCGTGCGCTCGACCAGGTCGCCTACGTGCGGTTCGCGTCGATCTATCGCGACTTCCGGGATATCGAGGGCTTCCAGAAGGAGCTCGAGAGCATGCGTGGCGACGACACCGGCCCGCACGCCGCACCGGCGGTTGTTTCCGAGGAGACGACCGACGAGCACGCTCCGGTCGCTGCCAGCGAGTGACGCGTCGCTCGCGCCCCAAGCCGTCGGTGCCCGGTCGCACCGGCGCAGCGTCGAAGACACCGCCGCGAGGCACGCCGAGTGCGAAGCCGCCGACACGGGATGCATCCGCAGACGCCGGTCGAACCGGCGCAGCGTCGAAGACTCCGCCGCGGGGCACGCCGAGTGCCAAGCCGCCGACACGGGATGCATCCGCGGACGCCGGTCGCACCGGCGCGTCGAAGACACCGCCGCGGGGCACCCCGACCTCGAAGACACCGCCGCGGGGCACTCCGACCACGAAGACACCGCCGCGGGGCACTCCGACCACGAAGACGCCGCCGCGCGGCACCGCGCTGGTCGCGCCCGCTCGCACCGCGGCGATCGCGCGCCCCGCGGGGACTCGCGCGAAGGCCGCTGCCGAGAAGGTCGTCGCGAGCCTCGCCAGGACCGCTACCGCCGGCGTCGCGCAGAAGGCAGCCCGCGAGCTGGCAGGTTCGGTCTCCACCATCGCCGGGGCCGGCGCCACCGCCGCAGCACAGCACCAGATCGCATCTGCAACGAGCCGCGACAGCGAAGCGCGCAGGTTGATCGCGCTCGCCGACGAGCGGCACATGCGCCGGGCCCTCGAGGTCGCGGAGCAGTATCGCGGCCGCACGGCACCGAACCCGATCGTCGGGTGCGTGATCGTCGACGCGCGCGGCGACGTGATCGCCGAGGGCGCGCATCGCGGCCCGGGCACCAAGCACGCCGAGATCGACGCACTCGATCAGCTCGGCGGCACGGCACCGGGCGGCACGCTCTACGTGAACCTCGAACCGTGCACCCACCAGGGCCGCACGCCTCCGTGCATGCCGCGTGTCGCCGCGGCGAAGCTTGCGCGTATCGTCGTTGGCTCGCTCGACCCGATCGCAGCGCATGCCGGTGGAGCCAAGAAGCTCGCCAAGCAGGGCCTCCCGGTCTTGCGCGTGCTCGTCGACGAATGCGACCTCGCGAACCTGGCATTCACGACCGCCTCGCTGACGCGCCGTGCAGCCTTCACGCTCAAGGCTGCAGTCACCCTCGACGGCAAGATCGCCACGGTCGGCGGCGAGTCGAAGTGGATCACGGGCGAGGCGGCACGCGAGCACGTTCATCGGCTGCGCAGCAGGCACGACGCGGTGCTCGTCGGCATCGGCACCGTGCTCGCCGATGATCCGCAGCTCACCGCGCGCATCGAAGGTGGTCGCGATCCGGTGCGAATCGTCGTCGATTCGGAGCTCCGCACACCACCGACCGCGAAGCTACTGCCGAGCAAGCAGGGGCCGCGCACGATCATCGCGACGACCGAGACGGCATCCGAGACCAACGGTCGCGCACTCGCGGCGGCAGGGGCGGAGGTGTGGCGGTTCCCAGCGAGCGGCGGCAAGGTCTCGCTCGGGGACCTCGCGTCTCGGCTCGCCGAGGAGAGTCTCTACTCGGTGCTCGTCGAGGGTGGTGGTGAGATTCACGCGGCACTGCTTGCCGAAGGGCTGGCCACCGAGCTGCAGCTGTTTGTCGCGCCGCGCATCGTGGGTGGGCCGTCTCCGAGCTGGGTTGGCGGTGCGGGCATCGCGTCGCTCGCCGAGGCGTGGCAGCTCCAGTTCGTCGGTGAGCCGCGGCGCATCGGCGAGGACTTGCTGCTGCGCGCCGTGGTTCGCACGCGCTAGCGGGCATACGACACCGTCAACATCGTGGTGTGGTCGGTCGTCGTGCCACGCGCCGTGTCCATCGAACCGCTGCGGGCATGCAGGCGCGAATTGATCGCGGCCGACATGTTGCCACGCTCGTAACCGAGCCACGCTTCGGCCATCGTGTCGCGGTCGGTCATGTGCGGGTCGGCCGTCATCATCTCCTGGTCGCGGTCGGCACCGTCGAGCGAGGAGAACATGCTGACCACGAGCTTGCCGCCAACGCTGAGGCAGCGGTAGCCCACGTTGATGCGCGGATCGATCGTCGCTCCGGCTGCGTAGTAGTACGGCCGCGCCTTGTCCTGCATCGAGTTCCTGATGCGCGCGCTCGGATTCATCGCGCGCCAGCTCTCGTAGGCCTGCGCCTCGAGCATGCCGAAGTCGGCGTAGAGGTCGGCACCGACATCGAGGGTCACATCACCGTGACGCACCTGCACGTCGACCGTCGGCCCGGCGGCGACGGTCGCCAGCATGTCGCCCTCGCGCGCCTCGCGATCCTTGCTGTCGCGGTAGTAGAACTCGGCGCTCGCGCCAGCGAACACGCGGTGGTTCTCGCCGACCGCGTAGTAGCCGACGAGCGAGGTCTTCACGGCGGCCTCGACGCCACGCAGGCCTTCCCCATCGCTCGGGACATCGATGCCGACGCCCACACGGCGACCACCGGTGACCACACCCGAACCTTCGGTCGGCAGCGTGTCGAGCGCGATGCGACCGCCGAGCGACACGATGGCATCGCCACCCTGCGAGCCGGCGCCGACGTTCAGGACGTAGCGAGCGCGGCGCCAGTTGCGAACGATCTGGTGCGCGGCCTCGCCGATCGGGACGCCCGTGGTCGAGGTCGAGAGCGCGTCATTGATGCTGCCGTACTCCGCCCACTCGGTGAACAGCTCCCACGTGCCCGAGATGAGCGTCGAGATCGCGAAGGACTCGGCCAGGCCGTAGCCGTTCTTGCGCGCCGAGAAGAACGTCAGCGCGCCGAAGGCCGGGTGGCAGATCGCGTTGAGCGCGAACGAGTTGCCATCGAAGCGCCAGCCGTCGCGGTCGAAGCCGAGCTTGGAGGTCAGGGCGCTACCCTTGAAGCCGAGCTGCCAGTCCACGATGTTCGACGCGCCCCAGCCTTCGCCGGTGTTCGCCTGGATCGCCAGGCCCTCGAGGAGCATGCGGGCGTGACGGCGGCTGGTGGGCGGCGCGACGGCATCGGCCTCCTTGGCCTCGTCGACCTTGACCGAGTCGACGAGCTCGCCCGCCGGCTGGGCGAGGGCGGTGGTGGTGGAGGCTGCGAGAGCGAGGGTGGTGAGGAGCGCCGTGGTGTTGTTCATGGATCCACCCTCGGTCTTCCGCGCGTGAGAACGCCTGAGCGCCGAGGTCGCCCACGCGTGAGCAACCGCAGGAGAACCGGGTGGTTTGCCAGGGGAAATCCTCGCGAACTGAGGTGGGTTTCGCCGGATGTCCCCGGTTTCGCTCGGTCGGGGTTAGTGGTAGACCCCCCAACATGTTCACGGGTTTGGTCGAAGACATGGGCACCGTTGCGCGCGCCGAGCGCCGCAACAACGCGCTCGTGCTCGCGGTCAAGCCGGGCAAGATTCCCGTCCGCGAGCTCACGATCGGCGAGAGCGTCTGCCACGACGGCGCGTGCCTGACGGTGACGGAGACCGATCGCGAGACGTTCAGCGTGCTCGCCGGCCTCGAGACGCTCGAGCGCACTACCCTCGGGAAGCTGCGCGTCGGCTCGCGCGTGAACCTCGAGCGCTCGCTCAAGCTCGGCGACCGCCTCGGCGGCCACTGGGTCACGGGTCACATCGATGGCACCGGCGAGCTCGCCGCGCGTCGCGACCTCGGCTCGAACCTCGTGCTGCAGATTCGCGCGGTGCCTGCGCTGCTCAAGTACATCGTCGAGAAGGGCTCGATCGCGATCGCCGGCGTGTCGCTCACCGTGAACACGGTCGATGCGGAGACGTTCTCGGTGGCGATCATCCCGCACACGCGCGACATGACGACGTTGGGCCTGCTCGCGATCGGCGATCGGGTCAACCTCGAGACCGACATCCTCGCGAAGCATGTCGAGAAGTTGTTAGTAGGAGGTACGCGATGAGCTCCATCGAACGCGTTGTCCGTGCGCTGGAAGAGATCCGATCCGGCCGCATGGTGATTCTCGTCGACGACGAGGATCGTGAGAACGAAGGCGACCTCGTATTCGCCGCCGAGCTGATCACGCCCGAGCTGATCAACTTCATGGCGACCCACGCGCGCGGCCTCATCTGCCTCGCGATGGACGACGCGATGATCGACAAGCTCGAGCTCGCGCCGATGGTTCGCAATAACCAGGCGTCCCTTGGCACCGCATTCACGGTCTCGATCGAGGCGCGCAACGGAGTGTCGACCGGCATCTCTGCCCGCGACCGCGCCACCACGATTCGCGCCGCCATCGCCGACGACACCGGCCCTCACAAGATCGTGTCACCCGGCCACGTGTTTCCGCTGCGCGCCCGCAAGGGTGGGGTGCTCGTGCGCACCGGCCAGACCGAGGGCTCGGTCGACCTCGCGCGCCTCGCCGGGCTCAAGCCCGCCGGCGTGATCTGCGAGATCATGCGCGAGGACGGCGAGATGGCGCGTCTCCCCGAGCTCGAGGAGTTCGGCAAGAAGCACAACATGATGGTGCTCAGCGTCGCCGACATCATCGCGTACCGCCTGCAGCGCGAACGCATCGTGCGCAGCCAGGGCACCGGCACGATCCGTCCGGGTTGCCTCGGCCCCGGCGAACCGTTCGCCGCGCACTACTACGAGACCGACGTCGAGGACACCGAGTACCTCGCGCTCGTCCGCGGTGATGTCGCTGCCGTGTCCGCGGCCGGTGGCACCGTGCTCGTCCGCGTCGCCGTGATGGATCCGCTCGCGGATCCGTTCGACCTGCGCCCCGATCTCGTCTCCGCCCTCAAGGCGATCGACGATGCGGGCGCCGGGGTCTTCCTCTACGTCGTGCATCGCGGCCGCATGAACCTCAAGAGCTCGTTCGAGCGTCTCGTGATGCAGCGCGAGGTTGCGCGCCCCAGCTTCGCGAGCATCAACCAGAGCAGCGACGCACTCCGCGACTTCGGCCTCGGTGCGCAGGTGCTCGCCGACGTCGGCTGCCACAAGATCCGCCTGATGATGTGGAGCGACCGCAAGATTCCGGGCCTCGAGGGCTTTGGCATCGATGTCGTCGAGCGCGTGCCGATTCCGCCGCCGGGGGCCGCCCGGGCCGGCAAGACCGCCTAAGTCTCTGCTATATCTGGCCCCCGCATGCCGACCACCATCGAAGGGACACTCTCCGCCACCGGCCTCCGCTTTGCGATCGTCGCGAGCCGCTTCAACGGGCTCATCGTCGAGCCGCTGGTTGCGGGTGCACTCGACGCGATCGTGCGCTCGGGCGGCAACGCGGACGACGTGACGTTGATCCGCTGCCCCGGCGCGTGGGAGCTGCCCCAGGTCGTGCGCCGCGTGATCGATCGTGGTGGCATCGATGCCGTCATCGCACTCGGCGCGGTGATCCGCGGCTCGACGCCGCACTTCGACTACGTCGCCGGTGAGGCCGCACGCGGCATTGCGGGTGCCGCCGCGAGTGCCGCGATTCCGATCAGCTTCGGCGTGCTCACGACTGACACGATCGAGCAGGCCCTCGAGCGCGCCGGCACCAAGGCCGGCAACAAGGGCTTCGACGCAGCACTCGGCGCGATCGAGATGGCGACGCTGTTCCGCGCGCTCGCAGGTGGCGGCGGGTCCTCACGCGGCAAGAAGGCTCGCTGATGAGCATTGGAGTTCGCCGCAGCGGCCGGGCGTATGCGCTGCAGCTGCTCTACGCCCGCGATGGAGATGCGGGCACGGATATCAATACGGCCGCCAACAGCTGGGGCGAAGAGTTCGAGCTCGAGGTCGAGATCTCTGCCCAGACCTTCGCGCGCGAGCTCGTCGCTGCTGCAGTGCTGCGGGCGACCGACATCGATGACCTGATCACGTCGGCCTCGAAGAACTGGCGCATCGACCGCATGTCGCGCGTCGACCGCAACATCCTTCGCCTCGGCGCCTGCGAGCTGCTCGCGTTCCGCGACGTGCCCGTGAAGGTCGTGATCAACGAGGCCGTCGAGCTCGCCAAGCGCTTCGGCACCGCCGAGTCGTCGGCATTCGTCAACGGCGTGCTCGATCGCATCGCGACCGCCGCTGGTCGAACCCCCGAGGACTGATCGTT